>CAMCCX010000017.1 GCA_945873305.1 Akkermansia muciniphila
CGAGGCCACCGTGGACCTCGTGATGCGCCTGCCGGAATCCTGGCGCACCTGGCCGGAGAAAACCGGCGAACTCTTGATAGAAACGCCGGACGGCCGCCATCTCCCGCTTTCCCTCGTCGCGGACGTGCACGAGGTGAACGGCCCGAACGTGATCAACCGCGAGAACGGCCAGCGCCGAATCGTCATCGGCGCGAACACCGACGAGCGCGACCTCGAATCGCTGGTGGAAAACTGGCAGCGGGCGGTCGCGGAACAGGTGAAACTGCCCGACGGCTACACGCTGCGCTTCGAGGGCGAATACCTCGCCCGCCAGCAGGCTTCGCAGCGGATTCTCATCCTCTTCGCCATCATCGCCGGAGTCATCGCGGTGCTGCTAACGGGCTATTTCCGCAGCCTGTCACTCGCCTTGCAGGTCATGCTCAATCTGCCGCTCGCCCTCGCCGGCGCGCTCGCCTTCACCTGGTGGAAAATCGACAACATCAGCATCGCCACCCTCGTCGGCTTCATCGCCGTGGGCGGCGTGGCCGCTAGAAACGGGATCATGATGATTTCCCACTACCTCCACCTCATGCGCCACGAAGGCGAGGTTTTCGGCATCGCGCTGATCACGCGCGGGACGCAGGAGCGCCTGGTGCCCGTGCTCATGACCGCGCTGGCCGCGGGCATCGCGCTCATTCCGCTGGTGCTCGCCCCCGGCGAGCCCGGCAAGGAAATCCTCCACCCCGTCGCCGTCGCCATCGTCGGCGGGTTGATTTCCTCCACCCTCCTCGACCTCGTCGTCACCCCCGCCGTCTTTTTCCTGCTAGGGAGAAAAGCGGCCGAAAATGCTCTCAGGCTGGACGCTCCAGCCGCCCGATAGAAACCAACCATCACCAACATGAAAACCAAATTGACCACACTGCTCCTCGCCCTCACCGCCAGCTTCGCCTTCGGCCATGGCGAAGCTGAACTCGGACCCAACAAGGGACGCATCGTCGAATTCAGCACCAACGAAAGCATGCATGGCGAGGTCGTTCAAAAAGACGGCAAGCTCCACATCGCCCTTCTCGACAAGGACATGAAGCCCGTGAAAGTGGATGCGCAGGACATCACCGCCACGGCAGGCACCCGCGACAAGCCCGTGAAACTCGAAGTCACCAAGAGCGAAAGCGGGTTCACCGTCGCCGCGCCCAAGGCGGGCGAGTGGCTGATTTTGCAATACAAGCCGGACAAGTCCGCCAAAGCGATCACCGCACGGCTGCACTATGACGTGAAGAAATGCGGCACCTGCCAGAGTCCCGAGTGGCTCTGCTCTTGCCATTAGATCCTGCGAGGCAACGAAAGATATTGTATCAAGGAACCATTCGTGCGATTGTGCCGAAATGGTCGAATCCGTTATCGAGAAAATTCGTCGTGTCGCCGTCGTGGTGGCCCATCCGGATGATGAAACCCTGTGGGCGGGAGGCCTTCTGCTAAGTCATCCCGAGTGGAATCCCTTCGTCGTGACACTCTGCCGCGGCAGCGATCCGGAGCGGGCTCCGAAATTCCTGTCCGCCCTCGGCCGGTTCAACGCGCGAGGCGTGATGGGCGATTTGGATGACGGTCCCGATCAGGCTCCGCTCGCCGCCTCGCTGGTGCGTGAAACCATCCTGTCACTACTGCCGGAACGCGACTTCGATCTTCTAATCACCCACGCTCCCCGCGGCGAATATACCCGCCACCGCCGGCACGAGGAGGTTTCCCGGGCAGTCCGGGTGCTATGGAAAAGAGGAGATCTCCGCGCCGCGAGACTCTGGCAGTTCGCCTACGACGACCGGGAAGGAAGCGGCGCTCCCCGGCCCCGTGAGGACGCCGACTTCCAGTTCCCTCTATCCGACGAGCTGTGGGACCGCAAGTCCACGATCATCACCGACGTCTATGGATTCGGCCCCGACAGCTGGGAAGCCCGCGCGGTCACGCGTGGCGAGGCTTTCCATTGCTTCGTCGGTTAGCCCGGCTCCGGAAGTTCCCCCCCATGAAAATCCTGATTCTCTATCACTATCCTCCCGCTCCCGGCGGGCTGGCCACCCAGGCGGACCTTCTCTACAAGGGGCTGTTGGAAATCGGGGTGGACGCGCGGCCGGCCCACCTCAAGTCGGACCTCGAAAAAGAATGGTATTACCGCACGTTCAAGCCGGACGTGGTGGTGGGCGTGGGTTTCTGGGGCGATGTGCCGGACATCGTCCTGCATCCCCAGCGCTTCGGGATCCGCGCGGTGCCATGGATTCTGGCAGACGGCTACGTCGCCAACTACCGCGACGTTCTTGACGCGCTGCCGCTCATCCTCGTGCCGTCGGATTGGGTCCGGGAAACCTTCGTCAGGGACGGCATCCGCGGAGACCACGCCGTGACCTTGCCGGTCGGATGCGACACGGACAGCTTCATTCCGAGGACGGCGGACAGCCCCGAAGTCCGGGCGGTGCGCGACGGGCTCGGGGTTTCACCGGAGGAGCTGCTCGTTCTAACTGTGGGTGGCGATGCCGCGTCCAAGGGCGGGCGCGAGGTGATGGAAGCCCTCGCCACGTTGGGCGATGAAGTGCCACCGTGGCGCTATGTCTGCAAGGTCTGGCCGCAGGACCGGACGACCGTGCAGAACGATCTCGATCTCGAACTGGCCCGCAGCCTCGGGATCTCTGACCGCGTCAGCTTCGAGACGCACTTGGTGTCCCGCAATCTCATGCCCTATCTGATCGCCGCCTGCGACGTCTATGCCGCGCCCTCGCGGCTGGAGGGATTCGGGATGCCGCAGGTCGAGGCGGGGGCCTGCGGCAAGCCCGTCATCGGCATCCGCGCGATGGCCATGCTCGACACGTTGGTCCACGGGGAAACGGCGTTTCTCGCCGGCGTGGCGCGGGAAATCCGCATCACGGAGACCGTGTTAGGACCGGAGTCCGGCTTCGAACCGAACCATCGGGTGGTTTTCGACAAGCCGCGCGTCGCGGACTACCGCGCCAGTCCGCAGGACATCGCCGGGCATTTGAAGCAGCTCCTCAACGACCCCGGCCTGCGGCAGCGGATGGGCGAGGCGGGACGGCGGCGGGCGGTGGAGCGCTTTGATTACCGGCTCGTCGCCCGGCGTTTGATCGAAATTCTCAACGAACACCCCTCCTGAAATGAACGCGTCCATCCAAGAAGCCAAAGCCGCCGCGCTTGAAGTGCTTCTTCACAATTGCCGTGGTCCCTGCGACGGTCTTCCGCGCACGGCGGGCTGGGGCTATCCCGAGCCGTACACCCGGGACCTGCTCATTTCCGCCCTCGGCATCTTCGCTACGGGAAACGAAGTGCTTCTCCACTCGCTGCGCCGGGTGCTGGCGACCCTCGCCCTGAACCAGAGTCCGCGCGGGATGATCTCCTCGCTCGCACACGATCCGGAGGACCGCGGAGCCAGCGATACCACGCCGTTGTTTCTTCTGGTGTTAGGAATGTTCCGGCGCTTCACCGGCGACGAGGATTTCCTGGAAGACGCGGCGACAAAGGCGCTCCAATGGATGGACTATCAGACCATCGACGACCGGGAATTGGTGGGCCAGCAACCGACCAGCGACTGGCGGGACGAACATTGGGTCCTCGGCCACGGCCTGTATGTGAACGCGCTCGTGCACGGCTATCGCAAAATCCTCGGCATGGACGAGCGCGCCGAAGCCCTGCGGATCGACGCGAACCGCGAGGACGGCAGAGGTTTCGTCACCGAGGGCCAGGCCACCTATGCCCTTTGGTTTTACAAAGTGCTGCGGGACAAGCGCTGTGACCTGCTAGGGAACAGCCTCGCCATCCTCACCGGCCTGGCGGATCGCGAGCGGTCGCGGGAAATGCTCGCCTGGATCGAAGCGCACTGCGACGCGATGCGCGAGGAGGGCGAGTTGGCGCTGGAGTTGGCGCCTTGTTTTTTCCCGTTCATGCAGCCGTCGGATCCCGACTGGCACCCGCGTTATGAAATCTACAACCCGCCCGGCCACTATCACAACGGCGGCGTCTGGCCCTTTGTCTGCGGCTTCCACATCGCCGCGATGGTGGCCGCCGGCGAGCAGGAGATGGCGGAAGCAAAGCTCCAAGCCCTCACCCGCCTCGTGCGGATTTCCCGCAAACTGCCTTCCGCTGCTTTCGGTTTCAACGAGTGGTTCCGCGCCCAGGACGCCAGCCCCGCGGGTGAGGACTGGCAGACTTGGTCCGCGTCCATGTATCTCTACGCCGCCGCCTGCGTGGAGACGGGCAGGGCCTTGTATTTCTAGCGGGCCGCGACGAGGTCGTAGCCGCGCCAGTCGCCGATGGTGATGTCGGCGAATTCGCCGACGGGGATGCTTTCGTCCACCATCACGGAGCCGTCGATTTCCGGGGCGTCCCACTGGGTGCGGGCGACGCCGGGCTGCTCGACCAACACGCGGACGGCCTTGCCGACCTGGGCCTGGTTGGTTTCGCCGGCGATTTTCTGGAGCGCTGCCATCGAGCGCGACCAGCGGCTTTTGCGGGTGGCGTGGTGGAGGTGGCCGTCCATCTTGTTAGCGCGGGTACCTTCTTCCTTGGAGTATTGGAAAACGCCGGCGCGCTCGAAACGGAACTCGCGGATGAACTCCAACAGTTCCTGGAAATCCTCCTCGGTCTCGCCGGGGAAGCCGACGATGAAGGTGGTGCGGATGCCGAGGCCGGGGATGCCGGCGCGCATCCGGCGCAGCAGGTCGCGGATGTAGTCGCCGCTGGTCACCCGCTTCATGGCGGTGAGCATTCTATCTGAAATATGCTGGAGCGGAATATCGACGTATTTCGCGACCTTGTCGCACTCGGCGATGGTGGTGATGAGCTCGTCCGACCAATGCGCGGGGTGGGTGTAGAGCAGGCGAACCCAGAAATCGCCTTCGATCTTGTTGATCTCGCGGAGCAGGGTGGAGAGAGATTCGCCGCGGGTGGAATCGACCGGCGAGCTTGGGGTCGGGCGTTTGCCTTCCCACTGGTCCATGCCGAAGTAGGTGGTATCCTGGGAGATCAGGTTGATTTCCTTCACGCCGGATGCAACGAGCGCCTGAACTTCTCTAACGACGGAGTCCTGCGTCCGTGACCGGTGTTTGCCGCGGATGGTCGGGATGATGCAGAAGGTGCAGGTGTGGTTGCAGCCCTCGGCGATTTTCACATAGGCGAAATGATCGGGCGTGAGGCGGATGCGCGGCGTCGAGTAGTCCGGGACGTATTGCGGCTTAAGGGTGACGAAGTCGCGCGGGTCCTCGGTGGCGGACGGACCCTCGGTTTTCTGGACCTCCGAGTCGTTCTGTTTTCCCAACAGGTTCTCGATGATCGGGGCGACCTTGGTGATTTGGTCGAGGCCGATGAAAGCGTCCACCTCGGGCATGATGCCGGGGAGATCCTTGGCGAAGCGTTGTGATAGACAACCGGCGACGATGATTTTCTGGCGCTCGCGGTCGGGATCTTCCGAGCGGTCCTTCACGGCGCCGAAGATGGCGTCGATGGACTCCTGCTTCGCCATGTCGATGAACGAGCAGGTGTTGATGATGAGGACATCCGCGAGCTCGGGATCGGGCGTGAGGGACATGCCGGCTTGGGCGAGGTGGCCGATCATGACTTCCGAGTCGATGAGGTTTTTGGCGCAACCGAGTGAGATGAGACCGACGGTGGTGGACATAAAAAGAGAGCGAAGAAGTGATCAGTAATCAGTGATCAGAAGGTGATAGGAAAATGGATGGCCTACAGCACTTCTTAATACTGCGGCGGCAGGATGAGTTCGTCGCCGACCTGCGGCTTGACCTGGCCGAAGCCTGGCAGCGGGTTGGCGATCGCGCCCTCGGCGGTGATGTCGGAAACCTTGAGCTGGCCGAGAATGCCGGTCTTGCGGCGGATGGCGACGATGACGCCGGTTTGGATTTGCTCGGGCAGCAGCACCTCGAAGGTGACAAATCCGCCGTATTGCGCGTCCTCGACGTATTCCTTGATGCGGCCGACGAGCAGGGCGTCGCTGATCATACGGGCGCGGCGGAGTTCGCTGTCCTTACCCTCGAGGCCGCGCTGGGCGAGCAGGCCTTCTTCGTCTTGGGCGACTTTTTTGTCGCGGGCCTCGGCTTCCTTGCGGAGTTCGATTTCCTCGAGGGCGCGCTTGTTTTGGGCTACTTGGAGCTTCATCGCCTCGAGTTCGGAGTTGGCGGGCGTCTGGACGGATTCGCTGCGGAGCAACTGCAAATCCCGCTGCATCTTGAGGTTGTCTTGCTCAGCGCGGAGTTCCTTCACTTGCTTTTGGAGGCGGGCGATTTCATCCGCCGGGGTGTTCTTCACCCCTTGGTTCATGCCCTGCCAGGAGACGGCGAGCGCGCCGAGCAGCAGCGCAATCGTCGCGCCAAGGAGAAGTTTCATCGTGTCCATGGGCGGGACGTTGGACGGGGCGGGAGCGGATGTCAACGCGGGGCGAGAACTCCGGATGACGTGGAATTCTTGCTCAGCCAGGCTTCGGCAGAGGCCGGATCTTCCCGCTTCCATGCGTCAAGGGTGCGGCGATACATCTGATCGCGCTGTTTCTCGTCGCCGATCCGGGCGATGGCCGCGACGGCGGTGGCGGGGTCGTTGCCAAAAGAATGCCAGACGAAATTCTGCACCACGCGGTCGTTCACGTCGTTGGGGTAGCGGTCCATCAGGGAGACCGCCGCCTTCGGGTTTTGCACGGCGGCGCTGGTGATCATGCCGCGGAGGGCGTTGCTGCGCGCGTCACCGCTGGGCAGGGTGTTGAAGGAATTCCAAGCGGCTTGCTCGTCCTTTTTCGCCCACGCGCTGTAAATATCATCGATCCGGCGCCGCGAAGCTTCGCCTGGGTTGGCGAGGAGCCAGGAAACGGTGCCTGCCGGATCGGTGGTGGCGAGTTGCTCGGCGACCCGCATCATCGCGCCGTTGCGCAGGGAATCATCCGTGATGGCGGCGATCCACGAGCGGGTGGCGTCCGATCCTTGCTGGAGCAGATGCGGTAAGATGGAATCGAGGGCTTTGCCGCGTTCCTCGCTCAGCGGCATGCTGACGAGAAGCTCGGTGGCTCGCGCGGGGTCGGATGCGGCGATGCCGCGAATGATTCCCGGCATGTAAGGATTGGCTTCATCGCCCTCGTGATTCGCTTTGGCCCAGCGGATGGCGGCCTCCGGATCGGTCGAGGCCCATGAGGTGAGAATCGTGCCGGCGGCGAAATCGTTAGTCGTGTTTTCCTTGGCATAAGCAAGGGCGGCCAGCGGATCGGCCTGGCCCCATGCCGTTAGCAGCAAGGAATACTCGCCCATCCGCCCTTCGGTGAGGCCGAGACTGCGGAAATGGGCGACCGCTCCTTCAAAATCGCCGGGTGCGAGTTGATCGATGAAAGCCAGTAACGCGCGATTCCGGTCCAGTGGGTTTTCGCCGCGGATGATCGACTCGAGACGCGCCAGGCGGTCTTGGGAGGTTGATTTCGCGTCACGCTCCGGGCGGGCGCTGCGTGGGGAATTCTTGGATTCCGCTCCATTTCCCGGGGAATTCCGTGATGACGAGCGGGTTGACCGGGTTTCGGCCGGGCCGGTTTGACCTTCCTCCGCCGAAGCCGAAGAAGAGACGCGGCCTGCCATGAATCCGCCGGTTCCGATGAGAACAAGCGCGGCCAAGGCGGTGAGAGGCGTGAGTTTCATGAGTTTTGAATGACGCGAATGATTACATCACCATAACGACCCACGCTCCCGGTTTTTTCCAAAAACCGTCGGCGGATCAACCGGCGAAGGCATTCGCAGGCAGCCCCCGGACCCCGAGGCCACGGATCACGAACAACCGTCCGGCATGCTCCTCGACCACCGATTTGTGGACGCCGGTGGTGACGTAAAGGTCCGCCAAATCCGGCCCGCCGAACGCGCAGGCGGTCGTCTCCAAGCACGGCAGCTCCACGCGCCGCAGCTCCGCGCCGGACTCCGGATCGAAGCAAACCACGCACGCGCCATGGCAAAACGCGACCCACAAATTCCCGTCCGCATCGAGGGTCATTCCGTCCGGGGAGGAATCGAGATGCGCCGTGGAAACCACGCCGCGCATGTTCCGCAGGTGGCCGTCCTCGTAGTCGAAGGCGAGCACTTCACGCCGCGGCGTATCGATGTAAAAAACCGTTTTTCCGTCCGCGGACCAGGCGATTCCGTTGGAATTCGTGACCGGCCCGAAGGCTTCGTGGAGCGTGAGATCCGGGTCGAGCCGGTAGAGCCGGGCATCGCCGGTTTTCTTCACCAGGCTGATGGTTCCGGCGAAAAACCGGCCGTCGGGGGAGCACTTGCCGTCGTTGAAACGGTTGTCCGGCTTGTCCGGTTCCGGGTCGGCGATCGGGGTGAGCCGGCCACTTTCCTCATCGAGAAAAAACAACCCGTCATCGCCCGCGATGACCAGCCCGCCGCTCTCGCGGGGAACCACGGCGCCCACGCGTTGACCGACGTCCCAGGATTTCTCGCTGCCGTCGGCCGGGTCGAAACGATGAACTCGGTGGCCCTCGATATCGACAAAATACAAGGCCCCGCGCCACCACAGCGGGCCTTCGCCCCACTGGCTGCGGATGTTTCCAATCGGTTCGATGCTGACCATGACGGAAGCCTAAAAGCCCGGGGAAAGGCGCGCCATCGCAAAATCGCCGATCCAAGGCTTTCATTTTATCTAACCTCTGACAAAGTGCCATTCATGCGCAGCGAGGCTTCCAGTGACGTCTTCAAGGTTTGGCTCTACGCCGCGGCGTCGGTGCTGCTCGGCGCGTGGGCCTCCCCGCTGCTCTACAATGCCGGAAAAGCGGTCGCGGAAATCTGCGCCACCAAACAAACCAACGGCCCGCTGGAATGGTTGGCGCGGATCTGCCAGACGACGGATTTTCCGGGGTTTTTCGAGGCGAGCCTGGTGATTTTCGCGATGATATTGTTCCTGCCGTTCATGCAATGGCTGCGCGGCGGACGGGCGGGAGGAGATCGAAATCCGTGGTCGTTCCGCCTGCCGGACAGTGCCAGGACGCGCACGGCCGGACAGCGGCTGGCGAAGAATCCACACGGGCTGCGGCAGGGCGTGACGGGTTTCTTACTCGTCAGCGCGCTGTTTCTCATGATCGCCGGCGTGATGGTCCTCACGGGGATTTTCGAGTGGAAAAGTCCGGGTGAAAACATGGCGAAGCTCGTGTTGCGAGCCTTCGCGGCGGCGCTCGGGCTGGCGGTGTTGCAGGAAATCCTGTTCCGCGGCATCGCGATGGGAATCTTCCTGCGGGCGATGCGGCCGGCGGCGGCGCTCGGCATGTCGGCGGGGCTTTTCGCACTCGTCCATTTCCTCAATCCACCGCCGGAAGTGACCGTGGCCGATCCGGACGCGGCGGGCGTTGGCTTCGAGTTGTTGCGGAATATCGCCGCGCAGTTTTCCGAGCCGCGCGTCGTGCTGGGGACCTTCGTTCCGCTGCTCGCCCTCGGCGGCGTGCTCGCCTGCGCCCGCTGGCGGACCGCCTCGCTGTGCCTGCCCATCGGGCTTCATGCCGGCTGGATTTTCACGAACATGATCCTCGGCGGCGTGACCGTGGCGGCGAGTCGCCCGAGCTCGATCATGTGGGTGATTTCAGGCGCGTCCCTGACCCAAGGCTTGGTCGCACTCGCCGGCATCCTCATCGCGGGAGCCCTCACCAACTACCTGACAGCGCCCGCCGATGACACCGACATCCCGGCTTGAAACCCGCGGCTGGCGGAAACTCGCGTCCCGCGCGCTGGACCTGCTCTATCCGCCGCTCTGCGCGGTCTGCCAGGAAAACCTATCCGAAGGACGGGCGCTCTGCGACGCCTGCGACGCGGACCTGCCGCGACTCGCCGAGCCGTTTTGCAAGACCTGCGGCGAGCCGTTTCCGGGAGAAATCGACGGCCCGTTCGCCTGCCCGAACTGCAGCAAACTGAAGTTCGCCTTCGAATTCGCGCGGCCGGCGATGGTGCGCGACGAGCGCACGCTGGAAATCATCCACCGCCTGAAATACGGCCGCGAGCTCCACTTGGCGAAGGACCTCGGCCGTCTCGCCGCCGAGGCGTTTGCCGATGCCCGGCTGGCTCCGGCGCTCGCGGGAAACTGGCCGTTAGTGCCGGTGCCGCTGCATCGCAAACGCCTGCAACACCGCCATTTCAACCAAGCCGAGGAAATTTCCCGGATGCTGTCCGCGCATACCGGCCTGCCCGTCATCGGCGCGCTGCGGCGGATCCGCGCCACCGAGCACCAGACCGCGCTCACCCGTTCGCAGCGCTTGGAAAACCTGCGCGGAGCCTTCGTCATCACCGCCGCCGGTCGCCGCCGCAGCGAACAATCCCCGGGCGGCGCGGTGCTCGTCGATGACGTGCTCACCACCGGCTCGACCGTGGACGAATGCGCGAAAATCCTCCGCCGCGCGGGCTTTCAAAAAGTCGTCGCCGTCACCGTGATGCGCGGCTAACCGAGCGCCCGCTTCGTTTCAAAGCGCTGCAAAACAAAGTGGCAAATCACCGCGGTCAGCCCGAGCGCGAGCAGCGGCACCCCGCCGGAGCGCAGCGTGTCGCCCACGCCCCACGGCCGCAGCGGATGCGCCGGCACGGATTGATAGATCAGGTTGAACCCCTTGAACGCCAGGATCCAACCGGCGTGGAGACCGATCGAAAACCACAGCGCCCCGGTCCGCACGCGGGCCCTCGCCAGCATCATCCCGATGACGAACAAGGTCGCGAAATCCGTGAGGAAAAATTGCGGGTCCGTGAAGTGAAGCAGGATTTTCCCCAACAGTTCGAAACCCGCCAGCGGCGCTCCGGGCGCGGCGATGACCGTCCCGTCCGGCGGCTGGAGGAAGTGGACGAAGGCGAAAACAAGCGAGGTGCCGAGACAGGCGGCGAGCGGTTTGGTGAATTTCAGCCAGAGTCCCAGCAGAATCCCGCGGAACAGCCATTCCTCCAACAGCGAAGCCCCGATCGCCGTGGGTAAAATCCCGCCCGCCAGCTTTCCAATGCCGGGCGCTTTGTTCTTCGGAACGTAAGCTCCTAACATTTCCAAGGCCGCGCCCGTCGCCCACAACATGCCGCCCGCGATGACGCAGCCCGCGGCGATCTGGATCAGCGCGGATTGCCAGCAAACCCGGCGCACAGCCACTCCGGTCGCGTCGGCGCCGGCCCGGATCCGGCGGATTCTACGGAACAAAAGCGGCAGCAACAGCAGCGCGGAAATCGTCAGCGAGCGGCTGAAATACCGACTGAAGGGCGCCCGGCGGCATGACTTTCCCAACCATTCGGCGAGCGCGTTCAAGTCGCCCGCGGCGGAAACCCCGCCTAACCATTTTCCCGCTTGATACAGCCACGGCGAAACCACCGCGGCCAGCAGGACCGCGGAGACGACCCAGAGCACCGCCGCGCCGGCCTCGGATTGGAAAAAACGCTTCATCCGCAGCAGTCTTGGGGGTTGCCAGCGCGCTTGTCCAGAGGGTCATGAAAAAGCCGCCGGGAAATCTCCCGGCGGCTTTTTCTGAAATCGGAAACGAGAATTCTCAAAGTCCGCGCAAGGTCGCCTTGATCGCCTCGAAGTTCGGCATGTCGCCGGGATTTTCGAGCACCTCGGCGTATTGGACCACGCCGGATTTATCCACCACGAAGGCGGAACGCTTCGGCACGCCGCCCATGATCAGATTCTTCGCGGGCAGGAATTGGTCGTAAGCCACGCCGTAAGCCTCGGTCACCTTGTGCTCGTAGTCGCTGAGCAGCGAGATGGTGATGCCTTCCTTTTGCGCCCAAGCTTCCTGCGCGAACGGGTTGTCGCCGGAAATGCCTAGCACCTTCGCGTCGAGCGCGTCGTAGTCGGAAATCCCCTGGGAAATGCTGCAAAACTCCGCCGTGCAGCCGCCGGTGAAGGCCATCGGCACGAACAGCAGGACGATGTTGGATTTTCCGACAAGCTCGCTCAGCGTGACCAATTCCGGGCCGTTGGAAGTTTTGCTGACGAGGGTGAAATCAGGGGCTTTGTCGCCGACGTTAATGGACATGGTGGTTTGTTGGTTGTTTGAAGTTCGCCGACATCCTAGAACAGGGCATCCGGACATGTCATACCAATTCTCACAATTTGGCCAACACCTCGGCTGCGGCAGCGGGATCGGCGAGCTGATGGACGACCTCGGCCACGCCCTCGCCAGCGGCGGCCCGGACTTGAAAATGCTCGGCGGCGGCCAACCCGCCCGCATCCCCGAGATCAACGCCGTCTGGCGGCGGCGGCTTGAAGAACTGATGGAGGAAATGGGCGGCCTCGAGCGCGCCCTCACCACCTACGACCCGCCGGGCGGAAATCCGCATTTCATCCAAGCCATCGCCACCCTCTTCCGCGAGACCTTCGGCTGGGACCTCGGCCCGGAAAACGTCGGCGTCACCAGCGGTGGGCAGACCGCTTTCTATTTCCTCTTCAACCTGCTCGCCGGGCCGATGCCCGACGGTAGTGTTCGCAAGATTTTGCTCCCGCTCGTCCCCGAATACATCGGCTACGCAAACCAAGGTGCCAGCGGCGATCTGTTCCGCGCCATCACCCCGCTCATCGAAAAAACCGGCCCGCACGAGTTCAAATACCGCGTCGATTTCGACCAGCTCGAAGTCACGTCCGACATCGCCGCGATCTGCGCCTCCCGCCCCACCAATCCCACCGGCAACGTCCTCACCGACGAGGAAATCGCCCGACTCTCCGCCATCGCCAAGGAGCACGACATCCCGCTCATCATCGACAACGCGTACGGCGCGCCCTTCCCCGGCATCATCTTCGCCGACGCCACGCCGTTCTGGGAGAACCACGTGATTTTGACCCTCAGCCTCTCGAAACTCGGCCTGCCCGGCACCCGCACCGGCATCGTCATCGGCCCGCCGGAAATCATCCGCGCGCTCGGCTCGATGAGCGCCATCGCCGGACTATCGAATCCGAACATCGGCCAGCAAATCACCCTGCCGCTGATCAAGTCCGGCGAGATCCTCCGCCTCAGCCGCGAGGTCGTCCGCCCGTTCTACCAGGAAAAATGCCGGCTCGCCCGCCAGGCCGCGATGGACGCGTTCGGCGACGACATCGACTGGTTCATGCACCGCAGCGAGGGCGCGTTGTTCCTCTGGTTCTGGTTTCCCGGCCTGCCGATCACCTCCCAGGAACTCTACGAACGCCTGAAACAACGCGAGGTCCTCGTCATCCCCGGCCAACACTTCTTCTTCGGCCACGACGACGCAAACTGGCCGCACCGCCACGAATGCATCCGCGTTTCCTACGCCATGGACGAAGCCGTGGTCCGCGACGGCCTGAAGATCATCGCCGAGGAAGTCCGGCGGCTGAAATAAAGTGTCCCGACTGTCTCAGTCGGGAGCCGAGTCTCCGGTTCCGGCTGAGACAGCCGGAACACATTGCCCAAAGCGTCGTCACCGGCGGGGCCCCCCGCTTGCGGGCTTCCACCGCCTGAATTTCGTGCTACGGTCCAATCATGCCAAGCGTGTGCGATCAAATCCCCAATCTCTCGACGGCTGAAAAACTGATTGCGATGGAAGCCTTGTGGAGCAGTCTTCACCAGACCTTCGAGGATTCCGACCCGCCAGACTGGCATCGTGAAATCTTAGATCGCAGGATGGCATTGATCGAATCCGGACAGGCGGTTTACGAGGACTGGAACCAAGTCAAAAGAGAGTTGAGGGATCGCACCGCGTGAGAATCGAGGTCCTCACCCACGCCAAGGAGGATCTCTTCGACGGCTACCTTTTCTACGAACGCCAGGAAGCAGGCATCGGCGATTATTTCCTGGATTCCCTCAGCGCGGACATCGAATCGCTACTCCTTCATCATGGCTATCACCGCCGGTTTTACGGTTTTCATCGGATGATCGCGCGCGTGTTTCCGTTTTTCATCTATTACCGCGTCAAGGATGAGACGATTTACGTCGATGCCGTGGTGGATCAAAGAAGGAATCCAGCCTCAATCAAACGACTGCTCCATCGTTTGATGCGGGGAGAGTGAGGACGTGTCCCGACTGTCTCAGTCGGGAGCCGAGCCTCCGGATCCGGCTGAGACAGCCGGAACACATTCTAGCGGACGACCCGCGCGCCGCCGCCGCCGATTTGTTTTTCGACTTCCTTGCGGGTGACCATCGAGGTGTCGCCGGGCGTGGTCGAGGCGAGCGCGCCGTGGGCGGCGCCGTATTCGACGGCTTTCTGGGCGTCGTTGAACTCGAGGAATCCGAACTGCAGGCCGCTTGCAAAGCTGTCACCGCCGCCGACGCGGTCCATGATTTCGAGGCCGGGATATTTGCGGCTTTCGTGGAATTTCCCCTCGTGCCAGAGGATCGCGGACCAGTCGTTGACGGTCGCGGAAATCACGCCGCGCAGGGTGGTGGCGGCGACCTTGAAGTTCGGGAAGGTCTTCACCGCGGTTTCGATCATCGCCTTGAAGGCGTCCAGCTCGATGGCGGAAATGTTGTGGTCCACGCCCTCGACCTCGAAGCCGAGCGAGGCGGTGAAGTCCTCCTCGTTGCCGATCATGACATCCACGTATTTCGCGATCTCGCGGTTCACTTCCTGCGCTTTCGCGAGGCCGCCGATGGTTTTCCAGAGCGACGGGCGGTAGTTGAGATCGTAGGAAACAACGGTGCCGTATTTGTTAGCGGCCTTCACGGCCTCCACGGTGAGGGCGGCGGTGGATTCCGAGAGCGCGGCGTAAATCCCGCCGGTGTGGAACCAGCGCACCCCGAGCTTGCCGAAGATGTGGTCCCAATCGACGTCGCCCGGCTTGAGCTGGGAGGCGGCGGTGTTGCCGCGGTCGGGATTTCCCACCGCGCCGCGGATGCCGAAGCCGCGCTCGGTGAAATTCAGGCCGTTTCTCACCTTGCGGCCGATGCCGTCGTCCTCGCGCCATTGGATGAAATCCGTGGCCACGCCGCCCTGCATGATGAAATCCTCGATCAGGTGGCCGATTTCGTTATCGACGAACGCAGTGACCACCGCGGTCTTGTAACCGAAACATTTCCGCAGGCCGCGCGAAGTGTTGTATTCGCCGCCGCCTTCCCAAGCTTGGAAATTGCGGGCGGTGCGGATGCGGCCTTCGCCGGGATCGAGACGGAGCATGACTTCGCCCATCGAGAGTTGGTCAAAGGCGCATTCGGATTTCGGTTTGATCGTGAGTGACATGGTTTTTTACGTGTTGCTGGCAATTTCAAAGGTCCGTTTCCCTTGGTGTGAAGCGCTCAGGATTTCCGGCATTCGTCGTATTCGAAATACTCGAGCATCGTTTCGATTTCGTCGCGTCCTTCGAGGCCGCTCTCCTTTTTCCGGCGGGTCAAAATTTCGCTGACACCGTCGTTCCAGCCGACTTTTTTCAGGTAGTTGTTCCAGATGAAAATGTCGCCCTCGCTGAGCTCGCGGCCGGTTTCAAAGCACCATTTCAGGATCTCCTCGTCGCTGCCGCCTTGCAGCACGCGCGCGGCGAGGTCGTCGTATTTCACCCGCAGGAAATCCGCGCAGCGGCCGTCGAAGCCTGAGCCGAGATTGTCCCGAAAATCCTCCCGCAGCGTGCCCGCCGCGTTTTGCCGGATCTTGTCCAGCATCCGGGAAAAGTAGATCATGCCGAGGGTTTCCTGATAGGCGGAGAGCGGTGCGGTTTTCATAAATCCGCGGCCGTGGTATCCGCCGCGCGCGGACAAAGCAAGCTCACCGCGCGCCGTCGGCGGCGAGCATGCGGACCAGCGGGGCGGGCGAGAGCTCCTCGGCCCCGGCATTCCGCAGCGCGGAAATCGTCGCCGCCGGATCGAGCCGGTTGAGCGGAAACATCGCGTAACCCGCCCCGATGTCCACGCCGTCGCTGGTCCGCATTTCGAAATGCAGATGCGCCGGATAGTAACCGTTCGCCGTGCCCACGGCGCCGACTTTCCCGCCGCGCGGGACAAGCGCGCCGGGCGCGACATCGATGCGGTGCAGGTGCGCATACATCGAATGCAGCGGCCGCCCGTCCGCCGCGGTGTGCGCGATGACGACCAGTTTCCCCCACCCCGGTGATGGCTCTCCGGCGTAAACGACCCGCCCGTCCGCCGTGCAAAAAACCGGATCTCCCAGATCGGTGTTCATCCCGCCGATGCCGTTGAGGTCGTCGCCCGTGTGATGGCCGCCGCGCTTGTCGTTCATCTCCCAGAACTTTTGCGCGTTGTAAACCAGTCCGCCATGATTCGATCCCAGCGGCGGATCAAACCGCAGCGCCCGCGGAATCTCCGCCGTCTGCCAGGCGGATAGAAAATGGAAGCGATGGTCCGGCTCGCCGCTCGCGGGCATCGCCAGCGGCGAATCCGCATCGATCTCCGCCGCCTGCCGCTTCAACAGGAAAACCGCTCCTGCCAGCGCGGCGAGCACGAGGAGGATCAAAAGTTTCGACGGCCGCACCTGCATCGCGCGGATACTGGGAATCCTCCGGGAAACATTCAAGGGACATTCAGCGGCCGGACTTGAGAAAATGGGCGACCCGTTGCGCGAGCCAATCCCCGGCTTCCCACGGCACGCGGTGGCCGGAGCCGGGCGCGACGGCGAGCGTGGCTTGGGGGATTCGCGCGACCGCGCGTTCTGCCAGAGCGAGGAATTTCGGGTCGTTTTCCCCGGCGATCCACAGCACCGGGACGGTGATTTCAGGAAGCCGGTCCCACAGCGCTTGCTGGGCTCCGAGCGACCAATCGACAAAGCTGCGGGCGATCTCGCGGCGGCGCATGACGAGGCTGCCGGAGGCTTGCGGGTCGCGCGGCGGAGTGTCGCCGAGGACGGGCTGGGCGTTCCAGCTATCGAGAAATTTCTGCCAGTTTCCGGCCAGCGCCCGGGTCGCCCACTCGGTGTCGGCGGCCCGTCTGGCAGCCCGTTCCTGCTCGGATTCCAGCCCCGGGTGGGCGGAAATGATGACGGCCGCCTGCCACGGATGAGCTTTTTCCAACAGCGCGTGCAAGGCGAGGCGGCCGCCCATCGAGTAGCCGAGCAGAGCGCGGCCGTTGCCCCGGAAAACCTCGCCGCCGGCCTCGGCGTTGAGGGCTTTGGCGAAGTCGGGGAGCGGCAGCGGGCAGCAGTCGAGAAAGCGCCACAAGTCCACCGCCCGCGAGCCGATCGCGGCGGCCGCCAGGTTTTTCGCGAAGCCGCGCCAGTCCGCCGCCATGCCCACGGCGCCGTGCAGGCACCAGCATTCCATCGGCCCGGCCTCGCGGCGTTCGTCGGCTTGTTTGGAATACTGGATCACGCTTTGGGCGCGGACGCCGCGCGGATGGCGTCGCGGATTTGTTGCTGGATTTCAGGCGATCCAATGGCTCCGAACATCAGGGCGACGACCGCGATCACGGCCAGCAGGACGATGGCGATGAGCAGCCAGTAAACGATGGCGAGAAAGACGCCGGGGCCGTCGAGTTTCTTGTGATAGGCGTATCCGGCGGGGCAGGCGAAGCAGCGGTAGCCGACCCAGAAATTCAGGATCGGCACGAAATTCCCCAGATACCACCAGCGGCTCATGCCCAGGTTCACCAAGCGCTTGAGGCCGAAACAGAGGCCCACGATGAACGGGATCAGGTTGGCTCCGATCGCCGCGAATTTCATGATCTCCGGACCGAACTCTGAAGTTAGAAAGGGAGTCGCGGCGGCCAATCCAAAGGCCCACACGAACGGGAAGATCAAGGTGGCGATGAGAAAGCTGCGCCGCCGCGCGCCGGGCCAGCCGCCTTCCTTGGCCATGAAATTCTCGGGCGATTCCTGTTGCGGCGGCGAGTAGGGATCGGCCGCGGGAGCGAGGCTTTCCGGAGATTCGAGAGGCGCGCGGCGCTCGAACAAGCCTTCGATTTCGCCCGCGGGTTTCCACTCGGCCATGCCGTGCGTCCAGACCATGTCGAGCCGCGGGTTGAGGGCGGCTTCGGAGGCTTTGATCCGCAGCTCGGCGAAGGTGACCGGGCCGATTCGTTCTCCTTCACGTGAGTAAAACCAGGCGTCCTGCGGCGTGTCGTTCATGAAGGTGGATTATCGGAATCCGCAAAAGCTGTCAAACGCCACACGGCGGGACTTGTCAAAGCGCTTGGCGTGGCGAAACTCACGCCGTTCGCGCGGCGGACGCCAACAACGATCATGCACTTTCTGGGGATTGAAATCGGTCACGGCGGCACCCGCGCCGTGGTCTTGGATCTGGAATCCGCGGTGATCCGTGCCGAGGCGTGGGTCCCGCATGATTGGATCGAGGGCCTGCCGGCTGGCTACCGCGAGCAAAACCCGGCGCAATGGATCGACGCGGTGGACCGCGCGGTGCGGCAGTGTCTGGCCGCGCTGGAGGGTCAGAAAGAGCGAGTCGCGGCCATCGGCATCGCGGGCCCGCAGCGCGGGTTGGTGCTGCTGGACGAGGCGAACCGTATCATCCGTCCCACGAAACTTGCCGGCGACATTTCCGTGAAGCGGCAGGCCGACGAGATCGCGCGCGCGTTCGGCGGCGCGCCAGGGCTGATAGAAATCGCGGGACAAGCGCCGGGCGTCGAGTCGGCGGCGGCGGAGTGCCTGTGGCTCAAACAACACGAGCCCTATCATTTTCAACGGGCCGCGAGCTTGCTGACGGTGCAGGATTTCATCGCCTACTGGCTGACGGGCGAGCGGGCGACCGAGGCGGGCAGCGCTTCGGGCACCGGCCTGCTCGACATCCGCACGCGGAGGTGGTCGGCGGAGTTGTTGGATTTCATCGACCCGCAGCTCGCCTCGCTGCTGCCGCCGGTCGGCGCGTCCGACCAGCCGCGTGGTTTGCTGCGGCCCGCGCTGGCCCGCGAGTGGGGGGGTTCCGAAATGGTGCAGGTGGGCGCGGGCAGCGCTTCGCCGTTGTTAGCCGCGCTCGCGGCGGGCTGCGTCACGAATGGCACGGTGGCGGTCGAGCTCGGCTCGGCGGGCGTGATCGTCGGGGTGGGGGACTCGCCGGTGATCGACTATCGGGGAGAAATCACGCCGCTCTGCAACGCGACCGGCAGCTGGCTCGGGCTCGCCACCACCACCAACACGGCGGTGGCGCCGGAGGTGCTGCGGCGTCACTACGGATGGAGTGCGGAACAATTTGAAGCGATGGTGGCGAGCGTTTCTCCGGGCGCGGACGGACTGCTGCTGCTTCCGTATTTTACGGGCGAATCCATCCCCCGGCTGCCGGACGGCACGAGCGTGCTGCACGGGATCACGCCGGGGAATTTCACGCCCGCCCACATGGCGCGCGCCGCGGCGGAGGGCGTGGCGCTCGGCCTCGGCTACGCGATGAGCCGGTTGCGCGACCTCGGTTTCGAGCCGCCGGAAATCCGCCTGCTAGGTCCGGGCGTGGTGAGTCCGGTGACGCGGCAGTTGCTCGCGGATGTTTTCGGCGCGCCGGTGCTGCCCGTTTCCAGCAGGCAAGGAGCCGCGGTGGGCGCGGCGATGCAGGCGGCGGTCGCGTTTTTCCATCAGAGCGGCGAGTCGCTCGGTTTTGAGGAAATCGCCAGCTATCTGGTCGCCGGCGATTCGGAATCGCGCTGCGACCCGGACCCGCAGGCGCACGAGATGTATCAGGAGCTGATGTCGCGCCAGCAATACCTCGTGGACACCCTCCACCCCGCCGGATTCCTTTAATCTAACTGATGAGCAAGGCCAAAAGCACCGAGATCCGTGGAAACCGCAAGGCGGAAATCCTCGGTTCCGTCACGGGCTGGTTCATGCGCTGCTGGGCCAAGACGCTCCGCTATCAGGTCCACGACCGCTGCGGCGTCACCACTCCGGGAGGTTTTTCAGACCCGGTCATCTTCGCGCTCTGGCACAACCGGATTTTCACCCTCCCGCCGATCTGGTGGCGCACCGGCGGCAACGCCCGCAAATCGGTCGTTCTAACCAGCGCGAGCAACGACGGCGCCATCCTCGCGCGGGCGATGGCCGTGTTCGGCATCGGCGCGGTGCGCGGCTCGTCCTCGCGGCGCGCGGTGGCGGCCTTGATCGGCATGAAGCGCGCGCTCAAGGACGGGCTCGACGTCTGCATCACCCCCGACGGCCCGCGCGGCCCGCGCTATGGATTTCATGCCGGCGTCATCAAACTCGCCGAATCGTCCGGCGCGCCGATCGTGCCGATCCACGCGGTTTACTCCTCCGCCTGGCGCTTGAAAACGTGGGACCGCCTGGTCATTCCCAAGCCGTTCAGCCGCGTCACCGTGATTTTCGACGAGATGCTTGTCGTCCCGCCCAAGCTTGATGAAGCTGCCTTCGAAACCTGCCGCGAGCGCGTCCAAGCGATCCTCCTCGCCGGCACCGATGACACCTGACCCATTTTCTCCCAAATGAACGCACCTCAAATCCTCGATGGAAAATCCGTAGCCGCCGCCGTGCTCGACGAGTGCCGCGCGGAAACCGCTGAATTGTTAGCCAAAGGCATCCAGCCCGGCCTCGCCGTGGTGCTCGTCGGCAGCGATCCCGCCTCGCAAGTCTATGTCGGCTCGAAAACCCGCACCTGCGCCGAGCTCGGATTCCACTCGCTCAAAATCGAACTCCCGGCGGAAACCACGCAGGAGGAACTGCTCCAGGTCGTCCGCGATCTCAACGCCGATCCCGCCGTCCACGGCATCCTCGTCCAGTCGCCGCCGCCCAAGCACATCGACGAGGAAGCCGTCATCCGCGAGATCGACCCGCGCAAGGACGTCGATGGCTTCCACCCGGAAAACGTCGCCAAGCTCGTGCTCGAAGACCCGAGCGGCTTCGTCCCCTGCACGCCCGCCGGCTGCATGAAATTGCTAGAAATTTCCGGCATCGACACCCACGGCGCCGAAGCCGTCGTCATCGGCCGCAGCATGATCGTCGGCAAGCCGATGGCGCTGTTGTTAGTCTCGAAGGTTTCCAACGCCACCGTCACCATCGCCCACTCGCGCTCCAAGGACCTGCCCGCCATTTGCCGCCGCGCGGACATCCTCGTCGCCGCCGTGGGCCGCCCGGAAATGGTCAAGGCCGACTGGGTCAAACCCGGTGCCGTCGTCATCGACGTGGGCATCAACCGCGTCCCGGACGCCACCAAGAAATCCGGCTTCCGTCTCACCGGCGACGTCGCCTATCAGGAAGTCGCGCCGCTCTGTTCCGCCATCACCCCGGTCCCCGGCGGCGTCGGCCCCATGACCATCGCGATGCTGATGAAAAACACCCTGCAAGCCGCGCGGCAGATCGGCTGCTAGAAGAGGTTGTCTTTCCGGTGCGTGCGGATTTGCTGGAATCCGGGCGGCGGCGCGGGCGAGACTGCGGCATGGCCACGCTTTGCGAATCCTTCGTCGATCTTGAAACTTCCCGCGGCGCGATGCGGGTGCATCTGTTCACCCCGGAAGGCGGCGGGCGCTATCCGGGAGTGGTTTTTTATTCGGAGATTTTCCAGGCAACGGGACCGATCCGGCGGATGGCGGCGGCGCTGGCGGGCGAGGGTTATTTGGTGGCGGTGCCGGAGGTCTATCACGAGTTCGAGCCGCTGGGGACGGTGCTGGCATACGACGCGGAGGGCACGGCGCGGGGGAATGCGTTGAAGGTGGAGAAGGAAATCGCTTCGTATGACGAGGACACGGCTGTGGTGGTGAGGTTTTTGCTAGATCATGAGTCGTGCAGCGGGAAAATCGCGAGCTTCGGGGTTTGTCTGGGCGGACATCTGGCGTTGCGGGCGGGGCTGCATCCGGACGTGCGCGCTGCGGGGGCTTTCTATCCGACGGATGTGCACACGGGGACCTTGGGTTTGGGAAAACGTGATGACACGCTGGAGCGGCTGCGGTCGGCGGAGGCGGCGCTGTTATTTGTGTTCGGGCGGCAGGATCCGCACGTGCCGGTGGAGGGGCGGCGGATGATTCACGCGGCGCTCGAGGATGCCGGAGCGGATTTCGAGTGGCACGAGTTCAACGCGGCGCACGCGTTTCTGCGGGACGAGGGGACGCGCTACAATCCGGCGCTGGCGCGGGTGGCGATGGCGCTGCTGCTGCGGTTTTTCACCGAGAAGATCGGGTAGATAGAAAAGCACGCCGGGGCGATCCCGGCGTGCTGGATGATGGAAATCACCAATCCACGGTGATGCCGGCGTAGAGGCCTGTGCCGCTGCCTTCGATGACGCTACCGAAGTTGGAGAGCTGATAGGATTCGTCGAGAGCGTTTTCGAGGCGGGCGTGGAGTTTCACCTTGTCGCAAATCTGATAGGAGCCGTAGAGGCGGGCGATGGTGTAGGATTGAATCGGATTGCCGCCCCAGGAGTGGTCGGAGAGGTGGGTGGCTCCGATGCCGACCAATGATTTCGGCGTGGGTTTCCAGTCGAGCGAGACGGTGGCGGCATTCTTTGGCTGGGCGCTGAGATTCTCGTGGAGATAGGTCCAGGCGAGGCGGTAGCTGAGGGCGTCTTCCATCCAACTTCCACGAAGGCCGAGCTCGAGGCCCTCGGCGGTGGTGGTTCCGGGGAGGTTGACGGCGGTATAGGTCCTGAAGTCGCCGGAGGGATTCGCGTAGGATTCGATGGCGTCCTCGATGCGGTTGGAAAACCAAGTGGCTTCGAGTGTGTGGTGGTCGCCGATTTTCTGTTCGATGCCGATGTCCCAGCCGATCGATGTCTGGGCTTCGAGCTCAGGATTTGCGACATATTTGAAATAGACGAGGTCGGTGTTGTAAAACAGATCGTTGTAACTCGGGGCGCGGAACGAACGCCCGAGTCCGGCGCGGAAGGAGGTGCCGGATTTTTCCAGTTGATAGATCGAGCCGAGACGCCAGGTGAATTCGTCACCGTAGGAATCGTAATTCTCCCAGCGGAAAGCCGCGGTGGTGGTCAGGTTTGCGACGGGCTCCCACTCGAGGGCGGAGTGGATGCCGTAGCGGTCGCCGCCTTCATCGACGCCATCGGTGACTTGGAACGAGTCGTGATGGAAAAAGCCGCCGGCGAGCAGGCGGAGGTTTTCGGCGAGGGTGATCTCGTGGTCGGTGGAAATGCTGCCGGCGCGCGTGTCGGTGCCGTAGTTTCCGTAATCGGAGTCGTTGTCGTAGGATTCCTGCTGATAGCCTGCGAGAAAGCGGGCGGTCCAGCGGGCGGAAATCACCCCGGTGGCGTAAAGAGTGGCGAGGCTGGAATCCACGCGGTTCTCGGAAGCGCCGTGGTCGTCGTAAAAGGTATCAAACGCGCGGAAGGTGGTGCCGACGGTCCAGACGGGATCGATTTTCCCTTCCACGCGGAGGGCGGTGCTGCCTTGGTGGAAGTTTTCATCAGGTCCGTCGTTGTCGGTTTCTTCATAGCCGCCGGCGAGGAAGTAGGAGAGCGGCCCGGTTTCGCCTTGGAACATGGCGTTGGCGGCGAGGGATTGGAACGCGCCCGCTTCAAAGGTGGCCGAGCCGCGCGGATCGCCGGTGCCGCGCGGCGTTTCCATCCAGAGCACGCCGCCGATGGATTCGCCGCCGTAGATGGCACCTTGTGGACCGCGCAGGATTTCGATGCTTCCGACGTCGTAAACCCGGCCGCCGGAAAGGACGTTTCCGAGCGGCGTGCTGGAATCACTCAGGCGCATGCCGTCGATGACGACTTGGGAGTCGGCGGTTTTCGTGCCGCGGATGAAGAGGGAACTGACGGCTCCGGTCTGGCCGCCGGTGGAGGTGGAAATCACTCCGGGGACGGCGTTGAGCGCGTCGCGGAGCTGGAGGATACCCTGATTTTGCAAGGCCTCGGGATCGAGCGTGGTCACCGCGGAGGTGACGGTGGAGGCCGGGCGCGGGATCCTCAGGGCGGAGACGATCAGCGGTTCGAGTTCGGGCTTTTTTTCCTCCGCGCGGGCAGGGGAATGGGCGAGCAGGGCGATCAGTGCGAGGGCACTCTGGCGGGAGCCTCTGAGAGGCGTTGGTTGATGTAGCATGGTTTCTGTCTCAATGTCTGTAAGTCGCAGACGTCTGAAAACCCCCTCAGGCTGGTGATCTGGCTGGCCGTTCCGCTTTCGCAGTCGGGCATCACAGTGGCGATACCGCGCCGGAATCTCACCGGCTTCCCCATCAATTTCCTGCCCTTGCGAAGGGCGTCCTGAAGAGAGTCGGATTTCGCCGACGGCGTGGTGGTATTCCACGAACGGCTCAAGGCGCAAGGGTGGAGCGCGAGATCAGAGGAAATGCAGATGAGTTGAGCGATTCCGATCAACCGCCCCGGCGGCGAAGGGGCGGAATTTCTTGGCGCTTGACGGCGGGGCGACGGGGGATTTCCTTCCCGCCATGTTCCGCGAGGTCCTGAAATCAAAACTACACCGGGCGATGATCACCGGCTCGGACGTCGATTACGAAGGCAGCATCGAGATCCCGACGGACCTGATGGAAGCCGCGGACCTGTGGGCCGGTGAAAAGGTGCTGGTCGCCTCGATCACCAGCGGCGCCCGTCTGGAAACCTACATTCTCCCCGGCAAGCCCGGCACCGGCCACATCATGATCAACGGCGGCGCCGCGCATTTGATCAAGGCCGGCGAACGCGTGGCGATCATGGCTTTCGCGCTGTCGGAAACACCGGTCGTTTCCAACAATTTGCTGCTGGATGAGAATAACGAGATCGTCCGGCAGAGTCGGTAGGATCGGGCGCGGTGCCTGAAATGACGTTGACCACGCTCGCGCGGCGTGCCAATTTCCCGTCACTATGAAGTGCACTCCGGCCATCTCCGCTCTTGCTTTCCTGAGTCTCGCGGCATGCGAAACGATGACGGGCCCTGTCACCAGCGGTGGCTACGACCCGCTCCTTCCGGCCGGCAGCAGCAATCTCTCGACGCCGACCACCAGCACCACGTTTTCGGCAGGCCAGTTCGTCCGGGCCTCCATGGACAACACCGCCTTTTTCAAAGCCCGCCCGAAAGGCGACGCGGATGCGGACAAGCTTCTCACGCGGGGCACTTCGATGAAGGTGATTTCCACCAGCGACAGTTATGTGAAAGTGGAGCTCGATAGCGGCGAGGTGGGATTCGTCCCCTCGGTCATGCTCGAGGATCCAAACGCCGCGGCGCAGGCGCCAGTGACGGCCCCCGGAGAATATCAGGTTTATCCGCCCCTGCCCGGCAGCGACATCGGTCAACCGCTTCCGGTCGTCGATCCCGCAGGCCTGCCGCCGGAAGGCGCGATTCCGACAGTGATCGATCCCGACGCACCGGCCGCCACCGCGCCGGCTCCTGTCGTGACTCCTCCGACTGACAAGTTTCCCGCTCCTGTTCCCCCCGTGGAGCCGAAAGCCGAGTGACCGGGGCGGGGCAAAAGCAGCCCGAAATTTCTTGCGCCTTGAATCGCACTTCCGCGGCGGTTAAATCCCCGGCGTGAATCTCTGTTACAGTCTTCTTGCGGTGTTGTTGCTTGGTGCCTGCGCGGGGCCACACCAAGCCTTGGCGGTGAAACAGTTCCAGCTCCGCGATGCGGACCCAAAAGGCACTGATCAGCCGATGGCGAGAATGGAGAAGGAGCAACACCTGCACGGCGCTGTCAGCTGGGAGGAGCAACGCAACCGGCTCGGACAATATTACACCTTGCTCTGGGACGACCCGGACGGCGCGGGCCAGGGCGATGTGGAAATCATCTTCCAGTATCAGCAAGGCGGCAGCGCCAGCCTGGTGAAGCAAATGACGAAAATCTTCCCGTCATCCGCCTCCAAGGGCGTGGCGGAATTCGCCGTGATCGGCGACGCCTATTTCAAGGGAGGCAAGGTCTTGACGTGGAAAGCCACGCTGCGGCGGGGCAAACGCGAAATCGCAAGCCGCCAATCCTATCTCTGGCAGTGAGATGTTGAATTCTCAGATGGATGGTTGACCATCGCCGACTCTGATTTTACACTCAGCAATCCCTTGCCGTTCAAATGACGGCTTTTTTTCAGTGACTACGGAATGCCCAATTTTGGTCGGAATCTTCGATGGATTCAGTTGGATCCGCTGTGAGGGGAAAGGCTCCTTCTTGAACAGCCCCGCGCTGAAAACATTCGGCCTCGAACGAATCGTCGCGGGCGAGACTTGTTTGATCGTGGATTTACAAGCATGCACCGGCATGGATTCCACCTTCATGGGAACGCTGGCCGGAATGGCCACCCGTCTGGCCGCTAACAAAGACGCGGTCCTTCAAATCGCCGACGCCAGCGAGCGCAACCGGCACTCGCTTGAGGATCTGGGCCTGGATTTCCTGATGGAAATCAATCCGGAGCACCCCGTTTGGTTAAGCTCCGTCGAATCCATTCGCAGCGCTTTGAAACCCCAAGCCGCCGTCTTGGGCCAGATCCAGCAAACGAAACACGTTCTCGAGGCGCATAAGGTTCTCTCCGAAGCCAACGAACGAAATTTACACGCGTTCTCAAACGTCGTCACCCTGCTGGAGTCCGAGTTGGAAACGAAGCAGAAGCAGGCAGAGGCGCAGGGAGAGCAATCATAGTGCCGCAAGGATGCCCGACCTCACTGCCATTATAGCCGCCGTCGGCGCGCTGCTGATCTTGGTATTATTGCTCGCCCTCCGCAACCAGCGGCGGAAATCCCGGATCATGCGCAAGAAATTCAACGACCTCGAAGGCGAGGAACAGCGGATGTTCACCTTCCTGCATGACCTCGGCCTGGCGATCGAAAACGAGCCCTCCCCTTCCTTGCTCTCACGCATCATCGTCGATGGCATCGACAAAGTCGTCACCGCCCGCGGCGGCGCGATTTACTTCGTGAACGCGGAAAATGATTTCCTCAATCCGTCCTACATTTCGGAGGAATGTCCGCCACTGATCGGGATTCCGGTGGAAATCCGCAAGAAGGCCGAGCGCGATCCGCGCGCGCTCGAAAGCCACCTGCGCCTGTCCCGCGTCGCCGTGGACGAGGGAATCCTCGGCCATTGCCTGAGCGTCGGCGAGCCGATCCATGTCAGGGACGTGAAAAACCACCCCGCGTTTCGCGACGCCTTCACCCGCTACACCGACGACGTGTCGGCGCTGCTCTCGCCACTGCGCCACGCCAACAAAGACCTCGGAGTCTTGGTCGTGGCCCGCCGCCATCAGGACGGCAATTTCACGGCTAACGACTTCGCCGTCTTCCGTTCCGCGGCCGAGCAATCCTCCTTCGCCATCGGCAACGCCCGGATTCACCGGGAAGCGCATGAAAAACGCGCGATGGACGGCGAGTTGAAAAACGCCCGCGAAGTGCAGCGCATTTTGCTGCCCCAGCAAGATCCCGTCGTCGCCGGCTTCCGGATCAGCGGAACCAACCTTCCCGCTCGGATCATCAGCGGCGATTACTACGACTACATCGACCTCGGGGCGCAGAAATTCGGCATCGTCATCGCCGACGTCTCGGGCAAAGGAGTCCCGGCCGGCATGCTGATGGCGATGTGCCGCAGCGCCCTGCGCTCGGTCGCTTCCGGCGAAATCTCGCCGTCTAACGTCATGGCCGCCGTCAACCGCCAGATTTTCCCGGACATCCGCGAAGACATGTTCATCAGCATGACCTACAGCGTCCTCGACACCGCCACCGGCATGCTCACCCTCTCCCGCGCGGGGCACGAGCCCGCGCTGTTTTTCCGGCGGGAAACCGGCAAGGTCGAACTCCTCCGCTCACCCGGTCTCGCGCTCGGCATCGATAGCGGCGCGGTCTTCGAACGCGTGACCCGGGACCAGGAAGTGCCGCTGAAAGCCGGCGACTGCGTGCTTTTTTACACCGACGGAATGAAGGAAGCGATGAATGCCCACGAAGAGGAATTCGGCATGGAGCGGATGTGCGAATCCTTCCGCATGGCCGCGCCGCTGGGAGCCGAAGCCGTTCTGACCCGGATGCAGGAAGAGCTGGCCCAGTTCACCGGCGACGGCCCGCAAATGGACGACATCACGCTGGTCGCGATCGAGAAGCGGTGAATCACGGCTCCATCGGATAGGCGTTCTCGCCATGTTCCGAGCGGTCCACGCCCTCGTATTCCTGCTCCTCGCTCACCCGCAGGCCGAGCGTAACTTTCACCAGCCAGGCGATGGCGACCGTGGCAACCGCTGACCAAACGATCGTCACCCCGAGGCCTGTGGCCTGGATCCCAAGCTGGGCGCCGATCGATTTCACGTTTCCAAGACCGCCCAGCGAACTCTGCCCGAAAATCGCCAGCAGCAGCGTGCCGAGAATCCCGCCCACGCCATGCACCGCGAACACGTCCAGCGAGTCGTCGATGTGCCATTTTTCCCGGATCAAACTGACCGAGAAATAGCAAACCACCGCCGCGATCGAGCCGATCACCATCGCGCCCAACGGCCCGACATCACCCGACGCCGGAGTGATCGTCGCCAAGCCCGCGACCAAGCCGGTGACCATGCCGATCAGCCCGACCTTGCCGTTGCGAATCCGTTCGAGAAGGCACCAGACCAACGCCGCCGCACAAGCGGACAAGTGGGTCACCAACATCGTCATCCCGGCACCGCCGCCCGCGGCGAGCTGGCTTCCGGCATTGAAGCCAAACCACCCGACCCACAGCATCGCGGCACCCACAAACACCATTCCCGGATTATGCGGCGGGTGCGGATGCTCGGGAAATCCCCGGCGCTTGCCGAGAATGATCGCCAGGACGAGCGCGGAAATTCCAGCCGTCGCATGCACCACGATGCCGCCCGCGAGATCCTTGACTCCCATGTCTTGCAACCATCCGCCGCCCCACACCCAATGGGTGACTGGCGTGTAAACCACCGCCAGCCACAAAGCGGAGAAAAGCATGATCGCGCCGAATTTCATCCGCTCGACCACCGCCCCGACATACAAGCCCGGCGTGATGATGGCGAAGGTCATTTGAAACATCACGAACAGCGTCTCCGGAAGCTTGGTCCCCGGTGCAACCGTTTCAATGTGAATGCCTTTCAAAAATGCCGCGTCCAGATTTCCGATCCACGCCCCATCGCCCTTGAACGCCAGACTGTAGAGTCCCGCGACCCACAAAAGCGACGCCATGCAGGCGATTCCAGCGCACTGGGCCATTACCGAAAGCACGTTCCGCCCCCTCACCAGCCCGCCGTAAAACAGAGCCAGCCCCGGCATCGTCATGAACAAAACCAATGCCGTGGAAGTCAGGATCCATGCGGTATTGCCAGAATCGATGGCGGGAACCGCGTCCTGCGCTTGAGTCATCGCCGTTCCAATGGCGAGGGTTCCTAAAATAAGTCCGCTTGTTTTCAATGAGTTGGGTCGATACATCAGCCAGAATTAAGCAGAATTCATTCCAGCCATTACTTCAATTCATGAAAAAATACTATTTTGATGAATCCCACAAGTTTTCCCGGTCAAATCTCAGGCTCGACGTGATTCCCGGATCCAATGAAGATCGCCCTCGGACCTGCGATTCCCGTCTCCATCCCGTAAAATAAAAAAGGAGCTCCCGCGGGAGCTCCTGTTCTCGTCTTCCAAATCAATGCAAATCAAGTCAGCCGTCTTCAACATGAGTGCCCGCGACCTTCAATCGGCACCCGATTGGCAGCGTCCTGAATTCGCCTTCATCGGCAGATCCAACGTCGGCAAATCGTCGATGATCAACATGCTTTCCAACAAGGACGCGCTCGCGAAAGTCTCAGCCACTCCGGGAAAGACCCAGCTCCTCAACTTCTTCGTCATGAACGAATCCTGGAGCCTCGTGGACCTGCCGGGATACGGCTACGCCAAAGTCGCCAAAAGCGAGAAAATCAATTTCAACGAATCGGTCGGCGACTATGTGGAACAACGCGAAAATCTCCGGCTGGTGTTCGTCTTGATCGACTCCCGCCTCACCCCCCAACCCATCGACGTCTCATTCGTCAGTTGGCTGTTGGAATGCAAAATCCCCTTCGCCCTGGTCTTCACCAAGGAAGACAAGCAGTCCCCCGCCAAGACCCGGGCGACGGTGAAAGCGTTTCTTGAAACCCTGCCCGAGGAGCTCGCCGGAATCCCACCGGTGATCACCAGCTCCTCAAAAAGCCGGACCGGCCGAATCGCGATCCTCAAGCTGATCGAACAAGCACTCGCCGAGTGAGCGAGCCCGGTCACCAGTTGCTCTGCTTCACATAAATGACGTCGTAAGTCCGCACGTAGAACGGGCTGCTATCCGTGCCGTAGAGGGCTTCGTTCATGTTCAGCACGTATCGCTGGCTCCTGCCCCCCTGATTTCTGACGACGATCACCTGCTTGGGGTTCGCGAATTTGGTGAAGCCGCCGCATTCCATCACCGCTTCGAGAGCTGTCATCGGACGATCCAACGGAATTTTTCCCGGCCGCAGCACTTCTCCAGAGACATAGACCCCCGCGGCAGCCGTCTCGACCGAGACCGTCACCCCGGGATCCTGCAAATGCGGTTGATAGCGTGAGGTAAGCTCTGATTGGAAGCTCGTTATGCTCTTCCCCACCGCGCTGACGTCCCCGATCGTTGGCAGGCTGACCTTCCCGTTCGCCTGGATCTTCTGCTGCACATTCAGCTCGGGCGCTCCCGAGAACGCGACTTTGATCTCGTCACCCGCGGCAAGACTCGCGTTAGGCATAGACCTGTATGCCTCGGCAGGCACCGGTGGCGCCGGATTCATGCCTCCGCATCCCGTAGTCACGATGACGTTGAAGAGACAAAGCACTCCAACAAGAGCCGTCCGGACACATTGCCATACCGAACTCGAACATTGACTGAGACGTGTATCCATATTCATACCATCGTTTATATAGATTTTCATTTTGATGTCTATTGGTTTTTAAACAAATCACTCCGAAACTCGGATCAGCTGCGGCTCTTTCCTGCGCAATGCGCGACGATCGTAATTTCTCGGTCTGCGCGATTCCTCGACAAATCGCCTAAGACTCTCGATCCCGGCGAGATAGCTCATCTCCCATTCGGGGCACCCCTCGGCACCTAACCGCGGCGTCCGCCGTAAAAGGCGGCGCAGAAAAAGTTTTATCTTGAGCCAAAAAGCCCGGAGCCCCGGATAGTGCACCCGGGTGTGCTTCCAGTGATGTGCCGTGTATGCCGAAGTGCGGCCGAATCGCTCCGCCGTCGCCAGCCAGTTCGACCGCAGAAGCCGCGTGGCATCCGGGTGATGAATGACGAAGGTGTCCTCTACTGCTTGAATGCGCAGCCCAGCCTCCTTCATTTGCATCCAGAGAAGCGTTTCCTCCCCGAATCCAGAGGCACCCGGTCCGAGCTCTTCATCAAAGGCATCGATCTCCTCAAAAACGGATCCATGAATCCCCATGCTGGCTCCGACTAGCTCGGGAGAGTCCGCCCCAAGCACCGGCACGTCGGCAAGCCAGATTCCATGCATGTGAGTCTGCCATGAGCGGCGGAGTTCCGGGCTGAGCAGGATGCGGCCTGCCACCGCCTCACAGCGCTTCTCCAAGAGCGGCCGCGCCATGCACTCCAACCAATTAGGAGCGGGCACGACATCATCGTCGGTGAAGAGCATTACCTCGCCTCTGGCCACCGCCAAGGCGGTGTTCTGCGCCCGACTCTTACCAGGGCGGGGTTCGGAAACATGGCGGATCTCGATGGTCGGATGGCTGGCCATAGTGACCACACTGACCGTTGCATCGGTGGAGCCGTTATCCGCCACGATCATTTCCACCCGCCAATCCTTGGGCACCTTCACTGCCAGAAATGCCCGCAGGGTTCTCTCGAGCATTGATGCCCGGTCACGCGTACAAATGATGATGGAGCATTCCATGTTGTCTTCATTTATGCTACCTGATCCACAATCGATTTCCCGATCTCGAGCGCGGCCGTGGCGGCGGGCGAGGGCGCGTTACAGACATGCAGCGCATGATGGCCTTTCACGATGAGAAAATCGTCGACCAATCTCCCATCTTCCAGCAAAGCTTGGGCTCTGACGCCCGCCTTGCATGGAACCAGATCCTCGGAACGGACTTCGGGAATCAACTGCTGCAGGCTGTGCACGAAGGCGGACTTGAAAAACGAGCGGTGCATTTCCTTGAGGCCTTCACCCAGATTCCTGCTGATAAGTTTCCAAAATCCAGGGAACACCATCGTCTCGGTGAAATCGCGCAGGTTAAAATCGGACTTGTAGTAGCCCTCGCGCTTAAGCGCGAGTACCGCATTCGGCCCGGCATGCACAGAACCATCGATCATCTTCGTGAAATGAACTCCGAGAAACGGGAAGTCGGGATTGGCCACTGGATAAACAAGAGTGTTGACCAAATGTCTTTTTCCAGGAACCAATTCGAAATACTCTCCCCGAAATGGAACAATTCTGGCAGCTGGGACGACACCATCCATCCGCGCCACCCGATCACTAAAAAGACCCGCACAGTTGATCACAAACCGACCCTGATACTCGCCTTTAGAGGTTTCAATCGTATGGACGTTATTGGCAGTTCTGAAAGATCTCACTTCACACCCGAACTCAATCGCCCCACCTCCATCGACAAACAACTCGCCAAGCTTTTGTGAAACCAGGCGATAGTCTGTGATCCCGGTGGTCGGGACCTTGATTCCTCCCAGGCAGACTACGTGTGGCTCAATTTCCCTCAACTCATCCGCCGTGATTCTAGAAACAGGAAGGCGGTTCAGGACTCCACGATCAAAAAGTTGTCGTAATATTGGCAGTTCGGATTCCCGTGTAGCGACGATGATCTTTCCACAAACATCATGTGGAATACCATGATCACGGCAGAATTCCACCATCGACATGGCCCCGGCCCTCGCGAATTCCGCCTTGAAACTTCCCGGTTTGTAGTAGATCCCTGAATGGATCACACCACTGTTACGACCCGTCTGGTGTTTGGATAATCCTTCTTCCTTTTCTAGCAAAATAATCCGTGCGGAAGGCAGTCGCTTTCCTAACTCCAACGCGGTTGCCAATCCCACAATGCCGCCACCCACAATAACATAGTCAAATATAGCCTTCATGCTGCTGTGTATTGATTGCTTCAAGCGTCTATCAACCTCGTTCTGACCTTTATCTCCTTCAATTTCAACTCAACCTCTCGTCTATAAATCGGATTCATCAAGACAACAACATCAGGCTGGTAACTCATGAGAAAATCCGGAGCGATAATCTCTTGTCCCGATCCCGGAATATACAACCCCTGCTTGTTGGGATTAATATCCACTACATGCGAGATGACTCCGCTCATCGACAGCATGTTAAGGAAACTCACCGTTTTGGCTCCACCGCCCCAGATAACGGTCCGGGTGTTGTCCTGTGACCATGAGGCAAATCGATCAATCCATGGCTTCTCGCGGGCCGCGACATTGAGTGAAAATGCATCCACGGATTCCGCAAGTGCGGACATCCCTGCGCTGTGGGTAGCCTCGCTCCTGCCATCCCAATCCTCTTTCGAAATGCGCGCCTCGATCGACAAGAACTGACCGCCGTAGGCTTCCTCTAGGCGAACCACCTCAAAGCCCGCCTTCTTGAAGACGAATTCAAGCGACTCGTAACCAAAGTAATTGCAATGTTCATAGATGACGTCCCAGACAGAAAGTTGATCAAGAATAAATCGGACATTGGGAACCTCAAAATAGACCATCACATCCCGATCGCCGTTGATCGTCCGATGGACAGTCGAGAGAAACTCCACTGGATTCTCAACATGCTCGAAGACGTGCCGGCAGCACACCAGGTCACCCTGACTGGACACGTGCTTCTCGCCATAGAAGTCCTTATGATATTCGATACTGCCGTGCCCGGACGATCGGATTTGCTCGCCCTCATAACTCGGATCGAAACCAATTCCGGAATTCCCTCCCTCTTCACAGAGCAGGGAAAGAAAATGTCCCTTTCCACAGCCGATTTCCAGGACGCGTTTATGGGTGATTCCGTAGGTATGAATCAAGCGACGGGCGAGCTCCCGAGCGTATTCCCTGAACACAGGTGAATGATCGAGCGAATTGTCGTATCGCTGTGAATACTCCAACAAACTGGCGTCAAAACTCCTGTTCCAAATGAATCCACACTTGGGACAGAACATCAGATCAAGCCGACCTCTCGCGCAGTCCGTTGCCTGTCGGCGACTGGGATATTGAACCCCAATGGAGGCCGGCATATTCCCGATCTCGAAGACACTCGTCGATTTCACCTCCGAACAAACGGGACACTTCATTGTATTGGTTGACATTCTTTTTTCCGATTTGAAGAATCTCGACTTTCACGCAGTCGCCTAAACGGGTAGTATTTGCGGGGTCAGCCGCATGCTTTCCAGCATCGCAAGAACTTCCTCATGATAGACGGGATTCATGAGAATCACGCAGTCCGGATGGAAATCCCGCAGCTCTTCAGGACTTCTTACAACATGACCTGAACCCGGGATAAACTTCCCGTGTTTGTGTGGGTTGATGTCGACCACGAAGTCAATCTGCTCGCCCAATCCAAGTGTCGTGATAAATGAGACGGCCTTTGATCCGCCGCCCCATATGACCACTCGCTTTCCTTGGGAACGGAGTCTGTTGAGGTGGGATATCCAACCTTCTTTTGCATTCCTGAATCGTTCGGGGAAGTCCGCCACTGCTTGTGCGATGACAGCGAGATCCGTTTCACCATCAAGTGTCAATGGTCTGCCGTCGTTGGACGAACGCCCTGCGATCACGATATACTGTCCGTCATACTCGAGTTCCAATTCCAATAGATCGAATCCATGTTTGCGGAAGAGCCGGGCGAGTGATCCCGTGGTGAAATATGAACAGTGCTCGTAGTAGATGTCCCAAAAGGCGGCCTCGCGCAAAACACGATGAACATCCGGCAATTCGAAAAGCAGCAAGGTGTCCTTGCGATCGCCTATCGTGCGGCGAACTGTCCGCATGAATTCGCTGGTCGGAGCAATGTGTTCGAGGGTGTGGCGGCAACACACGACGTCTGCGGAAAGATGGGTATAGCGCTCGCTATAGAAATCCTGGATGAAGTTTAGTTGTGATGCAACCGGTGTCTCAAGCCTGCCGGGAATGAACGCTGGATCCATACCGACGCCCTCGGCCATTCCCATTTCAACCAGCAGTGCGAGGAACTCACCCTTCCCACAGCCAATTTCAAGCACACTCCGACCTTGCAGCTGATACTGTTGCACCCAACGTTGAGCCAATCCCCTGGCAAAGGCATTGAACGTGGGCGAGAAGCCCTGCGACTCCTCACAGGACATGGAATACTCATGGACTGATGGGTCAAAGGCAGTGTTTGAAATAAAGCCACAATTCCCACAAAACCCGAGTTTAAGATCGCGGCGCGGATAATTTATCGCTCGTTCCCGAGTAGGCATCAGCAATACGGAGTGAACAGGTATGTTCTTGACCTCATAGAATAGACTCATCTCACCCGCTTCACAATTCGGGCAGATGCAGTGCTGGGATGGTTGATAAATCATGATCTTGTTGTTGGAATGCTGGATGATCAAACGATGTGAACTTCAGGTATCGGTATGATAAACTTGCCGCCACGTTGTCGAAACTCCGACTGTTGCTTCAGGATTTCACTGGAAAAGTTCCATGGTAACATCACCACGTAGTCGGGCATGTTTTCCAAAAGCTTTTCCACCGGGAATATTTCAATATGAACTCCCGGCATGAACCATCCGTGCTTGTGGGTGTTTCGGTCAACGACGTACTCGATGACACGGTTATCCAATCCAGCGGAGTTCAGCATGATTGTGCCTTTGGCTGCGGCCCCGTAAGCGGCGATCCGCTTGCCATCCGCTTTCAAGCCGCAAACGACCGTGCGGAGATCATCGCGGATCTTCTGAACTTGCTTCGCGAATCCGTCGTAGTAAATCGACGAATCAATCCCGAGGCATTCTTCTTCGTTCAAAATTTGTTGTAAAGACTCGGACGGGTCCTCGTGCTTCTCGATGTAATATCGGATGGATCCTCCGTGTGTTGGAAGACGCCGCACGTCATTGAGGAACAGGCCATGGCGCCGGAGCAGACGATCCACGGCAGTCACCGAGAAATAGCAGAGGTGCTCATGATAAATCGTATCGAATTCACAATGCTCAATGAGAGATCGCAGATAAGGAGCCTCAATTACCGCGATTCCGTCGTCTCTCAGCAATGTGTGGATTCCAACAAGGAAACCATGGGTGTCAGCCACGTGGGCCAGCACGTTGTTTCCGATCATGACATCGGCACGAACACCCTCGCTTTTGAGTTGCTCGGCCAATTCTCTGGTGAAGAAGTCGATTAAAGTGTGGACGCCCACCTTCTCGGCCTCAGCCGCCTGCCTCGGGGCCGGGTCAATGCCGAGCACGGGAACGCCCTTTTCAACGAAGTTTTTCAAAAGATAGCCGTCGTTACTAGCGAGCTCAACCACGAGACTCTCAGGCCCAAGCTTGCGTCTCTCGATTAGATCAAGTGCGTTGCTTCGACAATGATCGATCCATTCCTGGGAGAATGATGAAAAATACATGTAGTCTTCTCCAAATAGAAAATCGGGCGGAACGGTCTCAAGAATTTGAACCAGTGTGCAATCAGGGCAGAACCCCACATCCAGTGGAAACTTGCGCTCTTTCTCATTCAGTTGATTGCGGGTAAGTATGCGATCTGATGGCGGCATCATTCCAAGATCGACTACAGGATGTAGACCCACTCGATCACAACTGCGGCAACATGCGGATTCACAACGATTCAGAAATGTCTCTTGATTTTTCATGGGTGTTTTTTTGCTAATACTTGCTGGAAAATCGCAATTTGATGTCACGACCGAAACCTCAAATCGTCGCCGATGACACCAGCGGCCTTCAGCATTTTGATGTGGGCCAGGCGTTGATACTTGTCACCCTCGAACTCATTCAGATTCAATCCGTGTTTTCGATAGGCTTCATAGCATTCCTCCACCCCCTTGCGTGCGGTCCACTGCGGTCGATAAGACGTTAGCTTCTCCATGGCCTTGTCGAAATTTACCCGGTAATTGCGTGAGTCGGCGGGAGCATCATCAGCGAAACGGAGATCCGAGTTCGGGACGACATCGCGTACCATCTCGGCAATCTCACGGATTCGATAGTTCTCGGACGGCACGCCAATGTTGAATGCCTCATTGTGCACCACATCCCGCTCGGCTTTAAGAACCGATAGGAAGGCGAGGGAAATATCTGCGATGTGGACGATAGGCCGCCACGCTCTGCCATCGCTTTTAAGATGCACCTTTCCAGTCGTATAAGCCCATGCGGTGAGGTTGTTAAGCACGAGATCAAAACGAAGTCTGGGAGACACCCCAAAAGCCGTTGCGTTGCGAAGATAGGTTGGCGTGAAATTGTCATCAGCAAGTTGACTGATATCACGCTCTGCATAGACCTTTGACTCCCCATAGGGTGTCACAGGGTTGAATGCCGAGGTTTCTCCGAGAATGCCATCTCCGCCCGCACCATAGGTGCTGCATGACGATGCTAGCACAAAACGACAAACGCCCGCTTCTTTCGCACACTTGGCGACCCGCACCGCGCCTCGATAGTTGATATCGAGTGTCAGGTCCCGATCAATGTCGCCGAGCGGATCGTTCGATAATGCAGCCAGATGCAGCACGGCATCAATGCCGTAAAAATCCTCAACTGTGGCATCCCGAACATCCTTCTTGATGTTCGGGACCATCGGCAAGCCGTCTCCAAAAGTGCTGGCACGATAGAGATCGCTATCCATCCCCACAACATCGCACCCCTCCCGTTGAAGCATCGGAGTGAGAACCGTTCCAATATATCCCAAATGTCCTGTCACAAGTACTTTCATGGCCGTATTTTTTGTTATTCCGAGATCAATCATCCCATGTTTTCCAGGGTGGATTTCCCTCCTGCCATAGGTCCTCAAGCAGCACTTTATCCCGCAGTGTGTCCATGCACTGCCAAAACCCCTCATGACGGTAGGCCATCAATTGACCATCGCCTGCGAGACGCTCCATGGGTTCCTTTTCCCACTGTGTGGAATCTCCATCGATGTAATCAAATACTTCCGGTTCCAGCACGAAGAAAGCACCGTTCACCCAGCCTTCGGCCGCTTGAGGTTTTTCCGAGAACTCCGTCACTCGATCTCCATCAAAGATCATGTGGCCAAAGCGGGCCGCTGGACGAACCGCTGTTACGGTTGCGATCCTGCCATGAGATTGATGGAATTTTAGCAACTTCTGGAGATCAACATTTGAGACTCCGTCGCCCCATGTCAGCATAAAAGGTGAATTCCCAACATAGGGTTTCAAGCGCTTGATCCTTCCACCTGTTAGCGTGGCGACACCTGTATCGATCAATTCCAGGTTCCAGTCGGGACGTCTATTCCCGTGGGACTCCACCGCTCCGGCGGCCAGATTCACGGTGAGATTGCTTTCCAATGAGCAATAATCGACAAAGTATTTTTTGATGTATTCCCCCTTGTAGCCCAAGGCTACGGTGAAGTCCTTCAAACCATAGTGCTCATAGTGCTTGAGGATGTGCCATAGGATCGGCCGTCCTCCTATTTCCACCATGGGCTTCGGCTTGACCTGGGTCTCTTCGGATAGACGACTTCCCACACCGCCCGCTAGTATCGCGACTTTCATGTTGAATTCTATGTGTTTTGTTGAGGAACTATGGCTCGGCATTTCCGCCCACCAGTGAGTTAAAAACTTTTAGAAGCTTCGTGGCTGTTATATCCCAGGTGCGCTCCGACAAGACCTTGCAGCGCGCGGCTTGACCCATCGCAGAAGATTTACTGCGGTCTTGCAGCAAGCCGAACAAGGCACCGGCCAATGCTCTGGGATCATTCCGATCCACCAGGATGCCGGTTCTGCCGTCCTCTATGGTTTCAGTCATCGCGCCCGCCCGGGTCGCAACGACAGGCGTGCCGGCGGCCATCGCTTCAATCGGTGGCAATCCGAAACCTTCGTTCCACAGCGACGGGAATGCGAACACATCCGCCTCATAGTAGCCGCGCACCAGTTCCTCGCGGGGGACATTGCCGCGGAATGCGACGCGGTCGCCCAACTCCTCGGGAAGCAGGTTCTTCAGATGGGCGATGTAGTCACTTTGATAGAGCGGAGCTAATTCGGACAATAGCGGATCACCCTGCTGCGGAAACATGTCGTCCAATGGACGGCTGGAATGTGCGCCAAATATGTCCAGACGCGCCGTCGGGAAATGCGGGGCCACAATGCGAAACGCTTCGATAAGAACGTGTACACCTTTTTCCGGAGACACTGCTCCGGCATACATGATTCTGTGGCTCACGGCCTCCGTCTCCGACCGTTGCGGCGATGCTTCGAATTCCGTGGTCTCTATTCCGTTCGAGACAGTGAACGGGGCGGGCTTGATTTCGGGAAAGCACCGGGCCACTTGCTGCGCCACGAAGTCACTGACCGCAGTCACCCGATCCAAATGCCGGAAGCGTCGCGCCAGCAGCCGGTGATTGCATTGAGGATAAAGTTCATGATGGACGTTGAGCACGAGTTTGGCATGCGGATTTCCGCGCCGGACGACCGGGATATATTGCGAATTGTGCTGAAAAAAGACGATGTCAAATGCTCCGCGTGCCAGTTCATCTGCGACCTTGCGGCCATATCCCGGATGGACCCACGCAGCTGCCGAGCGGGGGATGGTCATGCAGTCGTTGAATGGCCGGTAGAGTATCGCCAACCGGTTGAATTCGCGCATAAGAAGCAGATCCGGTGCGGATGCTGCAAGCAGCCGGTATCTGACCCCTTGATCGGTGAAATCCTGTGTGGGGCCGCCATCATGGATCAGTCCAAAGACCTGCACCTCTGCTGCTGTTGCGAGCCGTGACGCGATGCCGTAGGTACAGGCACCGACTGAATTCTGAACCGGCGGCATGATTGTATCGCAATACTGATTTACAATGGCGATTTTCATGGCAGCAATGGATTTCGGGTGAGACAAACAAAAAATTTAATTTAGTGGATGACATCCCTCAGATCGAGATAATTCCATTGAGGTCAGACAGATTTTTTTCCCCGCTTCCGTTGGCCTTGGGGGGGAACTTCGTGCGGGGCGACCGATTCCCCGATCCGGGCAGGGTTCCGCGCATCAAGACCCCATCGGCTCAGTCATGAACGTCGTAGCGCCGTGAGCCATGGCATATTGGATCGCAGGCGGACTAACCACCGAACCACGATACGCGCTTACCCACTAAAAGTTTAGTGGCTTCGAACAAAATTCACCATCATTGGCGGCGAAAACCTCGTAGTCTCCGGTCATGCAGGTGATGAATTGCCCGTCAGAGACATCGCCAAGGATCGGCCAGGCAGGATCGCCATTGAGTCGGGTCACCTGCGAGCGGTGCGCTGCCAGCGCTTGACGCTTTTTATCTACCACGCGGCGAACATCGACCCCGTGGGTGAAGGTCTGTCTGGCCGTTCGACCGAGGCAAAATCGAAGTGATCGCCGGAGCGCGTTGAGCATTTGACGATTTGGGCGCAGGGGAAGCGAGACCCAGGGCCATTGGTTCCAGAACCAGACGGGGTATTCAAACACTCGGGTCGGTATGTGCGCGCCACGGATCGCCTCGATCACGATTGCGTAGGTCTCTTCATGATCGGACGTGCCGTCGAACCGATAAGGCACAAAAACCTCTTCGGGATGAAGAGTTGCGAGGAACGCGGTGACCCGGGAGACTGCCGCTTCTCGTGCGGTGTGCAGCCTTCCGTCGGGGTAATCCAGAAATGTAATGTGACCCTCGGACACACCGAGGATTCGGGCAGCCTCGATTGCTTCCCCACGGCGAATTCTAACGAGCTCGCCCGAGGGGATGAAATGACGATGTGATGTCGCTCCGTCCGTCATGAAAACAAGATGAACCACAGCTCGCTCCTCGATTTTTCGGGCTATGGTTCCGCCGCAACCCAGCACCTCGTCGTCCGGATGAGGTGCGATGATGACAGCACTCTTACGCAAATCCGGGGACAGCCCGCATGCGAGGCTGCGGTCCAATTTCCACCGCAGGCTTGTGATTTGGGGAAGGTGCATTAGGACAGGATAGTCGATGGCGGACGACTGAAATCAGTGAACACAGGACCCCGGTCTCCGATCTGCGGTTCCGTATGCTTGCAGCAGCCGGTCGGCCGAGCGATCCCGTGAGAAGTGGCTAACCGCGCACTTGCGCCCTGCTTCGCCCATGCGGCGGGCGAGAGCGGAGTCTGTCAGAACCGCAATGATCGCATCGGCCAATGCCGACGGCTCAGCAGGGTCAACCAAGAGTCCGGTTTCGCCAGGGATGACGGTATGCTGCATCCCGCCGGTACGCGTGGCAACAACTGGTATCTTCAGCATCATTGCCTCGATTACACTGATGCCGAATGACTCGCTCAGAGAGGCATTCACCAGCAGTGCTGCGTTGCGGTAGTGGGCGTGGATCTTGTCATGATCGGTGCACCCTTCGAAGATGATGCGCTTGCCGAGCTCTGGTCCCGCGAGTTTCTCGAGTGCGGTGAGGTAGGAATCCTTGCCACCGGGCCTGCCACTATAATCGTAAAAACGGCGCAGCGCTTGAACTTGCGGAAGATTGCTGAGCCCGACGAGAAATCTCAGTGGGGCTGCCCCCTCATCGCCGACCAAATGAAGTGAGGCATCGGGAATGCGCTGAAGCACGGTATGGAAAGCCGTAATCAGATCATGAATCCCTTTTTCGGGCGAAAGCCGACCCACGAACAACACACGGTTTCCGACAGGCCGTGCAGCCTGATCTTCCAAGACCACGTCTGTGGAGTTTGGCACCGTCACCAAATTTTCCGCGAATTCAGGAAATGCGTCGGAGATTGTATTAGTGAGGTATTCGCTGCAGCCAACGATCAGATCGGTCTGGCGGAGTCGCGGTTCGATGATTGCGCGCGTGAACTGGGTGAGCCACTCGCAGTGCATATGCAGTACAATTCGGACCGTCGGATTGTAGCGGCGAATCACGGGAACAAACTGTGAATAGTTCATCACGTGAACCACGTCACTGCGCAACATGCGGATACGCTTGGCGACCTCCCTCGCATACCCCCAATGATACCACGAGGCGCCGGCAGAGTGGTCAAGTCCCGACTCAGAACTGATCTTGCGTATGAATAGCCCCGACAGTGAGGCTGTTCGGTTCACAGCTGAATCGATCAATGTCGGAGTAAAAAAGTAGTGGATACCGTCATGGGTCATGGTTACTTCGCGATGAAGTTTGCCATGGTTTGCGAATATGGCGATCTGGTGGCCCCGATCCGAACAGTTCTTGGCCGCATGGAAGGTCCACAACGGCAGTGATCCTACGCGGACCGGAGGCCACATTGAATCGAAGGGCTGATTGACAAACGCAATTTTCATAATTGCTGGAAATCCGCTTTCAACATGTGATTCGCAAATCAGCGCACGCCTTGCAGTCATGCCCGCGCATTACGCGGTAGTGTAAATCTTTGTCTGTAAAAGGCTACGAAGCCCGAGTCCGCCGGTCAGGCAGACGATGGAGCGTAGCGGAATCGTCTGCCTGACCGGCGGCGCGCCGACCCCACCCGGGGTTGTGGTGTCCGCCCAGAACTGGTTGCTGGAGGTGCGAACCAAGAAAGCAACAGCAATGGACGAACACCAAGCAACCCCTACCACCCACCATGATCTCATCAACCTCCTTCTTCAGGACGGCCTCGGCGAAGGGCTCCCCAAAATCGCCGAACTGCTCATGAACGCCGCCATGCTCATGGAGCGAGCCAGGCATATCGGTGCCGGCCCCTACGAACGCGTCGAGACCCGCAACGGCCAAGCCAATGGCTTCAAACCCCGTAGTTTCCACACTTCGATGGGTGGCCTCAACCTCGCCACACCCCAGGTCCGCGGCAGTGACATCCCGTTCCGAACCTCCCTCTTGGAGAAGGGCAGCCGCAGCGATCGCGCCCTCAAAGCCGCCATGTCGAGCATGTATCTCCAAGGCGTCAGCACCCGCCGCGTCACCACCGTCATGGGCGAACTCTGCGGCTTTGAGGTCTCCTCCACCCAAGTCTCCAAACTCACCGCCGAACTCGACGGGGAGTTTGAAAAATGGCGCGCCCGCCCCCTTCCCGAGATCTCCCACCTCTTCGCCGACGCCACCTACTACAAGGTCCGCATCGACGGCAACGTCAGGGACTGCGCCACCCTCATCGCCATCGGCATCCGCCGCGACAACGGCAAACGCCTCGTCCTCGGCGTCTCCTGCGCTCTCTCTGAAGCCGAAGTCCACTGGCGCGACTTCCTCACCAGCCTCAAGCAGCGTGGCCTTGGCATTCCCGACAGCGTCACCTCCGACGCCCACGTCGGGCTCCGGGCCGCCCTGCGCGCCACCCTCAACTCCAGCCCCTGGCAGCGTTGCCAGTTCCACCTCCAGCAGAACGCCCAGGCCTACGTCCCCACCAAGGATCTCAAGCAAAAAGTCGCCGACCAAATCCGCCGCATCTTCAACTCCGAAGACCGCCCCCACGCCGAAGCCAAGCTCGCCGAGTTTGTGAAAACCCACGAGAAGAGCGCGCCCAAACTCGCCACCTGGGCCGAGCAAAACATCCCCGAAGGCCTCACCGCTTTCAGCTTCCCGGAAGCCAGCCGCCAGCGGCTGCGCACCTCCAACATGTGCGAGACACTCAACTCGCAGATCAAACGCCGCACCAGGGTCGTCGGACTCTTCCCCAACGAGTTCTCGCTGCTGCGCCTGGTGACCGGTGTCGTCATCGAGATCTCCGAGGAATGGGAAACGGGCAAAGTCTACCTCCAACCCGAAACCAAAAAACAACAACCGAACTAACCGCAAAACTCTAGCAGCCCAGATCTCAATCAGAAAATTTTACAGAAAAAAATTTGCGCGGCC
>CAMCCX010000018.1 GCA_945873305.1 Akkermansia muciniphila
CCGGTGTCGTCATCGAGATCTCCGAGGAATGGGAAACGGGCAAAGTCTACCTCCAACCCGAAACCAAAAAACAACAACCGAACTAACCGCAAAACTCTAGCAGCCCAGATCTCAATCAGAAAATTTTACAGAAAAAAATTTGCGCGGCCCATTACGCTACTTCGCGTCCGCGCAACATCGCTCCTGCAGATTGAAGAAACTCCCGGTAGGTCTTGTGGTTGGTTGCCGCGCTTGCTGCCACATATACCGTGACCCCAACGGCAACCGCGACCACTAGTTCGATGCTTTCTGGAACGGATCCGGCTTCTTCAAGAATCGGCATCAGGATACGGACGGCGACGAACATCAGGCCGGCCGCAAATGCCGGCCGAAGCATCGACATGAACAGATTGATCGGAGAGAGATTCAAATACTTCGTTACAAGAATAAACGCTATTAATGATGATGTGATCATGGGTATTAACACTGCATAGCATATTCCTGCTAGTTCATGACGCTGCAATCCGAACAAAAGCGCGAGTTTGGTGGAGTGATGGAGAATGCTCGTGTAGAATAGCGCGTTTGGCTTGCCGATCGCCTGGAAGACCGGGCCGGTGATGGAGGAAATGGCCAACGCCAATCCATAGAAAGTGAGGATGTTGATCAGCGGAATAGTGGGCAGCCATTTCGGGCTGAGGAGCACGCTGACTAAGAGCGGGCCGACCGCCAGAATACCAATGGACGCCGGAAACGCGAGAATCGCCACGTGAGCGAGCGCCTTACGAAAGGCGTCGCGAAGGTTCTCGCTATCGTGATTGAGTTTGCTGAAAAGCGGAAAGGTCACCCGGTTGACGATGCCGCTGATATTTGCCACCGGAAACATGATTAAAACAAATGCCATCGAATAGACTCCAAGATCCGCCGCGCTGTAGAAGCGGCCGACAAAAAGCTTGTCCATGGCGTCCCCAAAGCCCGATAGCAGGGCGAATGCCCAGATGAACTTTCCAAAATTGAAGAGTTCCCGGGCGAATATCCCATCGAAGATAAAGCGTGGTCTCCACTTGACTGCTCGGAATAGCAGCACCGAAACCACTACTTTCGAGGTGAGATCTCCGACAATAATACTCCATGCCCCCGCGTTGGCGAATGCCATGCAAACTGCCACAACCGTATAAACACATACCTGTGATACCTCACATAGAGACAATGACTTGAACTGCATTCGCTTCAGAAGTTCGAAAGAAGGAACCGTGCTCACGATATCCAGAAGAATCGATAGAAGCAAAACCCGAAGCAATGGCCCTGCCTGGGGAACTTTGAAGTAAGACACGATAAGCGGCGTCGCGGCCGTGGCTGCAACATATAGCGAAACATTGCAGAATGCTCCGATCCAGAATATCGTGTTCGCGGCTCGGCGCTCGTCTTCGGGGTTGGAATAGTGGCGTTGGACATATGCGGTGCCGAAACCGAGCTCACTCAGCATCCGGATGAGTTCCACCGTTACGTTGGTAATAGCGACGAGACCGAACGCCTCTGGTGCGAGAAGACGCGCTAGGACAAATGTTGAAAGCAATCGTGCCGCACGAGTGGCAATCATCGAAATGGAAGCCCATTTGATACCGCCACACACTTGGTTTTTCAGGGTCATGGTGATTGTCTGGAATTCCTTCTATGGATTCGCCAGTTTCCGGGACATGCTTTGGATCATTCAGGAGCTATAAAATCGCCTCTAAGTCGTGCGAAGAGTTTGCCATTCACTTCAAGAGACCGCGGAATGTAAACCCTCACCCGCTTCACCCCTTCCTCCGCGACAATTTCATCCGGCAGAATAACCACATCGTCAACTCCGTCATCAGCGATCCTCCACGGCGTCTTAAAATCAGCGCTCCACTCGACCTTGATGCTCACGGTTGGATCGACCCCAGCACGATCACTCCTCCGGTAGGTGAAGAGGAGATATTCCGAATTGGTCAGATCCCCGTCTGGATCGGCAAGGACGAGTTGGACCGTGGGTGACAGGTTCAGATCGTTGCGATTATCGGGATCTCCACCAATGATATATTCGATGATGTTTTTGATGCTGTCACCGTCGGTATCGATGGTCGGGTCCGCAGGGAGCGTGTTCTCGGCTAGCCAGTCGCGAAAGTCGCCAACTGGTGCGGGTGCCACCGTGATTTCGAGCGTCGCGTCGTCGAACTTGCCGGCGAGGTCGCTCACCCGGATGGTGAAGCTGTTCGGGCCGACGTGGCTGTTAGCCGGCGTGCCGGACAGTGTGCCGTCGCTCGCCACGCCCAGCCAGGACGGGCCGGATTGCAGGCTGTAGCTCAGCGTGTCGCCCGCGTCGACGTCGCTGGCGGAACCGGCGACCGTGCCGACGTAGGCGGAGTCCTCGGTCGCGCCGGCTCCGGCGATCGGATCGGCGGTGAAGACCGGATCGTCGTTGGCGTTGACCACTGTGATTTCAAGCGTCGCGTCGGCGAACCTGCCGGCGAGGTCGCTCACCCGGATGGTGAAGCTGTTCGGGCCGACGTGGCTGTTAGCCGGCGTGCCGGACAGTGTGCCGTCGCTCGCGACGCCCAGCCAGGACGGGCCGGATTGCAGGCTGTAGCTCAGCGTGTCGCCCGCGTCGACGTCCGTCGCAGAACCCGCGACAGTGCCGACATAGGCGGCGTCCTCGGTCGCGCCGGCTCCGGCGATCGGATCGGCGGCGAAGACCGGTGCCTGGTTTGGCTGCCGACTTGTGGAGATGTGAAAGTAATCGATGAGCGCAGTGTGGGCTGCAGTGTGGTTGCCCACGTAGAGACCTGCGGCATGAACGAGCATGTTCAGGGAGAATGGATCCTCAGGGATCCAGCCAGCGCCGTCTGAGGAATGAGCGATCACCCAGGAGTCGCCCGTGCGGGCAACCCGCATATACTTGGTTGTAGCCGTAATGCCATTGAAAATATGCACGGTCGGAACCGTATTCTCGAAACTGGCAACAAAGAGCTTAGTCGCCCTGCCGTCGTGATGAAATTCAACGCGCAGCAGCCTGTCACCGTCACCCTCGATGATGATGCCCTGCATCTGGTAGCAACTTGTTAAATCCGAGTCAAACTTGGTCCCGATCACAAAATCCTCATCGACCACCATCTGTGTTACCCTGGCCACATTGTATCCACCGGGCCACCATGTGTCATGATCCGTGTCGGCGGGCAAGGAAAGCGAGAGCTGTGAGCCGGTCATGGCCAGAGTCCCGTCACCCAGAGGATTGACGAAGGTCCAGAGGCCGGTATCCAGCAATGGCGAGTTGAATTCATCAGTCCCGGTGGTGTCGCCGCCCGAAACGGGGCTGAAAGACGCGGTGATCATTTTGTCTCCATCCATCACAAATGTGGCTGAACTGTCGGATCCACCAAGATCCCCGCTCCATCCGGAAAACGTATGGCCACTCACAGGTTGTGCCTTCGCGGTCACGATCGTTCCATTCGGATAGATAGCCATATCAGGACTGAGAGTGACGGATCCACTCCCCAATACCGAGCTCTTGATTCCATGCACGAACTGGGAGGGAGGAACAATGGTGACATTGCCGAACGTCGCATCGACTTCGTGCGCGACGAGCAGGAGCGATCCACTCGAAAGATCATCGGCATCTTCCTGTCCCTCCAGCAGCCAGGAAATTGGCTCCGGAGTGCCGCTCTCCCAAATTTTGAACCGATAGCGACCGCCCCCATTTCCGGACGGAAGGGATTGCACCCTAGTCCTGGTCATATAAGTGACGTCAAAGCTTAATTGCTTGTATGTTGGGTCCAACAGATGGAGTCCATTTTCACCACCCAGCGAAAGCCGGCCCGAGCCATTGATAAAATACTCATTCCACCAAGTTGCCCCTTGGGGCCGCCAGCCAATCACCGGTTGCCATGGGCCTCCAAGCTGGCCGCCCCAGTCACTATGTCCCCGCCAACGCATGACCAAACCGAGGCCGGGACCAACACTGGTAGGAGATGAAAAACTCGCCGGATCAATGGCGTGGACCGTGACAGGGACGGTGATTTCATAGTCCGTCCAGCCCATATCCCCGATCGCAAGGATGCGGTCGTAGCCCATGTGAAGTGGTCTGACACCCGCCGAAGAGAAGCCCCATTCCCCGTCAACTTCCTGCACCACATCCTGCAGATTCGTAACGGCTCCCCAATCAATCGAATATGACAGCGGCCATGGGGAATTGTTGCCAAAATGAATCGTCACCGTTGTCGTGCTGGTATCGCCAAGTTGGTCCTGCGCGGTGAGCACAACGGTATTGTTGCCTTGATTGAGATTGGTTACATCCAACTCGGCATTGAAGTCGCCCGGGCGCGCCAGACGCCGCGTATCCGGCCCTATGGAGAGACTTCGAGACTGGCCGCCATTCAACGAATAAGTCAGCGAGGCCACTCCATCAGGGTCTGAAACGGTTCCTAAAAGATTCACCCACCGCTGCGGCACGCCCAGATCGCCGAAGCTTTGAGTTGTGCCCCGCCAGACGTTGATGTTTGGTCCCGCGCCATTGTCAGCATGCAAAATCCCGCATGCGAATGACCAAAGTGCAAGCGCCACCGACAAGCCGGATTTCAATCCGAGCATCTCGGAAAAATCGAAACATATCCGCTTATCGTCAGATTTTCGTGTGGTTATTTTCATATAATTTGGATGTTGATTATTATCTCTCGATTTGACTCAATTTTAACGCGTAATGCCTCACTGAAACCGGTGTCCACTCTATCTATTATGAATGGAGTTGTTCTGCTTCCTTCGTGACTCTCTATTTTCTATCGGAAACCATCATGGTAAATACATCCAGCCCTATTTACGCATCCTCTTTGATCCGTGATCTGGACTTCAAATCCGCTCCGATTGCATTGAGCAGCGTCCGTTTCCATTCTCCAGCAATAAACCGCCACCGCTTCCATAGCCAAACCGCTATGACTCTAGCGCATGACGCACGGGTCGCGAAAGAAAGCGGAGAAACTCGAACCATCCAGCAATAGTCGGCCAGCATCTTGCTAAAGGAGCAGGAGACCCCGACATGGTTTCGAGGATCAAACCAAGCCGCATATGCTTCGAAATCGGGGACTGCCTCACGATATGCAACTCCGAAAACATACATCGACTGCTTATCATGACGCCTTGAATACAGAAGCAGGTCCTGAAGCTCTATGAAACGTCCCAGGAGGGAGAGATGCGCCAACAGCACGCCGTCTCCGTGGTAGTAGCATCCGATCATGCCGGTTTGAAGCAGTTCGCTTCTGCGGATCAGCCCGAATATCTCATAGCAACGCCCCCCTCCCCGCATCATTTCGGAAAACCGGACGGCGGGATTTGGATCTCCGATACGAAAGGGTGAAGCATACTCTTCATGCGGGTTTCCCGAGGCGTCAATATAGCGAATCCTCGTGGAGGCGAGGACAGCGGTGGCATCCCGATCAAGAGCGTCGACGCAAACGGCCATGTAAGAAGGAGCGATGACATCGTCGTGCGCCATCCATTTGAAATACCGCCCTCTTGCCTCGGCAACCAGAATGTTAAAGTTTCGAGCGGCACCGATGTTTGCAGATTGACGAATGTAACGGATGCGCGGGTCCTGAAGACAAAATTTCCGACAAATGCTTTCGGTCGCATCGGTTGAAGCATTGTCGCTGATTACCAATTCAAAGTCTCGGTATGATTGGAGAAGTATCGAGGTAATCGCCTCGCGCAGGTAGTTTTCACCATTGAATACGGGAATGACGATACTTACTGTAGGAATGCGTGACATACTTGAATAATAACGAGCTGCATGGGCTAGACTTGTCGGCTCGCTCCCTAATTCTGTTGCCGCTGCGGCGTTATATGGGGGATAGGAGAGGACGCGTCCAATGACAGGGAACCCGAGGGCAGCGAATCGAAAGCTTGGACGCGCGGCCACCCGGGCATTCTCCGCCGTAGTGCGTGATGCTTTCGCATCCAAAACATCCATATTCTGGCGCCAAGACGACCCAGAAAACCGGAGTCGCCCAACATTTCCACGGCGCGAACCTCCACTTTCACGTCGGCCAAGGCGCGGCGCACCAACGACCCAACCTTTGGGTCGTCGCAAATCGGCCCGCGGAGAAAGCCCTCGAGCACTCCCTGCCAAGCCCGCGAGTGAACCAGCGGATCGTGCATCGCAAGGACGCCGATACCATGGGTGTCGTTATGTTTTTCAACCAACGGCTCCGAAATGAAGGCCCATGGACCTAACATGGACAGGCGGAAGGCGAGGTCGTGGTCTTCAAGCAGCCGTATTTCCGGCTTGAAGCCACCGACCTTTTCGAAGGCGTCGCGTCGGATGATGACGACCTGATTGAACAGGACGAATCGAGTCGCGATAACCGGAGCCGGATTCATCCAAAATCCTTCCTGCAAATCGCTCATCACATCCGAAAGCTCGAACGAAGTTGTGTCCCCACCCTTGCCATCGGTCAATAAGGCATTGCAGATGCAACAAGGGACCCTTTCGCCGCCCGCAAGCATCAACCGGACCTGCCAGGCGACTTTTGCCGGCTTCCAAGTATCATCCGAGTCGAGGAAGGCGATAAATTCGCCGCTTGCCAGACCTGCCCCCGCATTGCGGGCGACCGATGGCCCGCCGTTTTCCTGATGGATGAAAAGGATGCGGTCGCCGTATTCCTGCAACACTTCCCGCGTCGCGTCAGTTGAACCGTCGTCCACCACAATGATTTCGATGGGACAATACGATTGCTCAAGCACGCTGTCGATCGACCGTCGGACGGTATCCGCCCGGTTGTAGGTCGGGATAACGACTGATACTAAGGGAGGCGCCATCATCGGGAATTAGCGGAGGCGGAGGTGACAACGAAGTCCGGGGTGCATGATGAGTTTTCCCAGAGCCTAGAATTTTTGCAAACAACAGAGAGCCAGCCTTGTAGCGCGAGGGCGGTTCGAAAATCAGCGGGGATCGCCTAACGGGGCACCAGCCGCAGTATGCCACTTCTGGCGGTGCCATTCGGCGTTGGCCTGGGTGATCGCGGCGGGATCGGCGAGGGCCCCGGCGCTGATTTTATCGTCAAATTCCGAAGCCTCCGTGCCGATGCCCCCGGATTCCTGATTCAAATGCACGATCGAGCAGATCGAGCTGATCACTGCGACACTCAGCCAAAAATAAAGCATCGATTGGTCAAAGTAGGCCACCGAGATGCTAGTCACGGCGTGGGAAAACAGGCATGCGCCGAAACACCAGATCATGAAGCTTTGGCTCGGCCACTCCGCCAGCCGCGTGTCGTGGATCTGGCCGACCCAGCGGAAGGCAACAAGCAACATCCAGATCACCAACAGCATCGCCGGCAATCCGGCCGTCACGCCGTGACCAATGTAGTAATTAGTGATATCGGTGTGATGGGGATCTCTTGCGATGCCTTGGTTTGGCATCCAGTGCCGGGTCTCGTCGGTGCCGAAAAGCCACCACTCGGACAGGTGGGAGAAAGTCTGTTCAATCAGGAATGCCCGGTGCCAACCCGTGCTGCCGCCCGAAATATCGATCCGGGAAATCAGGTAATACGGCGGCCTCGCCATCAAGAACATCAGCCCGACATAGAGTGCCACCGCGCCACCGCGCAATGCCTTGAGGCGGTCCTTGAATCGCCACAGCGCCAAGGCTCCGGCACCGGCGAGCAGGCTCATCACGGGACCGCTGGAAGCCGAGGTGAAAACAATGACGACACCCGCTCCAATGCCAGCCATGGCCTCATGTCGATGGCGCTTGAGGATTCCTACGAATAGCGGGATGCAGGTTGCGCCCACGGTGCCGGCCAGGATCGGGTGGCGGAAAGGCCCCTGGGCCCGCAGTTTTCCCTCGCGAATCATGACGTAGTCCGGCACCCCGCCGAAAACCGCGAAACTGTTCCTGCCGGTGACCTTTTCGATCGTCATCTCGATAGCGATCGGCACCATTAGCAGCGCCACGATCCGGATCACGTCGCTGACTTCTTCCAAATCAGCACACCAGATCCGTATCAGGAAATAGATCAGAGTTTGATTGAAAACCAAGCCACAGGCATAGATCGGACCGGCCCGCTCCGGGTCGTGGAAAAAACTCGCGAACACCACCCAGACGCCCCATGCGATCATCAGTTTATCAATGAGATTGAAGCCACCCGGAAGCGACTCGCCCTTCGTGATCACCCGGATGACGCCGACGAGAAGCAGCATTCGGTAAATCGGCAGCGACAGCGGCCCCAGCTCGATTCCCTGCCCAAGCGTCATGTAGGTGCAGCCAAGCAGAAGCGGCACCGGTGCCCATTTGCGCGGCACCGCGAGCAAAGCCGTGGCGCAGATCATGAAGAAGCCCAGAGCTAACGGATTCATCTCGTTTGATTTGGAGCCTCATCCAAGCATTCGCGGCTTCAATTACCCTACTCGGGTCCCGTCTGGAAATACATGGCGGGGATGCCTCGTGCGCCCGGAAAGGTCTGTTCCCCCGTTTGCTCAAGCCAATCGCATTTGGCGAACGTCTTCCGGTGATCATTCTCAGGATGGATGTAGACCATTCTGATCCGTCGGGAATTTGTCATGAGACTGCTTCGAATCTGATCCAAAACCGTCTCCAATGTTTGTGCGCCGAACGGGTTGCAAAACAGAAAGACGGTCCCCTCGGAGTAGTCCTCAGTCGATGCATCCGCCTGCCGGATCTCGATTGGCGGATGGGGCAAGCGGATTTTGGAGGCATTCGTTCGCGCCAGTTCGCTCAAGCGCCTGGAAAGCTCAAGTCCCACGCAACGTTTCACCCCGCACAAGGCCGCCACAAACAGGAGCCGTCCCGCGCCACAGCCGATATCATACACCACATCCTCCGCCTCAAGCCGGGCTGGTCGCAAATAAAGCCAGTTCAAGTAATAGGACTTGGATTCATACCAGAATGAATCGTCATGAACGGAGCCGACTTCAGGGTAATCGCCCTTTCGTGACCCAAGGGTGGAGACCCCGAGAACGGTGTCTCCCAAGACCGCCTCGAAGGCTCGGATCGCACTCTTGATTCGCATGGCGGCAATTCTTTTGTCTATCGAAAGCGAGGTCCAACCGGCCGGCAACCGCCACGGTCCAATCACTTGATCCGGAACGACAAGACTCCGGCAACCACCCGGTCGAGGTCGGCATCTGTCAAATCGTTATAGAAGGGGAGTCGCAACAGACGGTTGCTTACGTCCTCGGTCACGGGACAATCACCGGCCTTGCCACCGAATTCCTTGCCCTTGTCGGACAGGTGGAGCGGCAGGTAGTGAAACGGGCTGGTGATTCCCAGAGCGCAGAGGTGAGAAATCAACGACTGCCGATCCCGGTGGGTGGGCAGCAGTAGATAGAACATGTGGTAAGCCTGCTCGCAGTGCTTCGGAACGATGGGTAGCCGCACGCCATTCCCGGACGCCCATGCTTCCAAGCTCCGTTGATAATGTGTCCAGATTCGCTTCCGTATTTTCTGGATCTGCCGGCTCGTCTCGAACTGGGCATACAGATAAGCCGCCAGCATGTCGGACGGTAGGTAGCTGGATCCGATGTCCACCCAAGTGTATTTGTCCACTTGGCCACGGAAGAAGCGACTTCGGTTAGTCCCTTTCTCCCGGACAATCTCGGCGCGGTTCGCAAATGTCCGGTCATTGATCAGCAGCGCCCCGCCTTCGCCGCAGTTGAAATTCTTGGTTTCGTGAAAGCTCTGCGTCGCCAATGCTCCGAAGGTCCCGAGATAGCGGCCCTTGTATTTTCCGAAAAGCCCGTGCGCGTTGTCTTCCACGACCGGAACTCCGTGACGCCCTGCGATTTCCATAATGGCGTCCATCTCGCAGCCGATTCCGGCGTAGTGGACCGGGATGATCGCCTTGGTCTTCGGGCCAATCAGGCGTTCAACCGCCGATTCATCGAGATTAAGCGTGTCCGCGCGGACATCGCAGAAGACCGGGGTCGCACCGTGAAGAACGAAAGCATTGACCGTTGAGACGAAAGTGAAGGAGGGAAGGATAATCTCGTCCCCGGGGCCGATGCCCAGCAGCAGGGCACACATTTCCAGCGCGTCCGTGCAGGATGTCGTCAGCAAGGCTTTGGCCACGCCCAATTGCTCTTCGAGGAACGCATGGCACTTCTTGGTGAAGGGTCCGTCGCCGCAGGTGTGGGCGTTGGCGATCGCCTGCCGCATATATTCAAACGACTTTTCTGCGGCATACGGCCGGTTGAAATGGATCACGGGCGGAGTGCTCCGTGTCGAAATCGCAGTGGTTGGTGAATGGGCGATCATGGAAGAGCATTGCAGCAATTCGGGGCAGGCAGGGGGAAGGCTGCCAATGGCCGAGTCGGTCCGAAGGTCCGTGATTCAAGTCACCGTCTCTTGGCGCGGATTTCCCGCAGACCCGCCGGCCGTCGCCCGATGCCGATCGACGATCTTGCGGTAGGTATCGAGCATCTTGCGGCCGGCCGACGCCCAAGTCAGCTCGCCCGAAGTCTCCAGAGAAGCCGCCCGCAAACGGGCTAGCAAGGCCCTATCTTCGTGGAGCCGGCTAAAATGGCTGGCGAGGGCCGCGACGTCACCGGTCCGATGCACCAACGCGTTTTTCTCGTGTTCGCAAACCGCGCCGGAGGAATCCGAGACCAAAAGCACGCTGCCAGCCCCTCTGGCATCGTAGGTCACCAAGGCGCTCCCTTCCTCGATGCTTGGCAAAACCATCACGTCGCTCGCCCGCATGACATCGGAAAGGTCCTTGCGGTATCCGAGCAGGCTCACGCTCGGATGGCCTAGCTGGGTTGAGAGTTTTTCGGCGTATCCCGGGATGAAGTCGCCAATAACAAGGAACTTGCCGTCGTGACAGGCGCTGGATTCCAGCCAAGCCTCAAGCGCGTAGTGCAGCCCTTTCCGGGGAGCGCAGCCGGCCGCGAACAACACGGTCAATCCGGGTTTGTCACCGCCTGGCCCGGCGCGCGGATAGCAGGTGCTTGTATCAAAACCATACTGGAATCTCACCAACCTTTCCCGGGAAAACCCGCGGTCCTCGAAGGTCCGCGCCACGAACTCTGACGGGCAGAACAGGTAGTCGGCCGCGTCGTATTCCTCTTCCTCACGCCTCAGATTCTCCGCGTTGAACGCATGGGAATGGCCCGCTGGCATCTCAATCCCGAGCTTCTCACATTCCTTCTCTACCACCTCGAAAGCGAAACGGGTATGGGCATTGCAACGTTCCAACACGGTCGGAATTCCCAGTTTTTTCGCCATGCGGAGGGTTTCCAAGGATCCCAGGGCAAATCCATGCACGATGTCAAACTCGGCCGCTATTTTGCGGAGCCGCCGGGCCACGATCCGGTCGTGAATCCTGCATGACCCCAAGCGTCCGAAGACTTTGTAGGGAATCCTTAATTTTCCCCGGCTCAGTGTCGGTCGCACCCGGATGCCGGATGGAAACGGCTTGTTGAGGACTCCGGGAAACACCGTCACTTCCGCACCGGCGTCGCGAAGGCCCATCACATGCTGCCAAGCGGCATAACAGATTCCGCCGGCTCCGATCTTATGCGGGAAACTGTATAGGACGCGAAGCGGGCTGTCGTTCTCGTTAGCCATCGTATTCGGGAGTGCGGGGTGATCAGGAAAACATCAAATCCGTCCGCAGCCCTCTGCCCGGCTGGGAGCCGGGGTTCTTCTTTAACCCGCACTCCCCAACCGCACCGCTGGCCCGTTGACATCAATCACTGTCCGCGAATTCGAAGCCCTTGGGGTATCGGCGGTGTTTCAGCGACCAGTCCGTGATTTGACACCGCTTGACTGCCAATCGTCGCAATCAGCGCCATATTGTTAAAACTCGCAAGCGACGCCTGCTCCAGGCGGAACGCGTAGTTCTGAGCGATGAGCACCGCCACGCCGCCATTGACCGACACGGTGACACTGTAGGTTTTTGCCGCGGTATCCACGATCATGCGGACGGAATAGACGTTACCGACAGAATACGGCATATCAACCAAGGCGGCATATCCGCCGCCATTGCGGACATCGATCTTGCCGCTGCTGTTGAAACGGACGATGCAGGCCAAGTCTGCGTAGCCAGTCACCGGGGTGACTCCGCCGAGGCCCACGACCGCATCGATATTGTTAGCCGAGGCGGCCATGTCGAATCCGTAGGTGAAAGCCCCCGTCCGGGGCCCGAACGCGACCGAAGCCCATGTTGGCGTGCCCACAACCGCACCGATCAAGTAGTTCCCGGTGGCTATCGAGCTTGAGGCGATGCCGGACTTGACCGCGATTGCTTTAATGGTGGTGGAAGCCGTAACGGACACCGGATTCACGTAAACCGGACTGCTGGTGTTCGGGTCGCTGCCATCGGTGGTGTAGTGGATCGTCGCACCTGAGGTGCCGCTCGTCAGAGTAACCGACTGTGCGCCGGAATAGCCCCCCGGAGCCGGGCCAAAGATCGGCGGCACGGCCGTAAAGGCCAACTCCGCGGTCGTCACCCCACTGGGATCGACGCCAGTCGCATAGGCGACCGCTTTGATCGTCTTTGTGGATGATACTGCGATCGGCCCCGCATAGATCGGATCAGAGGTACCAGGCGTGACCCCATTGAGCGTGTAGCGGATCGTCGCGGAAGGCGTGGTGGTGGAGATTGTCACCGATTGAGGCGTGTCAAAATAGCCGCTTGAAGGTGTGATAGTCGGATTCACCGCGGATTGGGGCGGAGGGGTGATCGTGGCGCTTTGCTTGTGAGCGGCATACATTGCCGCAGTGAATGTCGCACCGTCCCCGGCCAAGGTGTGGAATCGCTCCATATAGGCAAATGCCGCGGGATGATTCCAAACCGACTGCGCGCCCATCAAATAGGCCGCGAGCCACGGACCCATCATTGCCGGCCCAACCACCGAGCGGTAGGTGGCGCTCCAGCTTCGGTTGTCCTGAATAGGCTCCCAGCGATGTCTGATTCCCCATTCCCCCATGCCCACATCTTCCTGCCGGTACTGTAAAAACTCACGTCCATACCAGCTGTCTCCAGGCGGGGCGACCCAGATCACGCGACCGACATCACTCTGCGTCACTATCCATACCTGCGTGTCTTCCTGGAAAATATCAGGGTTACCGGCCATCGCCTTCAATTCCGTGTCATTGAGCATCATCGCGGCGAGCACCAGCGGAAGCTTGCGGCCGCACTTGTGCCCGCCATCATGGTAGAATCCGCCCCCGTGCTTGACGTAGGCGTAGATATCCAGGCCGTTCTGCACCATCTGGATAGCGATGGCCTGCTTGTCGGCAAGCGGTTGATTGGTATTCAGCCATAATCCCACCTGACCGAATTTGGCGGCGGTCTCGCGGCCATATTGCTTGTCACCATCCGCGGTATTGTCTTTAGGCTGGAGGCTGTTTCCAGACCAGATTGGTGCCCATTCGAACCAAGGAAGCGGGGGCACTTGAGCCGCGATCGTGGCTTTGGAAGGAGTCGATGCGACCGCCGTGTAATTCTTGAGCACCGCCCAATTCAACTGGCTGACATTCCATTTCACCGTCCGGTCGGCCCCAAAAATGCTGGGGCGAAAGCTGCCAACCGGGGGCGCGCTACCTAGAACCGTGAGCGCGCATACGGTCTTCAAAAAGGTCGGATACGCCCCTCCCTGGCAATTGGCCGATACGAGCACGTCATTCACCTGCAGGTTGATCGGGAAAGAAAGGGCGACGTTCTTTGCCGCTTGGTAGCTGACGGCGGAGGAGATTGACGGATGGCTGTCGAAGCCAAAAGCCGTGTTCGGGATCGGATTGATCATCGAACCATGTTGCACCCCGCTCACACTCTGGGTCGGATTTGGATTGATGTTGGTGATCGTCACCGGTCCGATGACCCACGGCTCGCCGTTCGCGAAGGTCCCAGTAGGACGATCCGACGAAAAGGTCCACGTGATTCCATAATGGGACACCGAACTCGCCGCGGATGCTGGAATCTGCAGCAAGCAACCGAGTGCGATGGTAGGTAAAAGTCGCTTTGTAAAATATATCAACGAGTTCATGGTTTAAGTTTCAAATTATTGATTCAAACCTCCCGGTAATTTGACCGACCGCAAATCTAATTTCAAAAATTCCGGTTTTGACGCCACCCGCCGCAGTGTCAATCGGTGGCAGGGGTTTCAGCGGGATGAACTCTCCGGAGTTTCCCAATTCGCCGCAAAGTCCTCATTTTCAAAGGCTTTCTGGATGCAATCAAGTGGCGGCTCTTCGTGACCGCATCACTCATCGCGCGATGAAACTCGGCAAGGTGCCCCCCCTTGAGCGCCTTGAGAAATTGGAAAATGACACGGGGCGCCAAGAAGGCGACACACTTCGGAAGAGGAAAACACGAAACCGCCAGCAGCACTTGATTCCGCGGCTTGTAAAACACTTGGATTTCGCTTCTCCGCGAGACTTCATCGGCGTGGTGCACGACCTTGAAATCGGGGCGGTAAATGATCGAACCGCCGGCGTCCAGGACCCGTAAAGCAAGCGCCACCTCCTCATAGTGCATATAGAGAATCTCGGGATAAAGACCCGCCTCGATCAAAACTTCCCGTCGGAAGGCGTATGCCGTGCCGCTGAAATAATCCGTCTCGAAGCGGAGATCGCTTCCCCGCGCGCAGGGGACCGGGTGCCACCAGCGCGGGGCGTCATCCGCACGTCCGTCGGTCGAGAGAATCCGCAGCGCGAAACCGCTTGCGTCCGGTGATTCGGCGAAGGCCTGCCTCACCTTTGCCAGCAGGTGATGGTCAGGCACCGTGACATCGCAATCGAAGCCGACCACGAACTCACCGCGAGCGGCGCGAATTCCCCGGTTGCGTGCGACGCAGGGCCCTCCGTTGGAATCATTCACCAGAAGGGACACCTGCGGAAACTCGCGTCGCACCGCCTCAGCGGTGTCATCGGCTGACGCGTCATCCACCACGATCACTTCAAAGTCAGCTCCTTCCTGAGCGCGGACATCCCGCAGCAACTCCAGGACGCGCTCTTTCCTGTTATAGGAAGGAATGACAATGCTGATCATGGGCGGTTCAAAACTCACCTGAGTTCGCTCGATGCCGGGCGGTCATCCAGACCGGGGTATCCTTTGAGCCACTCGTCTCGCCTGCTCCACAGCGTTTGCCACCTCCCGGCCGCTTCCGGCGGGCGACTCAGGGAAGCGAGCGAACTCACTGTCGCGCGCAGTCCCGTGCCTGCCATCAGCAGGAACAAGCCGAGCGCCCTTGGGCCCCCCTTCCAATGGCGCCTCACCAAAGATGCCTTGCCGCGATACAGCAACATCGTCTTGTGAACCGGCGACTCCGAACTCCGGCCCACCTCGTGAATCAACTTGGCGTCCGGACAAATGACCGGGCGGTATCCAAGCGCCCTCGCGCGAAGCGCGAGATCCACATCCTCTCCATACATGAAGTAGCACTCGTCGAGGCCGCCGAGTTCCCGCCAGACAGCGGACGAAGCGAGCAGGAAGCAACCGGTGACAACCCCGACCTCACGCACGCTGTCACGCTGCCACCCCCCCAACGATTCAGGGTCGAGCCAGCGATTCCTCGGAGCCAGGGTAGTGATCCCGAAGGCGAAAAGCGCCATGCTCCAAAGGGTGGGTGCGCCCCAGCACGAGGAGGGCTCCAGGCTGCCGTCAGGCTTGAGGGTCCGCCCGCCGTAGAGTCCGTGGCACGGCTGTTTGCCCGCAAACTCGACAAGCACGTCCACCGCGTTTTCGAGGATCACGGTATCGGGATTGAGCAAGAGCACGTATTCCGCATTCGAGTGATTCACCCCGAGGTTCACGCCCTTCGCAAAACCGAGGTTCTCTCCCGGCAGCACCAGTTCCACTTCCGGGAAACGATTCCGGACAAGCGCCACGGTGCCGTCCCGCGACTTGTTATCCACCACGATGACTTGCTGCGTTACGCTCCTCCTCTGGGCGAACACGCTCGTGAGGCAGGCCTCGATCTGCTCCTCGGAATTATACGTCACGATGACGATGGCGACCTTGGATTTCATACCCTGGCGATTTGACCGGCTTCCTGACGTTGCCCCACGACTCTGGCCGGCACTCCCGCCGCGATGCAGTCGGCCGGCAAATCCCGGGTCACCACCGCTCCGGCACCCACGATGCAGCCGTCGCCCACCGTCACTCCGGCAGTGACCACCACCCCGGCGCCCAACCACACGTCATTGCCGATCCGGATGTCGCGCTCCAGTCTGGGCTGCTCCCGAAACGGAAGCCCGGACACGAATTGATAATCTGAAGCCGTTATGAAAACCCCGGGAGCGAGTGACACATGGTCGCCTATCTCAATGCGGCCCGTCGTATCACCCGCCCACAGGAAACAACGCTCCCCGACATGACAGCCACGGCCCATTCGGATGCGCTCGCCATTCCGCAAGGAAACATTCGGCGCGATCCCGGTGCCCTCACCCGCCTGCAGCCGCCGCCGCGGCCGCACATGGCTGTAACCATAATAATGGATCAAACGGAACAAGTGAACATAAGAACGTGGATCGCACGCCGATGCGATGGCATTGATCCACGCGGGAATTTTCATGACAGTAACAGGAATTCAAGAGCTCAGCTCTTGCTGGAGAAAATGAAATCACGGATGCCGGACAACAGGCTGTCGCTGGCGAAGCCGCCGATCTTCCGCCCGCTTGCCAGATCATCCAGGCGATCGAGTTTTGCCCGCAGCTCCTGCTCGTCGAACGCCACATTCACGCCGCCAACCTCCATCATCCGGCGGGCGGTGGCAGTCTGGTGCTCGTTGCGGTGCTCCCCGAGACTCGCCTTCTTCGGCATCACCAAAATCGGCTTCCCTTGATACAACGCGGTGAGAATCGTCCCCATCCCCGCGTGCGAAACAATCACACTGGCCGAAGTGAAATATTCCGCAAACTCCTTTGGCGGCAGGAAATGGGCGAACCGCATGTGCCGCGGCTCCCACCCGCCCTCGCCGATCTGGGCGAACACGTCCCGCCGACCGGTCTCGCCGGCCCAATCATCCACCACCCGAACCATCCGGTCGAACGGCAGGTCTGTTCCGACAGTGACGAGTATCATAAAACGCTTCCTAAAAATCGCGGGCCATTCTCACGCGCCAAATGCGCCCATTGCGTCAGCCAAAGGTCGGAAAACGCACCGGCCATGTCGCCGGACATCGAAAGTCCCCCGGCATTAGCCACGCTATCCACCCAAATCACGCGCGCTCCCATCCACTTCCCGAATCTCGCTCCGAAATACCCGGGAGCCGCGCCCGTCGTGATCACGATGTCCGGCCTGACCCGCAAGAGGAGACAGATGATTCCGAGAGCCGAGCGCACCAAGTTGAGCTTACTCCAGCGGTTCGCGTCGTGGATCACGTGGAATTCGGCATCGCCGACATCCGCGCGGCAGCCTCCCCTAACGGTCGCGTAGGTCACGTCACAGCCCGCGAAGGCGGGCCGCAAGCGGAGCAGTTGGACCCAATGTCCTCCGCCGGAAGAAATCGCCAATACTTTCTGGGGAGAGGCCGACATCGCGTTTCCAAGTCAAGATGCTCCCCGGCTGAACAGAACGGCGGGGATGGTTTCCAAGAGGATTTTCAAATCAAGCCACAGCGACCAGTTCTCGACGTATTCGTGATCCATCTCCATCCAGCGGTCGAAGGAGACGTTGTCACGCCCACTGACCTGCCAAATGCAGGTGACGCCCGGCTTGACCGACAGGCGCTTGCGGTAGAGCCACTCGTAGCGCGTCACTTCCTCCGGCAGGGGCGGACGAGGGCCCACAAGGCTCATTTCCCCGCACAGGACATTGAACAACTGGGGCAGCTCGTCGATGCTGGTCCTGCGGAGAAACCTGCCGATCCAAGTGGTGCGGGGGTCCTTCTCGATCTTGAACACCGGACCGTCCCTCTCGTTCAGATGCTGAAGCGCCGATTTGCGCTCCTCGGCGTCAACCACCATGGAGCGGAACTTGTAGAGCTTGAACTGGCGTTGATTCATCCCCACGCGGTTCTGCGCGAATAACACAGGCCCGGAACTTGTCAGCTTGATGAGCACGGTCACCAGAACCAGAAAAGGAAACAGAGCAACCAACGCGGCCAGTGAGACCGTCGCGTCGATCAACCGCTTTGCCAACAGCTGCATCAGCAATTGCTCCCTGAACAAGGTCACGACATACTCATCCTCGAATTCCTCGATGTGCATGCTCTTTAACAAGGCTCCGTCCGCGATCTCCGGCATGAGACGAACCACGATTCCCAAATCGCGGGCGTGTTGCACGATCATCGTGATGTCACTGAAGCGCGCATCCACGGGGAGGCAGACGACAATCTCGTCAACCCGCTCCGCAATCAGGATTTCCCGCAGGTTTCCGAGAAGACCGAGCACTTTCCATGTTCCGTGCTCCCGCGATTCCCATTCCGCCATAGCCTCTGGATTTTCAGCCACGAATCCATCAATCTTGTACCCGAGTTCCGGCCTCTCATCGATCTTGATAGCCGTTTGGAGGGCACGCTCGCTCGCCCCTATCACAAGCAGGTAGCGGTAATTGTAACCCGAACGCCTGAAACCTAGCAGCAACAGGCGCAGAAGCAGTCGGCTCACGACCCCGACAGCGGTGACCACCGCGAAAAAAATCAGAACATTGAAGATGTTGAGGCTTTTGACCGAGAAGACGGTGCAGATGATCATCAACCAGAACGCGGCGGCTCCTGTTGCCTTCACCAGATTTTTCAACTGGGTATTGAGAGCGACCAGGCGGTCCGCCTTGTAGCGGATGAAGTAGTCGAAAATCCCGACCCATCCGACGGCAAGGATGAGCATGCCGATCGCGTCTTCAAGGTGGAAGGTCGCGTCGAGGAGGTGGCTCCCCCCCTGCATCACGATTTCAGGGCGGAAGAAGATGATGATTGCGGCCGTGGCGATCAGGACCAGCTGATCGAACAGCCGGAACATGTGGATCAACAACTTATGGCGAAGCCTGATCATGAATTGACGAAAGTTTCAGGGCGGCCATATCACGTGAAGTCCGCTCGCTTGGACCGTGCCCCTGCTTCAATTTACCTGACTTCATGTTCCTCCGATCACCCAGCCGGGGACATGCGCTCGCGTCTTGTTAAAAACACAAGACACATCCGCCCTTCCCTTGACCAGCTCGGAGTAACCCCACTTCAAGGCGTCGCGGCTGGTATTCTCGGCATCCAGAACCAAGATCACCTTATCCATCAGGCCCGCCATGGTGAGCGTGCGGCTGGTCTGGTCGACAGCCGGCATGTCAAAGATGATATAGTCAAATTCGCTGGCCTGCAGCTCGGGCATGAGCTCATAGAGGTGATGGGGCGTGAATGTCGTCAATCCACTATCATCTCTCCGGGCCATGGCACTCGCGTAATAGAGCTTCTGCGGGCTTTTCCTGAAGTTGGAATGATTTGCCACATGCAAGGCCCCGTTGAGCGAATGCCGTGGCACTTCCCCCAGCAACGGGCTGTCTTCCGGGTGATATGAACTCAGGTCGACGAGCAAGACCTTCGCGCCCTTGATCTCCGAAAATGATTTCGCCAGTCCTGCGGCGATGGTCGAGGCGCCGGCACCTTCCGACAAGCCGGTAACAGCCACCAGCTTGGGCTTGTGGGTCACATTGTTGATTTCAAAATTGAAAACGACGCGGTCGCGGATTGCTTCCGAATAGGGCAAAATGAAGTGATTCGCCTTTCTCACGCCACATGTGAAAGAGTCCTGGTTGATAGTAGCCGGAAGCTCCGGGTTCTCGCCCTGTGCGATCCGTGGCTTTCCGGACTCATGGGAAAGCATCAGCCCTCCACGGTTTTTCGCCCGGATGTATGGAATCACCAGCAGAAGGGGCAACTGAAGGCGGGTCTGAATCTCGATGGGCCGTTTGATTCTTGGGTTGAAGAGCAGTTCGATCATGAATGCAAGGCCCACTCCAATCACCATTCCTCCGCCAGCCAGCCCGAGAATAATTTTTTGGACTTTCTTGTCATAGGTCCGGATCGGTTCGGTTGGCTGCTGGACTACCGTGATGTTCGGCATCCTCGAAGGGTCGAGCGTCTGATCGACTTTGGCGTTCTTCAAGTTCGCCTCAAGCGAGCGGTATTCGGCGTCTTCCATCTGTTTGCGGCGATCCATCTCCTCGATTTGCGCGCCGATAGCGTATTGCCGGCCGAACTGCTCGGTGATTTCCTGAAGATGGGTATCGAACATTGCGATTTTCGCAGTGACAGACGCGAGGCGCGCCTTTTCCATGATCAGGTTCCATGCGGGATTATCGGCATTCTTCTCCAAGACCTCCGACTCTGCGGCGAGCCCAGGGTATCGAACAACCAAGTCCCGCCGCTTCCCGTCGTAGGTGCTGATTTGCCGCTGGTTGTTGGCTAGCAGCGGGTTCCCTGGCTTGAATTTGAGGTGCAGATCCATGTCCCGCTTTTGCAAGAACCCGAGCATTTCCATAACCGTCCGGTATTCGGTAATCACCTGTGCTGGCGGCGGGTCGCTCGTGTCCTTGGAGGATTCGCCCCCCTTTGGGAGCTCGTCCCCGTTGGCGAAGGTCTTTCCGAGTGATTCGATGCCCGCCTTGCGCTCGGCGAACTCGGCCTTGGCATTCATCAAGTCTTCCTGGGTCTTGGCCCGCTGGGACAGCAGGGCGCTGGTCGCGTCCGCCAATGACAAGATTCCCGAATCAGTTCTGAGCATGTTCAGCTGCTTCTCGGTTTCTTTCAAACGCTCACGCACCTCCTCCGCCTGTTTCGCGACCAGATCAAACGCGGCGGCCGAGCGGTGAATCTCCAGGTGCTTTTCGAAATAGCGCTCGACGATTTCCCTCAGCACTTTCTTTGATAGTTCCGGATCCGGGCTTCCATACACGACGCGAAGAACGTTGCCGCTCTGTCCGAGACCTACTTGCATGTCATCAATAATACTGCCTGCCGCATGCGACAGGGTGACCTTTCCCAAAAAATCAGGGACCACGACGTCGGCGCCGATTTTCCCGGCGACCTCCAAAGCGAGATCCTTGCTCGTGAGAATTTCGATTTCCGTATTGATGACGCTATCGCCGGCAATGATATTCGGGCGTGAGGAATCCTGGAAGGTGTCCTCCGACGCTCTTTCCAGCACATAGCGGACGAGCAGCTTGGCCTCGGATTGATAGATCGGAGGCCTGGTCAAATAGACGGCGGCGGCGGCACCGAGGCCCAGCAACGAGAGCAGGACAATCATCCATTTGTGTTTGAACACCACAAACAAGACATCCTGCACGCCGAACGCCTCCGCGGAGGCCTGTGGTTGGGATTTTTGCATGGATTCGGGGGAACCGGGGGTTCAGGCGATCCCCGCAGCTAGGGAGCAGGTGACGGACTCCGTCACGGCGGCCGTGACAAAAGCGATTTGATCCGGGGTCAGCTCCGGAAACATCGGCAGGGAAACCAATTCGTCCGCGCTTTGTTCGGCTACCGGGAAATCGCCTCGCCGGTATCCGAGGTGACGATATGCCGGCTGGAGGTGGACAGGAGCCGGATAGTGAAGACCGCATTCGATTTGCCTCGCCCCGAGCGTGGCGATCAAGTGCCGCCTGTCACGGGCCCTCAATGCATATAGATGGAAAACGTGACTTCTATCATTCACTACGGCCGGCAGGACAAGTCCGGGAAGATCCGCCAGAGCCCGGTTGTAGCGCAGCGCGTGGTCCCGGCGCAGCCTGTTTTCGCGATCAAGATGTCGCAGCTTGATGCGAAGCACCGCCGCTTGAATGCCATCCATCCGGCTGTTCCACCCCACCAGGGAGTGGACGTTCTTGCGAGACTGCCCGTGATTGGCGAGCATGCGGATCTGGTTCGCGAGCTCGTCATTTCCCGTGACGACGGCACCTGCCTCGCCGAACGCGCCCAGGTTTTTCCCGGGGTAGAAGCTAAAGCACCCGGCATCGCCGATCAATCCGGCTTTGCGCCCCTTATATTCCGCGCCGTGGGCCTGGGCGGCGTCTTCGATCACCCGCAAACAGTGCTTGCGAGCGAATTCAAGAATCGGATCCATGTCGGCGGGCTGGCCGAACAGATGAACCGGAATAATCGCCTTGGTGTTGCGAGTCCGCACGCTCTCGAGAGCCGCCGGATTGATCGTGTAAGTCCGCGCGTCAATATCGGCGAAAACCGGCGTGGCGCCTGCCAGGCAAATAGCCTCTACGGTGGCGGCGAAGGTAAGCGGCACGGTGATCACTTCGTCGCCGGGACCGATTCCCAGCGCCAGCAAGGTCAGCCACAAAGCCTCCGTGCCGCTACCCACGCCAATCGCGTGCCGCGTGCCGCAGTAGGCGGCGAATTCGTTTTCAAACCGCTCGACGAACGGCCCTCCGGAAAAGGCCCCGGAATCGATGATCTCCCCGATGGCCTGCATGTATTCCTCCCGCAGAGGAGCGGTGCGTGCTTTCATGTCGAGAAAGGGAACCATCATGGATTTTCCGGGTTCGGCGGCGGAATGGGGCGGGCGGGATTTCCCACGACGGTCATGCCCGCAGGGACGTCGCGGGTGACTACGCTGCCCGCACCGACCATCGCGTTTTCACCGATGACAAGTCCGCCCAGGATGGTGGCGCCGGAGCCGATCGACGCGCCATTTTTCACCAGTGTCGGCTGACATTCCCAACCTGAATCAGATAAAGGCGCGCCGTCCTCCGCCACGGCGCGGGGCCGGCGGTCGTTGGCAAACATCACGCCGTGGCCAACGAAAACGCCGTCCCCGATGGTCACCCCTTCACAAATAAAGGTGTGGCTCGAAATCTTGCACCGCGCGCCAACTTTCGCGCCTTTTTGAATTTCGACGAAGCAGCCGATCCTTGTTTCATCGCCGATCTCGCAACCATACAGGTTCACAAGGCCAAAGAGCCTGACTCCCTCACCAAGCCTGACGTCTGACGCCACCCGGAGACCCTCATGATTGCCCTCGATCATATTTTGACTTGTGACCCCGGCCTGGATCTACCACCCATGCCGCGACTGCATGAAATGTCCGTGCCACCGAGGGAATTTCATCTAATCTGGCCGGGCCGTTGGGGAACGCCGCCTGCCGTGGGTTGCCTGCGGACGGCTCAAACCTCGCGCGTTGACTGCGAGCCTTCTTCTGCTGGGAAGCCTGGCACATCTGGAGCAGCAAAGCGGACGGAGTCCTCATCATGATGCCGATGTCCAAGGCAGGCGAAGCATGATTTGCATAATACACGTCCATGAGGTTCATTTCGCGGAATGTCGTCTGGTTCTTGCCATTTACCTGCCAAATGCCAGTAAGACCGGGAAGCACCATGAACCTTGCCCTCTGTTTCGCGGAAAAAAACCGATATTCTTCAGGTAGGCAGGGCCGCGGCCCCACCAAGCTCATTTCACCCCGGAGCACATTCAGGAGTTGCGGCAACTCATCAAGACCCGCAGACCTCAGGAGGCAACCGCCGGGGATCACCCTGGAGTCACAAAGAAGATCCAGCTTGATCATCGGGCTGTTGGAAGTGACCAGGTTCCTGAGATATGCTTCATGCAGACTCGTTCCGCAGTTCACCCTCATACTGCGGAACTTATATAGGACGAACCGCTTTCCATCCTGCCCGATCCGTTCTTGGCGGAACAAGGCGGGCCCGCGTGAGACCAGCCGGATCCATAGCACGATCACGCCCATCAAAGGCATCACGATTGGCAGGCTGAGCAGGATGCAAGAGAGGTCCAGAACCCGTTTCCAACCCAGAATTGGCAGCGAGTTCAACCGTGAGGATGCTAATTCCCCCGCCATCGCAGAAGTGGCTTCGTGTGCAGTGGTCATGAGGGTGGTGGGCGGGGGCTGGGGGTATAGGCGCAACTGCGGGTATTGATATGATCCTCGTTGAATGTTCCGGATCCCCATGTCGGATTTCATGGTGATAATCCATCGTTTTGGGTAGATACGCTACCGCCCGTGGTCGATAAAACGCTTATATCACTAAAATCAATTTTGAAAGAGTCAGTCAAGATACAAATGGCAGCTTCATGTTATTCGCGATATTTGCCCGCAAGAATTGTTCACCTATAAGTGACAGGCGGTGGAACCGCTTCTATTTTGGCGAGTTTGGCCGGAGAGGTGGATTAGAAGCGCGAGGGCCGAGAAGGGATTGGGGCGGCCAAACGACCCTCAACAAAATACGGAGTTCCTGAGTAAATTCCATCCCCGACGTGAAATAACAGGGGGGAAAGTGCTCAACTGAACCGGTTTCGATGGTCGGCGGGGATTGACTCGGCAAGATCTGGCAGATGACAGGAATCCGCTCAGAACTGGATCCCAAGACCGATCGACACTTGAACCTGAGACCAGTCCTCCTGTCCGTCGTTAACCAGATAGGAGATTTTGGACTGGAAGTCCAAGCGATCCAGAAGGAATTTTCGGTTATATAATATGAACGCGCCCATGCTATTGTCATCTTCGAGCACGGTCGAAGCCGTTCCGACCTGCTCATAGTTGGCGAAGTTGAAATCCAGCCCCAGGCCGACGGATCCCTGGAGTAGTTTGCGGCTCAGAGCTGTCGATATCATGAGATTATTGATCACGTAGTCCACATCCGCCGGCGATGGCAAGGTGATGTAGCGGATGGATCCACTCCATGCGAGCTTCTCGCTGATTGCATAGGTGGCGGCCAGGCTGCCGGTGAGCCCTACCGAGCCATCTCCCTCATCCCGGGAGTTGGTCGCGTATTCCACGCCGAGCGAGGCAGCGAATTGAATCTTTTCACGCAGCTTGTATTGAGTCTGCATCAATAACTCCCATGCTTCACGAGTGCCCGTGTTGTCTGACTTCGCTGTGGCATAGCGGATGGCCGGACCCAGGCTGAAGCGTTCCGTGGCAGACCAATATCCTCCGACGTAGCCCGTGTAGATTTCCGAGCCCTCGATGGAATCGTCATCATAGTCCGACATCGCGGCCGTCAAGCTCGCGGACAGGGACGTTCTAGGAGCGATCTGGTAGGAACCCTCGATGCCGGCGCTGAAGAGCGATTCGTTGACGAACTCTCCGATGATCCGGTCGGCTCCGGAATTCTGGGCATAATTCAGATGGGCTGATATCAGCGACTTGGCGCCCTGGATTTTTATCGACACGTCGCCGGACTGATCGACTCCGTTGTAGTCCGTGTTTTCCATATAGGTCTTGAAGACCGGTCGATAGTTGGCGGTTATGGAAACCTCAGCTCCTCCTTCGGGGTCGGTCCCATAGCTGATCCATGGCAGAAAATTGATACCGAGCTCGCTATCAGGGTCGTCTTCCTCGAGGAAAAAATTCGAGTCGTAAATGGCGTCCATCCCGAGCCCGTAGTAAACCCCACCTTTGAAACCGGGTCCCGTAGTTGTCTCGAATACCTGCCCGACGGGTGAAAGCGCATTAATCCCCACGGTCTCCGAGTCTGCAATCCGGCTGGCGAAGCTCGCCGCTTGCGCCGGACACCATGCTAGCGACCACGCGATGAGAGTCGCGATCACCCATGTGCTCGCTGTCTTGTTATCATCAAACCGGAGGGGATTGGACATGGACGTGTTCCTGATAAAACAACGTTATCATTAAGACATCGCCTGTTTGGAGTCAACATCATTAGCGTCTGCGGGCGCGTTCCGCAAGCGTGCCTGGCTCCACCTAACCAAATCGGGCCGCGCCGGCGGGCGCTCCGCGGCGGCGCGTTCAATCCATCCGCGCGGCGTGAAAGCGGGTCGAAATCCCCTGTCCCGCGACGATTTCCGCCAGCCGCTCCGGGTGGCGGCCGTGGGCGATGTGGGTCTCGATCCCGGCGTCCACGGCGAATTTAACGGCGGAGAGTTTCGACGCCATCCCGCCCATCGAGAAGCGACCCTTGTCCTCGCGGACGTGGCGGAAAACGTTGTCGATGTCGGTCACCTCGGGGATGAGCTGGTTGGTTGCCGGATCGAGCAGGCCATCAACGCTGGTGAGCAGGATGACGCGCTTGGCGCCGGCGAGTTTCGCGACGCGGACGGAGAGCATGTCGTTGTCTCCGAATTTCAATTCCTCAACCGCAACCGAGTCGTTTTCATTGATGATCGGCAAAATGCCCGGTTCGGAAAGCAGCCGCTCGAGCGTGTCCGAGACGTAGCCCGCGCGCTCCGGCGTGCCGAGATCGCCGGCGGTGAGCAGCACTTGGGCGATGGTGATTTCGAAGTTGGAAAACAAGCTGCTGTAAGTCTGCATCAGCCGCGCTTGGCCGACCGCCGCGCAGGCTTGGCGGGTGGCGGTGTCCTGCGGATACTCGGTCAGCCCCAACGCGGAAACGCCCGATCCGACGGCGCCCGACGAGACGAAAAGGCAGCGATGCCCGGCGTTCACCAAGCCGGCGATGGCCGAAACGAGGTGGACCAGCGCGGCGCGGTCGAGCGTGCCGTCGTTCGCTTTCGTGAGGACGCCGGTGCCGGCCTTGATGAGGGTGAGATCGGGAATCATGGGAAATTTCGCCGCGGGGCGGGCAGCGGCATAGCGGGAAAATTCCGTTCGTGCCAGTGCAAGCTGGCGAAATCTGACGCAGGAAATCGCATTTCATCAGCGGAAATGGCCGTTTTCTTCCGTCGTCGGGATGCCATGGTAATTTCGCGGCCGATGAATGCCACCGATGCCGCCTTGCTGGGAGTTTTGCAGGAAACCGTGCCGTTTACCCTGCGGCCGTTCGCCGGTCTTGGAAACCGCTGCGGGCTCACCGAGGACGAGACACTCGCCCGGGTGAAGGCGCTCAAGGAAGAAAAAGTCATCCGCCAGATCAGCGCGATTTTCGACACCCGCAGCCTCGGCTACGCCTCCAGCCTGGTCGCCGCCAAGATTGCGCCGGAGAATCTCGATGCCGCCGTCGCCGTCATCAACTCCCACCCCGGAGTCAGCCACAACTACCTGAGAAACCACGAGTTCAACCTCTGGTACACCATCGCCGTGCCGCCCACCAGCTCGCTCGGCCTTGAAAAAACCGTGGACCTCCTGCACCGCCTGTCCGGCGCGGAAAGCACCCGCCTGCTGCCCACACTGCGGCTTTTCAAAATCGGCGTGCGCTTCGACGTCGAGGGCGGCGCGAAACCCGGCGACCAGTCCGCGCCCGCCTACACCGAGGCGAACCGCCGGGAAACGGAGCCGCTCACCGCCAAGGAAATCGAGTTCGTGCGCGTGATGCAGCGCGACCTCCCGATCATCCCCGAGCCCTTCGCCGCCGTGGCGGACGAGCTCGGAATCTCCTTCGATGAGGCCGCCGCCATGCACCAGCGCTTTCTAGCCACCGGCCGGATGCGCCGTTTCGCCGCCGTGCTCCACCACCGCAAGGCCGGCTTCGGCGCCAACGCCATGGGCGTCTGGGCCGGTCCGCAGGATGATCCGGATGCGCTCCGAAAACTCGGCGAAACCATGGCCGGCTTCAGCGCGGTGAGTCATGCCTATCAGCGCCCGAGCTACCCGGAATGGCCCTACAACCTCTTCACCATGGTCCACGGCAAGAGCGAGGAGGAATGCGAGCAAACGCTAACCGCCATCGCCGAAGCCACCGGCATCACCCACCGCCACGCGCTCTACTCGACCCGGGAATTCAAAAAAGTCCGCGTGAAATATTTCACCGACGAAGAGACGCAGTGGGAGGAAATGAACCGCCGCCACTCCTAACCCTTCCCGAACATCCCGCGCGGCGCGGCAGATCCAAATCAATCCTCCTCGTCCTTCGCGCCCTTCACCCGAACCTTGCCGCGGAGCTTGGCTTCGATGAAGGCATCGAGGTCGCCATCCATGGTCGCTTGGATGTTGTTCGTTTCCTCGCCGGTACGGAGGTCGAGGACCTTTTGATAGGGTTGGAAAACGTAGGAACGGATCTGGTTGCCCCAGGAGACGTCGCCTTTTTCACCGTAGGCGCGGTCGGCCTCGGCTTTCTGTTTGTCCTCCTCGATGGTGTAGAGCTTGGCCTTGAGGATCTCGAACGCGAGCTCGCGGTTAGCGCCCTGCGTCCGCGCGGCGGTCGAGCGGATGAGGATGCCGGTGGGAAGGTGGCGCAGGATGACGGCGGTTTCCACCTTGTTGACGTTCTGACCACCCTTGCCGCCGGAGCGGGTGGTGGTGATCTCGATGTCCTTCTCGTTGATCTCGATTTTGATCTCCTTGGAAATCTCCGGCGTCGCGTCGATGGAGGCGAACGACGTGTGGCGCTTGGCGGCGGAGTCGAAGGGGGAGATCCGGACCAGCCGGTGCACGCCGCGCTCGTTCTTGAGGAAGCCGTAGGCGTAGTCGCCGGTGATCTTCAACGTCGCGGTGCGCAGGCCCGCTTCGTCGCCGTCCTGCCAGTCGAGCGTCTCGACCGTGTAGCCCTTGCGCTCGGCCCAGCGGGTGTACATGCGGTGGAGCATTTGCGCCCAATCGCACGCTTCCGTGCCGCCCGCGCCGGCGGAAATCACGAGGAAACACGGGGAAATGTCGCTCGGCTGGTCGAGCAAGGTCAGCAATTCGTAAGAGCGGATGTCCGCCTCCAGGCTCTTCGCGTTAGTGATCGCCTCGCGGGCGAGATCGGCGTCGTCGTATTCCTTGGCGAGGGAAATCCCTTCGTCGATGTCCGCCACGCGGGATTCGAGCTTGAGGAATCCTTCGAGTTTCTTCTTCAACCCGGCGGCCTTGGAGCTGATGGATTTCGCCTTGTCCGAGTCGTTCCAGAACTCGGGCGCGCCCATGGCTTCCTCGAGCGTGTTGATTTCGTTTTCGAGTTTCGGGACGTCAAAGATACCTCCTGAGTTTCGACAAGCGGCTTTTCAAGCCAGCCGTGTCGAGCGCCAGGAGGTCAGCGGTAGGAAGTGAAGACATGCGGGCGGGAAGAAACGCGATCCGGCGAGATGACGCAAGGCGGAACGTGAAATCGGGCATTTCGAGCCCACCTCGCCACGGAGGAGCGATCCGAGCGGTGATGGCAGCGGTTAAATTTCCGGGGCCTCAAGGAACCACTGGATGGCTGGGATGATTTCGATAGATTCAGGGACGGCGGTGCCGGGCGGAAGCGGGTCGAGGAGAATCAGAAGGGTCCGGGTGTCCGGATTTTGGGCCTTGGCTTCAAGGAGGGAGCGGATTTCGCGTTGGAGGGTGGCGGGGTTGCTGGCGTTGGCGCAGACTTGGATGTGCAGGGTGTTTCCCGCCGGATCGGCGGCGTGGAAATCCACTTCATTGCCTTGGGAGGTGCGGAAGTAATGGACGTCGCAGCCACGGCGCAGGAGTTCGATGAAGACGGCGGTTTCGAGGGCGTGACCGAGGTTGTCGCGGCCTACCCGTTCGTAGATCGGGATGAGGCCCGGATCAATCGGATAGGCCTTGCGGGGGTTGACCATGCGCTGGCGCTCGGAGGCGGTGAAAAGCGAGGTCGTCCGGATCAGGAAGGCGTCTTCGAAGTAGGCGAGGAAGGCATGGAGGCTGTCCTTGGAAATGGGTAGGCCCTGGGATTTCAGCGCATCGTAGAATTTCTGAATGCTGAAAGGGGCGGTGGGGTCTCCGAGGAGATGACGCTGGAGCCAGCGGAGGGCGATGGGATTGGAGATGCCGTGACGCTCGATGATGTCGCGCAGGACGGCGACATCGACATAGCCTTGCAAAAGCGGCCGACGGTCGCGGATGGCGATGTCTTGGGCCTCTGGAAAGCCACCATCGGTCAGATAGGTGCGGAAGGCATTTTCGAGGGTGGACCGGCGCGCCTTGGGGAGGGCGCTCCAATCCTGGTCCGGCAGGAGTCCCCGATGGAGGAGGGCCTCGCGAAAGCTGAAAGGAAAGACCGTCACTTCCATGGCTCGTCCGCGCATGCTGGTATGGACCTCCCGGCTGAGCATGGAGGCCGATGAGCCGGAAAGGAACAGGCGGACTTTTTCGCTGTCGAGGATGCGCCGGGCGAAAGTTTCCCACCCGGAGACCAGCTGGATTTCGTCGAGAAACAGGGTGACTTGGGTATGATCTCTGAACTCCGGATGGCGTTGGTAATAGGCTTCGAGAAGGAAGGAAAGGTCGGAGGCATCCATTCCGGCGAGGCGATCATCCTCGAAGTTCATGAGAACGAGCGACTCACGGGGAGCTCCGGCGGCAAGGAGGTCCGTCATGCACTGGGAAAGGAAGCAGGTCTTGCCACTGCGGCGCATGCCGATGACCGCCAATGCCTTTCCTGGGACTCCCGGCAATCGAATCTCCCGGCGCGTGAGCGTGGGGATTCCGGCAACGAGGGAATCGTTGAGCTTTTGGGTGAGGGTGGTTTGGATTTCTCCTTTCATCGGGGAAGTTTGTGAGTCATTATGTCCTTTTTAAAAGGAGAAAATTGAGGGTCGGCGACCGGTGATCGCCGAGTCGGATCCAACCTCGCAGCAGCCAGCGTTTTCGCATTTCAGGAGGCAAAACGATTGCAGGTTCGCCACAAGCCCCGGAAACTCGCCGCATGCTCAAGCAACAACGCGCCGACCACGTCCGGCGGCGGCTCCAGGAACTCTATCCGGAAACCCCGATTCCGCTCGATCACAAGGACGCCTACACCTTGCTGGTCGCCGTCCTGCTGTCCGCCCAATGCACCGATGTGCGCGTGAACCAAGTCACGCCCGCGCTGTTCAAACTCGCCGACAACCCGCGCGACATGATGCGTGTGCCGGTCGCGGAAATCCAGGCGATCATCCGCCCCTGCGGCCTCTCGCCGAAGAAAGCCGCGGCCATTTCCGAGCTCTCGAAGATTCTGGTAGAAAACCACGGCGGCGAGGTTCCGGCGGATTTCGACGCGCTCGAAGCCCTGCCCGGCGTGGGCCACAAGACCGCTTCCGTGGTGATGGCGCAGGCCTTCGGCGTGCCGGCCTTCCCGGTGGACACCCACATCCACCGCCTCGCCACGCGCTGGAAACTCACCTCCGGCAAAAACGTCGTGCAAACCGAGCGCGACCTCAAAAAACTCTTCCCGCGCGAGTCGTGGAACAAGCTCCACCTGCAAATCATTTTCTTCGGCCGCGAGCATTGTTCCGCACGCGGCTGCGACGGCAAAAGCTGCCTGCTGTGCCGCGAGCTTTTCGCCAAAGGCTGAGTTTCAACCACTCGCGCCCGGTTCCAAAAACCCCTTGGCAAGGGGGAAAGGCCGCTTACCGTTTTATGGTTCCTCCTTGAGGTTTTCGTATTTCATCCGCGCCATATCCCATGAAAATCCTTTCTCTAACCTGCCGGGCGCTCGCCATCGTGCTTGCCTTCGCCGCTCTTCAGGCACCGCGTCTCTCCGCCGCGACGACAAGTTCTATCAGCCAGCACGGCATCACCTGGACCTTCAGCCAACCGGTCACTTACGGGCAGTTCGTCAACGGCGACTTCTGGGTCGTCGGTCCGGTCACGGTCGCCAGCGTTTCTCCCGCGCCGTCAGTGGCGCCGCCGGACGAGGTCAACAATCTCGGCACCAACCAATGGGGCGACACCGGCTTGCAAAGCAACACCACCCGCCGCAACGGCTCGATGGTCGTGATGTCTCCGGGCACCAGCCAGGGCTACGATTCGCGCGGCGTCACCTACAACGCCGCCACCTCGATTTCCTTTCCCTACACGCTGGCCGTCAACCGCTCGCTGATCTCCTCGAAGAGCCGGCTAACCATTCCCAGCCAGCAAATGCACCACGCGATCATGTGGACTTCGGAGAAAAACGGCCACCAGGTCATGCAGACCGCCGCCATTCTAACTTGCCTGGCCGCGGCACCACCGGCCGACGCGTTCCGCCCCACCTACATCGGCGGCAACAAACCGATTTTCACCCTCGGCCAAGTGCGCTGGGACCGGCTGATGAGCTTGCCCGCAGGCTCCGGCATGCCGTCGTGGGCCCAGTGGGAGCGCTATCTGGAGCGCCCGTGGATCGACCACCTGAACGGCACCTGGCAACAGCAGTGGCTGCTTCCGATCGAAAACATGCCCGCCTACGGCCGCGAGTATCCGCGCATCCTCGGCATCGCCGGCTTGATGCTGCACAGCGACGCGTCCCAGGCCCAGAAGCGGACGCTGCTCATCCGGCTGCTGCAAATCGGCATCGACTGGCGCGGCGTGGTCCAGGCCGGCGGCTATTGGAACGAAGGCGGCGGCGTCACCAACGGCAGGAAATTCCCCGTCGTGTTCGCCGCCAGACTGATAGACGATCCGTATTTCACCGCGGAAATGCCCGCGTCCGCCGTCATTCACGAGGACACCCAGTGCTACTACGGCAACGGCTGGGCGGGGATGAAGGCGCTGTGGCAAATGGTCATGCACCATGGCCCGCGCCTGCCCTACATGCACCTGCACCCCAGCCAGTATTCCAGTTACGACGGCGGCTGGGCGGCGACCTCGGAGGACTATCGGAAATGCTGCACCATCAAGGCGTGGCCCGCGCAGGCGCTCGCCACCTTGTTAGCAGGCGGCAAGGCGGCTTGGAACCACGACTCGTTTTTCGACAACGTGGACGACTGGATGCGCTACGAGGACCGCTACGCCGCCGGCCGCGGAGGCGTGGCCCGGCCGGGGGAAGAAACCACCGTCTTTGATTCCTTCGCGCGGACCATGTGGGATCTCCACCGCAACTCGGTGCCCACCCAACCCGGCGGCACGCTGTTCCGCATGTGGAACGCTTCCACCAGCCAGTGGGAACCTAACGCGCCACCCGGCGGCATGCCGGTTTCAACGCCTGTTTTCAATCCTCCAGGCGGAAATTTCACCAGCGCGCAGAACGTCACCATCGCCACCAGCACCAGCGGCGCGAGCATCCGCTTCACCACCGACGGCAGCACTCCGAGCCCGACGGCGGGCACCTTGTATGCGAGTCCGCTCCCGCTCTCCGCCACCACCACTTTGAAGGCGGTCGCTTACAAAAGCGGCATTCCGGATAGTTCCGTTAGCACCGCCAACTTCACTTTCTATCCGCCAGGCACGGTGGTGGCGACCGCCGGCGGCTCCTTCCAAAACACCGCCTTCGCTTCGCAAACCGGCGGCTTCAACGCGACCTTCACCGCCACGCCCTCGGCCTCGCCCACCGACGGGGTCGTCGGCCTCTCCGCCGCCGCGGCCGGGACTTACGCCGATCTGGCAGTGATCGTCCGTTTCAACAACGCTGGTCTGATAGACGCCCGCAACGGCGGCGTCTATCAAGCCGCCGCCAGCATTCCCTATTCGGCAAACACCAGCTACGCCTTCCGCCTCGTCGTCAACGTGGCCAATCACACGTATTCCGCCCACGTCACTCCCGCCGGCGGCGCGGAACAGACGATCGGGCTCAACTACGCGTTCCGCACCGAGCAAGGCGGCGTGGCCAGCCTGAACACCTGGAACGCGAATGTGGACGCCGCCGCTTTCGGGAACTCGCTCGCGGTCAGCAATTTTTCCGCAGGAACCACCACCGCGTCACCCACCGCGCCCACCGGCTTGAAGGTGAAACCCGGTCCGTAGCGATCATTCGCCGCCGCGCTTGCATTCAGTCGTGAAAAGGCTTCGATCGGCCGGAATGTCGGAGCAAGCGGGGACGGAAAACACATGGACGCGCGGGCAGCGCTGGGTCAGCGACGGCGAGCCGGAACTCGGCCTCGGCATCATCCGCAAGAGCGGCGAGGGGCGGGTGGAAATCGCCTTTCCCGCAGCCGGGGAAACCCGGATCTACGCCATCGACACCGCGCCGTTGCGGCGGGTGAAATTCATGCCCGGCGACCGGGTCAAAATCCACTCCGGCGCGGAAATGACCGTGGAGCGGGTGCGCGAGGAGCGCGGCCTGCGGATCTATCAAACCGACGGCGGCGAGGTCACCGAGGCCGATCTCTCAGACTCCATCAGCTTCAGCAAGCCCGAGGAGCGGCTGTTCGGCGGCAAGCTCGACGAACATGCGGATTTCGACCTGCGCGGCGAGGCCCTGCACCGCCGGGCGGCCATGCGCCGCTCGCCCGTCCGCGGGCTGGCCGGCGCGCGGATGGATTTGATCCCGCACCAGCTCTTCATCGCCGACGAGGTGGCGAACCGCCCGCGGCCGCGGGTTTTGTTAGCCGACCAGGTGGGCTTGGGCAAAACCATCGAGGCGTGCTTGATCCTGCACCGCCTGGTTCTAACCGGCCGCGCCGAGCGCGTGCTCATCCTCGTGCCGGAGCCGCTCGTGCACCAGTGGTTTGTGGAGCTGCTGCGGCGTTTCCAGCTCTCCTTCAGCCTGTTTGACGAAGGCCGCTGCGAGGCCATCGAGTATGGCGATCCGGAGTGCAATCCGTTTCTCGACAGCCAGTGGGTGCTCGCCGCCGTCGATTTCCTCGCCGAAAACGAGCGCCGCGCCACCCAGGCGCGCGAGGCGGGCTGGGACGTGTTAGTCGTGGACGAGGCGCATCACCTCGAGTGGTCGCCGGAAGCGCCCGGAGCGGCCTATGAAATGGTGCGCGGCCTCGCGGAGACGACGGAAGGCCTGCTGCTGCTCACCGCCACACCGCAGCAACTCGGGCCGGAAGGCCATTTCGCGCGGCTGAAATTGCTAGATCCGGACCGCTACACCGACCTCGCTCAATACCGCGAGGAAACGCTGCACTACGAGGAGGTCGCGGACGTCGTGGAATCACTCGCGGCAGGCGGCGCGGTGGACGCGCGGGTGGGAAAAATCGTCGCGGGTCGTCATCGGCTGGAGCAGCGCGTGGCGGATTTGATCGCGGAGAAACCCGGCGCCCGCGAGCGCCTGATCGCGGATTTGCTCGATGGTTTCGGCGTCGGGCGGGTGATGTTCCGCAACACCCGGGCCAAGCTCGGTGGCTTTCCGCAGCGCGAGCCGCGGATCGAACCGGTGACCGACAAGGTGAAGTGGCTGGGCGAGCTGTTGGAGAAACTCGGTGACGAAAAAATCCTCGTCATCACCCAAACCCGCGAGCTGGCGGCGGAGGTGCTCGACGAACTCCACCACGCGACCGGGGTGAAAGGCGTGCTTTTCCACGAGGATCTCACGCTGCTCCAGCGCGACCGGAACGCGGCGTTTTTCGCGGAAAAAGAAGGCGCGCGGGTGTTGGTCTGCTCGGAGATCGGCAGCGAGGGCCGGAATTTCCAGTTCGCCCGGCACCTGGTGCTTTACGACCTGCCGGAAGACGTGGATTTGCTAGAACAGCGGATCGGCCGGCTCGACCGGATCGGCCAGAAGGGCACGATCCAGGTGCATGCGCCCTACCTGCCAAGCAGCGCGGAGGAAATCCGGATGCGCTGGCTGGAGGAGGGCCTCGACGCCTTCCGCGCGAGTCCGCCCGGCGCGGCGGAGATCCAGCGCGAGCTGCGGTTCGACCTGGAGGAAGCCATCGGCGAGCGCGAGGGCATCGACGAGTTGATCGAAAAGACGCTCGCCTGCCGCAAGCGGATTTGCGAGCGGCTGGCGCGCGGGCAGGATCGCCTGCTAGAGCGCAGCTCGCACCGTCCGGAGCGGTCGGCGTGGCTGGTGAGAAAGATCCGCGAGTGGGACGAGGACGCGGGCTTTGAGGATTTCCTGCTGCGCTTGTTCGAGTTCTCCGGCCTGCACATCGAGGAGCTCGGCAGCCGCCGTTATTTCCTGCTGCCGGGGAATTTGAAATCCGACGCGTTTCCGTCACTCCCTCAGGACGGCATGAGCGTGACGCTCGACCGCCAGCGCGCGCTGGAGCGCGAACAAGAAGCGTTTCTAACGTGGGATCACCCGATGGTCCGCGGCGCGCTGGATCTCATGCTCGGCTCGGCGGCGGGCAACGCGACCTTCGGGGTGTGGGACGCCGCCGGCGAGAAAGTTATTTTGCTAGAAGCGTGGGTCGTCATCGAGTGCGTGGCTCCGGCGAAGTTGCACGTCGAGCGGTTCCTGCCCCAGACGCCGCTGCGGATCCTGGTCGATCACAAGGGCGGCGACCACTCCGAGGACGCCGCCTTCACCAAGCCGCCGCTGCGCAAAGGAGATCCGGCCGGGCTGCTGAGGAACGAGGCGGTGAAGCGGAAATTCCTGCCAGCGATGCTCGAAAGAACCCGCGCTCTCGCCACCGCGAAAAGCCGCGCCGTCATCGCGGACGCGCTGGCCTCGATGCACGCCGAGATGGCGGCGGAAATCGCCCGACTCCGCGACCTCGCCGAGGTGAACGACCACATCAAACCGGAGGAAATTGCCGCCCTCGAAGAACGTGAAGCCGAAGTGGCGGGCGCCATCCAGAGCGCTCGCGTCCGGCTCGACGCGGTGCGCCTGATCTGGAAGGCCCCGCCCGACTGAGGTTCCCCTGAAAAAAATCCAAATCTCAACAAGTATGAATCCCGACATGACTTCCATCAACCGCCGCCGTTTCATGTGGACCACCGGAGCCGCAGGAATCGGGCTTTCCTCCATCGTCCGCGCCCAGTCGCGCGAGCCCGCGGTTTCTCCAAATTCCAAACTCCGCGTGCTCTCGATCGGCGTCGTGGGAACCATCGGCAAGGTGGACCGCACGCAGGTTTCGCAGCATCCCGCCGTCGAAATCAGCGGACTCTGCGATGTGGATTCCAATGCCCTCAACCAGGCCGCCAACGACCATCCGGGCGCTTTCACCTGCCGCGATTACCGCGAGGCGTTTTCGAAATACGGCGACAAGTTCGACGCGGTGATCGTTTCCACGCCCGACCACAGCCACGCGCCGATCATGCTAACCGCACTGGCCAATCACAAACACGTCTATGGCCAGAAACCGCTGGTCCATCAGCTAGAAGAGTTGGTGATGATGGAAAAGGCGGTCGCCGCGCGGCCGAATCTCGTGACGCAAGTCGGCAACCAGCGGATGGCCGCCGCCGGACGCCGCGCCGCCGTGGAGATCCTGCGGAGCGGAGCGCTTGGCAAAGCGGTCGAAGCCCACGTCTGGGTCAACTCGCCGAACGCGCGCGAGTATTTCAACCTGGACCGCGCCGTCGGCGAACCCAAGCCCGCGCCCGCGAACCTGGAGTGGGACCTGTGGCTCGGCCCCTGTGAGAAAGCCGAATACCGCGACGGCATCGCGCCCGTCGTCTGGCGCTCGTTATGGGACTATGGCAGCAACGGGCTCGGCGATTGGGGGCTCCACGTGCTGGATGTTATTTTCTACGGCTACGATGAACTGGTCTCGCCCATCGCGGTACAGACGCATTGCGAAGCCTCGCCCAACCCGCTCTTCCACAGCCACCCGTGCCACTCGACGATCACTTACGCGGTGGGTTCGGAGAAATTCGCCCGCAAGCAATTCGCCATTTATTACAGCGACTCTTCCCAAGCTCCGTCGCGCGCCGCGCTGGGCCTGCCACCGGGGAAATATCCGGACACGAACATGACGGTGGTCGTCTGCGAGGGCGGCGTGCTTTGCCTAACCGCCGAGGGCCGCCTTGAAATCTGGCGCGACGGGATCATGACCTCCGGCCTGAAAATGCCGGGTCTGCCAGATTTCCCGAAGATGAACCACTGGCACGCCTGGGTGGACAATTGCCTCGGCATCAAAACCGAGCTCCGCAGTCCGTTCAAGGACGCCGTCCGCATGACCGAGGCCACCCAGCTCGCCGTCAAGGCCACGCGTTTTCCGGGCGAGGAACTGCGGTGGGACAAGTCCACGCTGTCCTTCAGCAACCACGAGGAAGCCACGAAAACCATCATCCGCCGCAGCTACCGCGATGGCTTCGCGCCACCGCCGGTCGTTTGAGCGGCGGGCGGCTAGATCACCGCGAAGTGCTTGAGAAGCGCTGCTAGAACGAGAGTGCCGCCCACCACCCCGGTGGTGATCGAGGCGGCGCGGCTCTTGGCGTTGTGTCGGATTCCGTCAGCCGGGATGACTCGATAGGACGAGCCCAGCCAAAGCCGGTCACCGTGGTAGGATGCGAGCGCGGCACCGATGAACGCCGCGCCTAGAAGGAAAGCGGGGATCGCTTCCGAGGCCATCCAGAAGCCGTGGCGCCGGCGCGTGATCAGCACGGCACCGAGAACACAGCCGACGATTAGACCCAGAATAAACTGAAGCGACCATCCCAGCCAGTCAGCGCCTTTCATCGACCGTTCAATCCTTCAACTCGCGGATCCAGATGTTGCGGAAGCGGACGGGATTGCCGTGATCCTGCATCGCAAAGGGCAGCTTGTCCGGGTGGGCCTTGTACTCGGATGCCGCATGCGGTCCCATCCAGCCCGTGCCGCCGCTGAGAACGGCGTGGTCCTGGACTAACACGCCGTTGTGCAGCACCGTGAACGTCGCCCTGCGGGTGACCTTGCCGGTTTCGTCAAACAACGGGCGGTGGAAAATGATATCATAAGTCTGCCACTCGCCGGGTTTCCGGCAGACGTTGACTAACGGCTTTTGCCGGCCGTAAACCGCCCCGGCCTGGCCGTCGGCATAGGTCGGGTTTTCAAAACTGTCGAGTACCTGCACTTCGTAAGTGTTCATGAGGAAGACCCCGCTGTTACCGCGGCCTTGGCCGTCGCCTTCGACCTTCACCGGAGCCGCCCATTCGAGATGAATCTGGCAGGAGCCGAAGTTTTGTTTGGTTTGAATATAGCCGGCCTTCTTGACCGATTCGAGCGCGCCATCGACCACCCGCCAGGCGCTTGGATTGCCTTGGGTGTCGGTCCAGTTTTCTTTGAATGCCGCCTCGCTGCCGTCAAAGAGCACGATCGCGTCTGCGGGATGGGCGCCGAGCTTGTCAGCAGGACCCGGCGTGACGACGGGAGGAAGCGGCTGCTTGCTGGTGTCGGTTTCGTGGACCTTGATGCCGTCGATGAACATGTAGAGGACGTCCTTGCCCTTTTCGTCCTTGCGGGTCTCCGTGGTGATCACGGGCTTGGTCATGTCGTCATGAGCGGGACAAACAACGGTGGATGCCGTGAGCAGGAGAGCGGCTAATGGATGGATCGGATTTTTCATGAGCTTCAGAGTTGCGCCATTGCCCCACTGACAGCACGCCGAAGCAAGTTTTCATTGAGATTTCTCGGCAGCGTCGGTCCTGAGTAGCCGGTCATCCATAAAAAAAACCGCACCCGAATTGGACGGATGCGGCTAGCGGAGAGGAAGTCTTTTGCTATTGCTTGGAACCGGAGGTGACGGCTTCCATCACGCGGTCCAGGTTGAAGCTGCCGGGCTTCTGGCGCGGCGGGAATTCCTTGAAGCTTTGCAGCCACTGGCCGACGTAGGCGCCGGCGGGGGCGATGATGAACATGCGCTCCATGTACCATTGCTGATAGCCCATGGCGTTCTCATAATCCGCGCGTTCGAAGGGATCCATGCGCAGGTTGCAGATTTTCGGCGCACGGAGTTCGGTGAACGGATTCTGCCAGACTTTGAGTCCGTGTTCTTCTTGTTCGAGGAAGGTGACCTTCCAATTGTTATAGCGCAGGGCGGCGACGCTGCCGTCGTCGGTCCAGTAGATGAACTCCTTGCGCGGCCACTCCGCTTCGCCCTTGAGGGCGGGGCCGAGGTCATAGCCGTCGAGGTGGACCTTGTAGGTGGTGTCGCCGATCTTGCGGCCCTTCAGCAGGTCTTCCTTGGCGGTGGTGTCGCCGGCGGCGGCGACGAGGGTGGCGAGCATGTCTTCGTGCGCACCGATTTCGTTCACGATGGTGCCGGGCTTGATGGTGCCGGGCCATTTCACGAGGGTAGGGACGCGGTAGCCGCCTTCCCACTGGGTGTTTTTCTCGCCGCGGAACATGGTGGTGCCGCCGTCGGGCCAGGTGAAGGTTTCGGCACCGTTGTCCGAGGAATACATGATGATGGTGTTTTCATCGAGGCCGAGCTCCTTGAGTTTGGCGAGCACTTGGCCGATGTGGGCGTCGTGTTCAGCCATGCCATCGGCATAAATACCGAGTCCGGTTTTCCCCACCGAGCCTTCCTTGAGGTGGGTGAAGATGTGCATGCGAGTGGAGTTCCACCAGAGGAAGAACGGCTTGTCGGCCTTGGCGGCGCGCTCCATGAAGTCGAGCGCCTTGACGTTGACTTCCTCGTCGATGGTTTCCATGCGCTTCTTGGTGAGCGGGCCGGTATCGGTGATGCGGCCGTCGCCGAAGCTGTGGATGACGCCGCGCGGGCCGAATTTCTTCTTGAAATCAGGGCTCTTCGGATAGTCCGCGTTCTCCGGCTCTTCCTCGGCGTTGAGGTGATAGAGATTGCCGAAAAACTCGTCGAAGCCGTGGTTGGTGGGAAGCATCTCGTCGCGGTCGCCGAGGTGGTTCTTGCCGAACTGGCCGGTCATGTAGCCTTGCGCCTTGAGCAGGGTGGCGATGGTGGGATCTTCTTTTTTCATGCCTTCGGGCATGCCCGGCAGGCCGACCTTGGTGAGGCCGGTGCGGATGGGCGACTGTCCGGTGATGAAAGCGGCGCGGCCGGCGGTGCAGCTTTGCTGGCCATACCAGTCGGTGAACAGCGCGCCTTCCTTGGCGAGGCGGTCGATGTTCGGCGTTTTGTAGCCCATCATGCCCATGTTGTAGGCGCTGATGTTGAACTGGCCGATGTCGTCTCCCCAGATGATGAGGATGTTAGGCTTCTTGGCTTGCGCTTGCGACGCGGTGAGCGCGAGCGCGCCGCACAAGACGGCTTGTAGGATTCGTGTGAATTTCATGGATGTGGAATCGATTGATAGCTGGGCGTCAGGCGTTTTTCTTTCCGCCCGAGATGAGCGGATAGACGACGCCTGCCAGGGCGGCGCCGACGATGGGGGCGAGCCAGAACAGCCAGAGCTGCGAGATGTATGCGCCGCCGGCGAAAAGGGCGGGGGCGGTGCTGCGGGCCGGGTTCACCGAGAGGTTGGTGACCGGGATGCCGATGAGGTGGATGAGCGTGAGGCCGAGACCGATGGCGATGGGGGCGAATCCCTTGGGCGCGCGTTTGTCGGTGGCACCGAGGATGATGAGCAGGAAGAAGAAGGTGAGCACGATTTCCGAGACGAGGGCGGCGACCATCGAGTATTTCCCGGGCGAAAGCTCGCCGAAGCCGTTGGAAGCGAAGCCGCCCGCCGCATCGAAGCCGGCCTTGCCGCTGGCGATCAGATAGAGCATGCCCGCGCCGGCGATGCCGCCGAGCACTTGGGCGATGATGTAGGGAACGGCCTCCGATACCGGATGGCGGCCGCCGACCACCAGGCCGACGGTGACGGCGGGATTGAGATGGCAGCCGGAGATGTGGCCGATGGCGTAGGCCATGGTCATCACGGTGAGGCCGAAGGCGAGCGAGACGCCGACAAAGCCGATGCCGAGGTTGACCGGCGTGTCGCCGCCAGAGAGGAACATGGCCGCGAGGACCGCGCTGCCGCAGCCGCCGAAGACGAGCCAGAAGGTGCCGAAGAATTCTGCGAGTGTTTTGTGTTTCAGTGTCATGGTGTGTGTTGTGTTAGTTGCTCAGAGGCGGGAGGAATTTGCCAAGCCGTAACCTAGCTATCCGCGGAGTCTGCGGGATTTTAGGGCCCGGCATCAAGACAGAAACCTGCATGCCCGCTGCACGCGCATTGCGCCAAGTAGAATGACACCGGAGAGGAGCTGAGGAATCGGCTTTCGTCGGTCGTTGCGCCAGAAAGAATGACACCCGGATGAAATCACTATCTGGGATCATGAGCCACACGAGCAAAGAAGAATATCTGGAGAGCTGCCG
>CAMCCX010000019.1 GCA_945873305.1 Akkermansia muciniphila
CACCAACAAATCGAACTACCAGGCCGCCCGCAGCCGCTACGACGAAGCCCTCGCGACCTATCGCCAGACCCTGCTCGTCGCCCTCCGCGAGGTGGAAGACGCGCTCGTCGATCTCAAGGGACTCACGAAATCCCGCAACGCGCTGCGACTCGCGCTCGACAGCTCGCAGGAAACCCGGCGGCTCTCCCAGGAACGCTATGACAAGGGCCTGACCAGTTATTTCGAGGTCGTCGATTCCGAGCGCGACGTGCTGCGGGTCCAACTCGTCCTCAGCCAGCTCGAAGCCAACCAGCGCATCACCCTCGCGGCCCTGGCCAAAGCCCTCGGCGGCGGCTGGAGCGGGAAATAGCCAGGTCACTGGCCCGACGGACCGACGAACTGGGCGAAGGTCTCCTGTTGCAGGCCATCGAGCGCCTTCTGATGCATTTCAAGGAATGTGTCGTGAAGCGGACAATGCGGTCCGTGACCGCACCAGTTCGGACCGAACGGACACATCACGCGATCCGCAGGATCTTCGAAAACCCTCACCACATCGAGCAAAGTGATTTCCCCCGCCGGCCGCGAGAGACGGTAGCCGCCCGTCGGCCCGCGGGTGCCCTCGACCAGCCCGGCGCGGGACAGCATCGTGAGCACCTTGGCGATCAACTGCCGGGAAATTTCCCGCGATTCCGCGATCTCCGCGCTGCCGGCCAGCCTGGATTCGCCGGAGACCGCCGCCAGATAACTGACAGCGGCGATTCCCGATTGGGCCAGTTTGCTATACATGAACACGCCCCCAGAATGCAGACCAACGGCTCAGAGTCGATGAAGGATTTCATTGGCGAATTATTTTTCTTTAGTTGGCCGACCGGCGATGAATACTCCGAACATGACGGCTCCACAAGATCGGGAAAGCACCTCCAGCCCATACCCCATGAGCTTCCCCGCCTGCCGCCACCGCAATCGCAAAACCAAGCCCGCCGCCCAATCTCTCGTCTGGCTCGGCAGCGAACCCTACCGGCTGTTCTTTCTCAGCGGCATCCTCTTCAGCATCGCCGGAGTGGCGATGTGGCCGTTGTTTTTCTCGGGGAATTTCCCGTTCTATCCGGGCGTGAGCCACGCGCGGGTGATGATCGAGGCCTTCGGCGGCGCGTTCGTGATCGGCTTCCTGGGCACCGCCGGCCCGCGGATGCTTTCCGCGCCCCGCCTGAAGCCGTGGGAGCTCGCCGCTTTTTTCCTGCTGCATCTCGCCAACGGCCTTTGCCACCTGCGCGGCCTCACGATCTGGGGTGATGGCTTGTTTCTCGCCCTGCTAACGGGATTCGCCCTCTCGCTGGGGACGCGGGTGGTCTTCTTCCGCAAGGAATGGCCGCCGCCAGCGATGCTGCTCGCGGCCACGGGGCTGGTCTGCGGGATCGCCGGCACCATCCTCTGGCTGAACCCCGCGTGGGTGGCGCGACCCGAGATCCAGCGTTTCGCAGGCCTATTGCTCTATCAAGGATTCCTGCTGGGACCGGTGATGGGCGTGGGCATTTTTCTTTTCCCGAGATTGCTCGGCGGCGACTTCGGCGAGGACGTCACCTTCCGCCGCATGGCGCTCGCCGCAGTCGCGCTGCTCGCGAGCTTCGCGGTGGAGGTGTGGGTCCTTCCCGCCGCCGGGCAAATCCTGCGGGCGGCGGCGTTGTTATTCGCGCTTGCCCACGTCCGCTGGCGGCGCGGCAAGGACGCGGCAACGCCCGGCACGCTGGCTAACGCGCTGCGGTTCTGGTGCCTGCCACTCGCGGTGATCGGGCTCATCGCGCCGGTGTTTTCGCCGCTGCAACACATCGCGCTTGACCACTTGTTATTCGTCAGCGGTTTCGGGCTGCTCTGCCTGATTGCGGGAAGCCGCGTGCTGTTCGGCCACAGCGGCTCACTGGAGCGTTTCGCCCAAGGATCGTGGATCGCGCGCGGCATCGTCTTCGCCACCGTGCTCGCCGCGCTCACCCGCGCTTCGGCGAATTTCATGCCTAAAATCATGATTTCCCACTACGAATACGCCGCGTGGTCGTGGGCCGCCGGTGCCGGACTCTGGACGCTTTGGCACGCCCGGAGGTTTTTCAAAAGGGATCCCGGCGACGACTGAACGGCACCGCGGGCTTGTTCTTGCGGCTACCACTGAACGTGTTGCTCAGCAACAAGGAAGGGCGGAATCCGTCCGCCCATGTGCATGAGGTGACCATGAGACGAGGGAAACCGCTGGGCATGGGCTTTCCATGCACCCGGCGGTCAGATACCGCCGCCCCTTGGTGCCCCTGGCTTTCAGTTGCACCCTGTTCTTGCGCTTCGATTCCGCCGGTGCGAAACAGTCCGCGATGATCGTCCGCACGCGATTCGCCCCCAGTCCCACCGGGCGCCTGCACCTCGGCCACGTGCTCGCGGCGCGGGTCGCGTTTTCCATCGCGCGCGATGCCGGCGGAGTCTTCCTGCTGCGCCATGAAGACATCGACGGCCCCCGCGTGCGGGAGGAATTCTATCAAGGCATCGAGGAGGACCTCGAATGGCTCGGGCTGCGCTGGGACGGCGACGCGCTGCGCCAGAGCTCGCGGATCGCGGCCTACGAGGCGGCGCTCGAATCGCTCCGCGAGCGGGGTCTCGTCTATCCGTGCTTCTGCACCCGCCGCGAGATCCAGCACGAATGGGCGCGCATGGGAGCCGCCCCGCAAGGCCCGGAAGCCCCGGTTTATCCTGGCACCTGCCAGAAACTATCATCTTCCATACAGGAAGTGAAACTGGGCTCGGGCATGCCTTTTGCCTGGCGCCTCGACTCGCGCAAGGCGCGCGAACTCGCCGGTCCCCTCACTTTCCAAGACCTCCGCTTCGGGGAAATTTCCGTGGACCCGGACTTGCTTGGAGACGTCGTGCTCGCCCGCAAGGACATCGGCACCGCCTATCATCTCGCGGTGGTCGTGGACGACGCGTTCCAGGAAATCAGCCACGTCTCCCGCGGCGAGGACCTGCTGTCATCCACCCACGTCCACCGCCTGCTGCAAGCGCTTCTCGGGCTTCCCGCGCCGCTCTATCAACACCACCCGCTGATGCTCGATGAGGAGGGGAACCGGCTCGCCAAACGATCCAACTCACTCGCCATCGCGACGCTGCGCGACCAAGGGCGGTCCCCCGCCGAAGTGCTGGCCATGATCGATGCGGGATGAAGACTTTACTCCGGCACCGCGCGGGGCGAATTTTCCGCACGCCCGATGGAACCCAGCTGCGATCAATTCATCCGCTATCTCGCCACTGAGCGCGGGCTGTCCGCGGCCTATCAGCTTTCCGTCCGCCAGACGCTCGACGCGCTGGCCGGCTGGATGAAATCGCGCAGCACTTCCCTGCCCGACCTCGGGACCGACGAGCTCGCGGCGTTTCTCAGCCAGCGGAAATCGGACGGCCTCAACGCGGCCTCGCTGCGGATCACCACGGTGCATTTGAAGATTTTTTTCCGCTGGCTGGTCATGAAGTGCAAGCTGGAAATGGACCCGGCCGAGCCGCTGCTGGCCCCGCGGCCGGACCAAACGCTGCCGGAAACCCTGCACGCTTCCGAGTTGGTGAAATTGCTCGAATCCATCGATCCGTCATCACCGTTAGGCCGGCGGGACCTGGCGATTCTCGAGTTGTTCTATTCCTCCGGCCTGCGGCTGTCCGAGCTGTGCAAGGCGCGGCTGGAGATGATGGATTCGGAGGAAGGTTTCCTGCGGGTCACCGGAAAAGGCGGGAAAACCCGGATCGTCCGCGTCGGCAACAAGGCGCGCGAGGCGATTTCCAACTATCTGGCTAACGAGCGCCCGGGTCTGGTCACGAAAAAGACCTCGTCGCACATTTTCATCAGCATCCGCGGCACCGCGCTTTCGCCAGACCGGGTCCGCCAGATCGTCAAGGAGCGCGCCAAGTTCGCGGGCATCGACCAGAACATCTACCCGCACCTACTGCGCCATTCCTTCGCGACCCACCTGCTGGAGGGCGGCGCGGACCTGCGGGTGATCCAGGAACTGCTAGGCCACGCCGACATTTCCACCACCCAGATTTACACCCACGTGGACCGCCAGCGGTTGAAGGCGGTGCACAAGCAGTTCCACCCGCGGGGGTGAGCCGGAGTGAATTGTTTGGAATTTCAGCGATCGCCAACCAAACACCACCCTGATTTTTAAACTTTCTTTACATTCAGGACGCGGTTTGACAATTGAGATACAAATTATTGCTTCCTGCATGAAAAAACATTTCTCCCTGAAAATCCTCGCGGCCGTTGCCGTTGCCGCCTTGGCATCTTGCGCGTCCCAGCCAAGCCCCAAGAAACAGCATGTCTCGGCATCGGCTCGTCCAGATTCATCGCTATCCGGGCAGGTGTTTGATGCAGTCAATTCCTACCGCAGCCAGCGCGGCGCATCGGCGCTCCAGCGCCACGCCGGACTCGACCGGCTTGCGCAAGAGCATTGCGAATACCTGCGACAGCATCGCGGCACCTTCAAGCTTCACGGGAAAAATGTCAGCCATTTCGGCTTCGATGGACGCGCTTTGGCGGCCCGCGAGCGCTACCACATGCAGAACGTCAGCGAGAATGTGGCGGCCGCCCACTCTCCGGGAAAAAGCCCCGCCCCGGTGATCGTCAAGCTGTGGGAGGGATCCAAGGATCATGAATCCAACATGCGCGACTCGTGGAGCCACACGGGCGTGGGCGTGGTGGTGGACAAGGACGGCATGGTTTTCGTGACCCAGCTTTTCGCCACGGTGAGCAATTCCCAGTTGGCAACGCGCGAGCGCTTCAACCGCTTCTGACTTCTCACGATGCCTGATTTGTCGTTTGAAACCGCCCTTCAAGTCCGCGGATTTCGCCGGGTTGCGGGCATCGACGAAGCGGGGCGAGGCCCCCTCGCCGGTCCGGTGGCGGCGGCCGCGGTGATTTTACCCGACGGCTTCACCTGCCCCGGGCTCGACGATTCCAAAAAAATCAGCGAGCCCAAGCGGGAGCGGCTTTACGAGCGACTCACCACCGACCCGGCGATTCATTGGACCGTCGCCACCGCGGACCGCGAGGAAATCGACCGGCTCAACATTCTGCGGGCCACTCATCTGGCGATGCGGCGCGCCGCCGAAGCCCTCCGCCCGGCACCGGATCATTGCTTGATCGACGGGCTGCCGGTCAGGGATTTCCCCTTCCGCCACGACGGAATCGTCAAAGGCGACGGACTTTCGCTGTCGATCGCCGCGGCGAGCATCATCGCGAAGGTCACCCGCGACCGGATCATGCGCGAGCTCGACCGGGAGTTTCCCCAATTCGGCTTTGCGAAACACCAGGGATATGGCACCAAAGGGCATCTTGAAGCGCTACGGATTCACGGCCCTTGTTGCCACCATCGTCGCTCGTTTCAGCCGGTCGCTCAACTCACCCTGCCGTTTGACGGCAGCTGACGGCCAGCCGCGCGACCGAATTTGGGTGGGAAACTATGGCGAGCAGGTCGCGGCCGCTTGGTTGCAATCCCGAGGTTGCAAAATTCTGGCGAAAAACTACCGCGGGCCGCGGCGCGGCGAGGTGGACATCATCGCGCGGGATCAGAAATTGCTGCTGTTTGTGGAAGTGAAAACCCGCCGCGAAGGCGGCAAAATCCGCGGTCTCGACGCGGTGGGGAAAGACAAACAAGCCTTGATCGAGCGCGGCGCGAATTCCTGGCTCAAACGCCTCGGAACCCGCGAAGTGCCGTGGCGCTTCGACGTCGTCGAGGTTTACGTCGAAGAGGGCGCGCGACCGCGGATCAACCACGTGAAGGACGCGTTCTAGCCAGCCACAGGCTCCAGCGTGTAGCTGTCCTTGCCATCCTTGACGAGCCAGCCCTGCTCGACGAGCTGGGCGCGGAGGGTGTCGGATTCAGCCCAGTTTTTCGCGAGGCGGGCGGCCCAGCGGGCTTCGGCAAGTGTCTTGATCGATTCGGGAATGGCGCTGGAATCCTGATGGATTTCCTCCGGCAGCGTGAGGCCGAGGGCGCGGAGAAGACGGTTGAATCCGGCGAGCGCGGCGGCGGCTTCCGGGCCGGATAGGTTGGCGGCTTCGCGCAGGCCGGTGAACATCCCGCCCAGCGCGCCGGGGGTGTTGAGATCGTGGTTCAGGCTGTCCCACGCCGCTTGGAACGGGCCGAAGTCGGCGCTGGAGATCACCGTGCCGGGCTCGATTTTCGCGGCGAGCTGGCGGGCGCTTTTGGCGAGTTTCGCGAGCGCTTCGCGGGCCCCGGAAAGCGAATCGAGGGTGAAATTGAGCGGCTTGCGGTAGTGCGCGCCGATCAGGACGTAGCGGACTTCCATCGCCGAAAATCCGCGAGCGGCGAGGTCTTCGAGCGTATAAAGATTGCCGAGCGATTTGGACATTTTCCCGCCATCGACGAGGAGGTGGGTGATGTGGAACCAGTGCGCGGCGAAGTGGCCGCCGCACGCGCATTCGCTCTGGGCGATCTCGTTTTCGTGGTGCGGGAAGACCAGATCGACGCCGCCGGAATGGAGGTCGAACGACTCGCCGAGGTATTCCTGGATCATCGCCGAGCATTCGAGGTGCCAGCCGGGGCGGCCTTGGCCCCACGGCGAGGGCCAGAAATTCTCGCCGTCCTCGGGCTTGCGGCCTTTCCAGAGGACGAAATCCGAGAGGCTGTCTTTTTCGTATTCGTCCGAGCTGGAGCGGGCGTTCTGGGTTTTGCCGATGTCGAGCTCGCGCTGGTCGAGGCGGGACAGGCGGCCGTAGCCGGGGAAGGAGGAAATTTTGAAATACACCGAGCCGTCGTCCGAGGCGTAGGCGTGGCCTTTTTCAACGAGCGTCTCGATCATCGCGATCTGCTGCGGGATGTGCTCGACGGCGCTCGGCTCGATGTGCGGCGGGAGCAGGCCGAGTTTCTCACAATCGGCGTGGAATTTCGCGGTCCAGCCGGCGGTGAATTCCTTGAGGGACTGGCCGGATTTTTGAGAGTCACGGATGGTTTTGTCATCCACATCGGTGATGTTGCGGACATGGAGTGTGCGGATGCCGCCGGTTTCCAAGGTCCGGCGCAGCACGTCCTGAAGGACGAAGGTGCGGAAATTTCCAATGTGCGCGGGGCCGTAAACGGTCGGTCCGCAGCAGTAAAATCGGAAGGTCGAGCCGTCGATGGGGCGGAGCTCGCGTTCGGTCCGGGTGAGCGTGTCAAAAAGCCGCATGGCCGGGGTTTAGGCAGCGGCGGGCTGGGAGCCAAGAGCAATCCGACGGAGTTTCGCCCGGCCTAGCGTTGGCGGCGGGCGACGAGGAGAAGCGCGGTCAAGGCGAGCAAGGAAAACATTCCCGGCTCAGGCACCGCTTGGGCACCGACTTCGACGTAAACCCACTGCGGCGCGCTCCCCTTGGCGATCACTTCCACCGGCACGCGGACCACGGCTTCCGCCGGCGGAGACTGCGGAGTAAAGGAAGCCGCCCGGGCTGCGGGCTTGGAAACAGGCGCCTCCGAGCCGCGAAGGGTCCACATGGCGAAGGCCGGAGATGCAAGGAACACCCCGAACAACAGCGCTTTCATTTTAAAAATCCCGAACACGTCGGCAAAAACGTAATTAAATTTTAAAAATAATCAACAAATATGAAGTATTTTGAGAATTTAGAGGATTGGTTTTCGGATCGCCAAGGCTAAGGTGTCGCCGGAAATGGAGCGGACAAAGGACGAACGGGTGAAGCAAGTCGCCATCGGAGTGAGCATTCTGGTGACGCTGACCGTCGTGGTGACGGGGCTTTTGATGGGTTGGCGGCTGCTGCCGGGCCTGCTCGGCGAATGGGTGGGCACGATGATCGGGATCATGACGACGCCGTTTTTCATGGAGGCGTCGTTCGCGATTCTCGGCCTGGTGACGGTGATTTCGCTGAACCACTGGCGCCAGCTGAAGGACGGGGATGATTTCGTCTATCTGGAGCAAGTGGCGGGACCGGAGCTGCCGCAGGATTTGCCCGAGCACGCGAAATTCGCGGTCTATCGGGAAAAGCCGCTGGACGGCGAGGAGCCGTCGCTTTTGGCGCAGGCGGAAGGGGCGTTTGCCATCGGCGACTATCCGGCGGCGGGCGAGCGGATCGGCGCGATGAACCACGACCAACTGAGACATCCCCAAGCCCTCCGACTGCGGCTTGATCTGGCGAAAGCGACCGGTAGGGACGACTTGGTGAAGCAGCTGGAAGCGGAGCTCCGGCAATCCGATTGAGCGTTTGAACACTACGTGATTATTGACTTCAAAAACCGACCTGACTTTGACACAGAATGCCCGCAGTGAACAGTGATCCAGCACCCATGAACCCGGCGAACTTCTTGAAAATGGCCCACGGCGATTTGGCCGGGCTGCGCGAGCTGGCGTTCGATTATTTCAACGACACCCGCCGCCAAATGACCGGCTGGTTGGCGCTGGTGGAAGCGGGGAATTTCAAACAACTCCGGGACGACCTGCATCGCTGCAAAGGAGGCGCGTCGCTCTTCGGACTGGAGCGGATCGTCGCCCTGATCGGTTCCTGCGAGAGCGCGTCGGCGCTCGAGGAGCGCGGCTTCGACCTCACCAGTTTTGAAATGGAACTCACCGAAGCGGAACGTGCCGTGATGGCGATGACGGCTTGACCGGCACGATGGCAGCCACGATTCAATCCCCCGAGAAAGAACTGCGATTCACGCGTTCCGGCCAGGCCGGGTTGTTCTGGATGACCGCCGCCGTGTCCGCATCGGTCGGGATCACGATGCTGGCGACGTCGATTTACCGCGACATCAATCCCGAGTTGCCGCACCCGGCGTGGGCGGCGCTGCCGTTGGTTCTCGCGCTGGTCATGGCCCGCGCGGCCGTGCGGCTGACGCGCCACGCCTACCTGATTCTAACGCCGCTGGGGATCGAGATTTTCCCGTTCTTCCGGCCCGCCGCCGGGATGCGGCTGGTCACCTGGCAGGAAATCCACCACGCGGAGGTGAATGAAAAAAACACGCGGCTGACCCTGCATCACGATCCCGAAAAAACCTCGGGCATCCATCTCTCGCTCACCCCGATTCGCGCGGACCGGCGGAGCTTGCTTGCCAAGGCCGTGCTCGGGCGGCTATCTCCCGCCAGCCCCAACAGCTGAAACTCCCATGCGCTCCCATTCCCGACAAATCCTCACCGTCGAAGAAACCTTCGGCCAAAACGGCTGGCATTGCGAACTCGTCGAGGGCCGGGATGTCCTCCGCGCCGGCTTCGACGCCCACCACACGCGCATCGATCTCATCGCCCAGGCCTATCCGCAGCTCAACGCGCTGGTCGTCGTTTCCGAATCGCCGCTTCATCTCGATGAAGCGCACTTGCCCAAAGTCCTCGAACTGCTCGCCCGCGCCAACAAGCCGCTAACACTCGGTGGCTTCGAGTATGATCTGGACCGCGAGTTCCTGGTCTTCCGCATCACCAATCTCTTCGAGCGCGAGAAATTCGACAGCGACATCATTTCCTCGATGGTCCATTGCGCGATCGCCGAGCTCGACCGGATCACGCCCTACGCCGCCATCGTCCGCGACACGCCCGCCGACTTGCTAGACGACCTCGACCTCGGCCGCCTGCTGATGCGCGAGGACATCATCCCGCCCGTGCCGGGGGATGAGGAAGAGGAGTATTGAAACCGCGCCCAGCAGCCCTTCCCACTGCATTGACAGCCATCAAAGCCTGACCCAACTTGCAGAGCGTCATGAAACTCAAACTACTCTCCGTATTGGCCACCGTCTTGTGCAGTGCCGCCGCCACCGCCGCTGATGAGTGGACATCGATGTTCAACGGGAAGGACCTGAGCGGTTGGAAATCCAACGCCGCCAGCGAGAACCAACCCGCCGGTGTCTTCAGCGTGAAGGACGGCGAACTCATCGTCAGCGGCGGGCGCGCGCACCTCTTCTATGTCGGCGCGGACGGCAATGCGAAGTTCAAGAATTTCGAATTCAAAGCGAAGGTCAAAACGACGCCGAACGCTAACAGCGGCATCTATCTCCACACCCGGTTTCAGGAAAAGGGTTGGCCCGGCGCGGGCTATGAGTGCCAGGTCAACGCGACCCACTCCGACCGCAAGAAGACCGGCGGACTCTACGCCGTCGCCGACGTGATGGACAACGCGCCTAACCAAGACGGCGAGTGGTTTGACTATGCGATCAAGGTCGAGGGCAAGCACATCGTCATTTCAATCAACGGCAAGGTGACCACCGATTGGACCGAGCCCGCGGATTGGGATCCGGCCAAGACGCTCTCCAACATGCCGGGTCGCAAACTCGGAGAAGGCACCATCGCGATTCAGGGCCACGACCCGAAAAGCGTGATCCACTACAAGGATCTTTTCATCAAGGCGCTGCCATAAAGCCGACCTGCACTCCGCGGGCCGGAATCGGTGAATTTCAAACTTCCCCCGGCGGAGGCCCCGCATTTTACTTCGCCCATGCCCGCGAAATTCGCTCTCAAACCCAGTGTCCAACTCGGCGTCGTGCCGACTCATCTCAAATTCGTCGGTGGCCTCCTCCCCGACGAAAACGGCAAATTCCCCCGCGATGCCGACGGAGTGCTGCGGGTCGTCGCCGGGATGAGGGAGCTTTGCGAGATTTCCCCGGTCAAGATGAGCATCGTGCAGATCTCATACTTCGCCTCCGCCGATGCGGCGGATGTCGCGGAACTGGTCAAAAGCCTCAAGGCGCTGGATCTGGAGGTCCACCTCATCATCATGGTCGGCGGCGCGAACCCGATGAACCCGGCGGACGAGGACGCGGTGGTCGCGCAGTTGGTGCCATCGGTCAAGGTCGCCATCAGCCACGGCGTCCGCTACGTTTCCTCGACCTCCATCGAGGAATGGATGAGCGCGGATCAGCCCCGCGAAGGCGCGGAATTCGACGCGGCGGTCGCTCAAAACGTGAAGCTCCACCTGCGGGTTTACGAGGAAGCCGGCATCGCGGGATCGTGTGTGGAAAGCTGGGGCATCGAGTTTTTGCGGCCCGGCGAGTTCAAAACCTTCACCAACCTCGACCGCGCCTGGTCGGTCGTGAAAGCGGCCAACGCGGCGCTCGGGAAAAAGTTTTTCAAGCTGCTGGTGGATGCGGCGCATTGCGGCGACTCCGGCCTGTCGATTCCCGAAAACCAAGCGCTCATCGCCCGGATCGCGGCGGCGGGTGAGTTAGGGGCATTTCACGCTTCGGCGAAGACCACGCGCGGCTGCTTGTCCACGGACGACGGCTGGATCGGCGCGCTGCTCACCGCGGCGGCCAAGACCGGCGAGCTGCGGCATGTTTTTGTGGAAGTCTTCGACCACACGGACGCGGCGTTGGAATTGTTACGACAGCTCGAACCCGGCCACGGCATCGACACCCGCGACGGCCGGAGCTACGCGGAAGTGACCGCGGACGGGCTCGGCGACATCGCCCGCCGTCTCAACAATCTAGCCGCCCGCGGGTTTCTCAACGCCTGATCCGCCATGCACCTTGTCCACGGCGAGCCGTCGTTTCACCTAGCAACTCCGGAGCTCGATCTGGACGTCACCGCGCGCGGCGGGCATCTCGCGCCGGTCGTTTTCCATCTGCCAGGCCGCGACGTCTCACCTTACGCGCTCGCGCCGTGGGAGCCCGCGGAGTTCCCGGAAATCCCGCCGCTACTCTCCGTGCTGCGCGGGGATTTCCTCTGCATTCCCTTCGGCGGACAAGTCGATGGCCCACCGCACGGAGAGTCTGCGAACGGCGAGTGGAGCCTGCTCGCGAAGGACGGGAATTCACTTCATCTCACCATGGATGCCGGTGGCCATTTCGAGAAAATCCTCTCCATTCGCGCGGGTCAGCATGCCGTATTTTGTGAGCACCGGATTTCCGGTCTGGGGGGCGATTTCAATTATGGCAACCACCCGATTCTCGATCTTTCAGGATTGTCGGAAAACGTCGGACGCGTCACGGTGAGCCCGTTTCGCTGGGCGTCGGTCTTCCCCGGCGCGTTTTCAAATCCGGCCGCCGGGGAAACCCAGGCGCTGGCCGAGGGCGCGCGATTCACCGACCTGCGGGCAGTGCCACTCGCCGCCGGTGGCACGACGGACCTCACAAAATACCCCGCACGGGCCGGCAATGATGATCTCGTGATGATGGTCAGCGAAGCCGCCACACCCGAGCAGCCCTTCGCCTGGTCCGCGGCCGTGCTCGATGGCTATGTGTGGTTTTCCCTGAAAAATCCGGCGGATTTTCCCGCCACGATGTTCTGGCTCTCCAACGGCGGACGGACGGCACCCCCTTGGAATGGCCGCCACGTCGGGCGCATCGGAATCGAGGAAGTCTGCTCGTATTTCGCCAATGGAGTGGATGTCTCGCGCCAGGACCTACTCGCGGCGGAGGAAATTCCCACCACACGCCATTTCAAGCGCGATGAAGTGGTTTCCCTCAAAACGATCCAAGCGGTGGCTGCCGTAGGTCCGGATTTCGGCGCAGTTTCAAAGATCCTCCCTGCGGGCGACGATTGCCTGACGCTAACCGGCGACTCAGGCGCGTCGATCATGGTGCCGATCGACTGGAGATTCCTGCTCTGAAACGCCCGGACATATCCATTCTTGCCCTCGACAAATCAATGCTTGCCAGCCAAATCGCGACTTCGGATACATCTTGCGATAGATCAAATTGTCACTGCCGTATTCACACGACCTTTTAAGAACTCATGAGCAATCCTCTCACCACCGCCGACCTGTCCACCACGTCCACGAATCTCAAAGCCCTCATCGACGGCCACCTCGAAGACACCGGCGGACTCCTGCGCCTCTCGCCCACCTGGGTCCCCCGCTCTTTCCTGCAACCCGGCCTGCGCATCAAGCTCCACCCGGACGACACCTACGCCTACGGCCTCAACCGTGGCGGCATCGATGAACGCTGGTTCGGCTCGACCACCGAGACCGCCAACGAGGGCCGCGCCGCCGATGAAGGACTCTCCTACGTCGTCGTCGGCAACGAGCGCTTCACCCTGCGCGACGCCATCGCCGAGTCCGGCGCGGGCATCATCGGCAAGACGATGTGGGACAAATACGGGAAATGGCCGGTTTACTCGAAGTTCTTCGACAACATGGGCCCCATCCCGCACCACATGCACCAGAGCGCCGAGCAGGCCGCGCTGGTCGGCCAAGAGGGAAAACCGGAGTCCTACTACTTCCCGCCGCAGCACAACAACGTCGGCAACAATTTCCCCTACACCTTCATGGGCTTCGAGCCCGGCACCACCCGCGACCAGGTCCGCAAGTGCATCGCCAACTGGAACAAGGGAGAAAACGGCATCCTCGATCTATCCAAAGCCTATCGCCTCAAGGTCGGCACCGGCTGGCTCATCGACCCCTGCATCCTCCACGCCCCCGGCTCGCTCTGCACCTACGAACCGCAATGGGGATCCGACGTCTTCGGCATGTATCAGAATCTCGTCGAAGGCCGCGAAGTGCCCTGGTCATTGCTCGTGAAGGACATGCCCAAGGACAAGCACCAGGACATCGATTTCATCATCGACCAGCTCGACTGGGAGAAAAACGTGGACCCTAACTTCAAGGACAACCACTACCTCGAACCCGTCACCGCCGAGAAGGGCGAGGGCTACCACGACAAGTGGATCGTCTATGGAAAAGTCGATGGCTTCCAATACTTCACCGCCAAGGAAATCACCGTGGAGCCCGGCCAGACCGTCACCATCAAGGACAACGGCGCCTACTCGCTCATCGTCGTGCAAGGCGAGGGCTTCGCCAACAAGCTCCGCCTCAACTGCCCGAAACTCCTGCGCTTCAACGAGCTCGCCAACGACGAGTTCTTCTGCACCGAGTCCGCCGCCCAGCAAGGTGTCACCTTCAAAAACACCTCCCTCACCGAGCCGCTGGTGGCGCTCCGCTACTTCGGACCAGAAGTGAATCCAAACGCCCCAGCCATGGGAGCCTACAAAAACCAATAAGTCCCATAGGACCTATAATACCTATCTTCATCAACCCAAGCACACCATGAAACTTCACAACGCCATGTGGCCCGGTCTCGTCGGCAAAGAACCCGGCACCGACCACCCTCCCATCTCCCTCGAACACATGCTCGAGCTCACCGTCGCCGCCGAGGTGGACGGCCGCAAGTTCGACGGCATCGACTACTTCCTCTTCCACCCGCACACCGACCCCGACGCATCGGAATCCGACATCCGGAAAATCGCCGACCTCATCGCCAGCCACAACCTCAAGGTCGGCTCGCTCGTCGCGCCGATCTGGCCCGGCACCGTCGGCGACGCCGCCATGGGCGATGCCGAAGCGCGCCGCAAGTTCGTGCTCGCCGTCGAGAAAGCCTGCCGTATTGCCAAGATCTTCAACGAGCACGGTGTCCGCGAATACGGCGTCATCCGCATCGACTCCGCCAGCTCCGTCACCGACTGGGCGAAGGACCCCGCCGGAAACACCCGGAAGATTGCCGAGACCTTCCGCGAAGCCGGCAAGGTCGCGGAACAACACGGCGAGCGCCTCGCCGCCGAAGGCGAAATCTGTTGGGGCGGCATGCACTCGTGGAAGGCCATGCTCGACACCCTCGAAGCGACCGGCATGCCGAACACAGTCGGCTTCCAAGCCGACCTCGCCCACACCTATCTCTACCTGATGGGCTACAACGCCCCGGAAGCCGCGCTCCTCAAGGAAGGCTACACCGAGGAAGAATTCTGGGCCGCCTACACCACCATGACCGACGCGCTGCGCCCGTGGACCTTCGACTTCCACGTCGCCCAGAACGACGGCACCGTGCACGGCACCGGCTCCCACGACAAGACCGGCCGCCATTGCCTCGCCGACGATCCGAACGGCAAACTCGACATCCCCCGCGCCTCCGCCTACTGGCTCAAGGACGCCGCCTCGCGCGGCATGAAGCACATCTGTTGGGACGGTTGCATGTTCTCCAACGAAGTCCTCGAAACCCCATCCACCTGGCAACACATCCTCGAAGCCATGATCAAAGTGGATCAGGCTCTGTGAATAAGATGCAACCGATTTTTGGACCGTTTATGGTTTAGTTAGGAGAGCGGAGTGTTTCCGGTGGTTGTTATAGTAGGCGTCGATGTAGTCGTAGCGAGCGCGCCTTGCCCCCACAAAAAAACGGCAGCCCTCGCGGACTGCCGTTTTCAGCTTAATTTCTAGCGTGCGGAAATCAGATTCCCTTTTTCACGACGTCGGTGAGGAGGTCGATGACGCGGTTGGAGTAACCCCACTCGTTGTCATACCAGCTCACGAGCTTGAAGAACGTCGAGTTCAGCTCGATGGAGGAGCCGGCGTCGAAGATCGACGAGCGCTTGTCGTGGATGAAGTCGGTGGAAACCACTTCGTCGCCGGTGACGCCGAGGATGTCCTTGAGGTAGGTGTCGGACGCCTTTTGCAGGGCGGCGGTGATTTCCTTGAGGGAAGTCGGCTTGGTGGTCTTCACCGTGAGGTCCACGACGGAGACGGTCGGGGTCGGCACGCGGAACGACATGCCGGTGAGCTTGCCTGCCACTGCCGGGCAAACGAGCGCCACGGCCTTGGCCGCACCGGTGGTGGACGGGATGATGTTGATGGCGGCGGAACGGCCACCTTTCCAATCCTTCTTGGAAGGACCATCGACCGTTTTCTGGGTCGCGGTGTAGGAGTGGATCGTGGTCATCAGACCTTCCTCGATGCCGAAACCTTCCTTGAGGAGGACGTGGACGATCGGCGCGAGGCAGTTGGTGGTGCAGCTCGCGTTGGAGATGATGTGGTGCTTGGAAGGATCGTATTGGTCGTCGTTGACGCCGACGACGAAGGTCGCGTCCTCACCCTTGGCAGGTGCGGAAATGATGACTTTCTTGGCACCGGCGGTGATGTGGCCCTTGGCTTTTTCCGCTTCGGTGAAAAGGCCGGTGGACTCGATGACGACTTCCACGCCGAGCTCTTTCCATGGCAGACCTTCCGGGCTGCGGGCGCTGACGACCTTGATCTCGTGGCCGTTGACGACGATGATGTCGTCTTCTTCCAGCTCAGGGGAGGACTTCTTCGAGGAAACCGTGCCGGCGAAGCGACCCTGCGTGGAGTCGTATTTCAGAAGGTAGGCAAGGTTGTCGGCTGGAACGATGTCACCGACGGCGACGACGTTGAAGGTGGTTCCGAGGTGGCCTTGTTCGACGAGGGCACGGAAGACAAGGCGGCCGATGCGGCCGAATCCGTTGATGGCGATGGTGGTCATGACTGTGTTTGAAATGCCGATGCGGCTCTTCCGCCCGACGGCGGGATTGTGCATGCGGAGTGCCAAGCGTCAATCTTCGGGGTCAAAACCATGAAAATTCGTGGAATCCGCGGGATTTCCCGACGAAAAAGCGGACCTTCCATTTCGGGAGATCCGCTTGCTTGCGCGACGCGGTCCGCATGGAACCGCCGATTTGGGAACTATTCGGGAGGAACGGTTTCCTTGAGCTTGTCGGCCGCTTTCTCCGCGGCTTCGGCCGCTTCATTCAAGGCTTTCGCCGCGGCGTCCTTGGTGGCGTCGGTGACCTCGGCGGCCTTTTCCTTGGCCTTCTCGCCGGCTTCTTCCATCGCCGCTTTCGCGTCGGATTTTGCTTCATCCAGCTTTTTGTCGGCGTCCTTGGCCATGTCCTTCATGCCTTCAGCCATCTGCTCGGCGCCGGCTTCCATTTTCTCGGTGGCGGTTTTCTTCGCCTCGCAGGCAGCGAACATGACGGGCAGGGCGAGCGCGGGAATCCAAAGTTTGATTTTCATGATGTTGGTTGGTTAATCGTAACGATTTTGGCCTTGGCCAAACTGGAAGATAACTGATCCGGATGACTTGTCAAAGAATCGAATTTCCGCCGATTGGCTAGAGATTTCACGGTTTACGGGACACCGCAACCTGCCAAGATCGCGCGCGTGCACCCACCTGAAAAACGCCGCGCCGGCATCCTGATTCCCGCATTCACCCCACGCCGCGAGGGCGACCTCGGGATCGGCGACACGCTGGCCTTGCGGGAATGGATCGACTGGGCCGCGGAGCACCAGGTGGGATTCATCCAGCTCCTGCCGATCAATGAAAACGGCACCGAGGAGAGTCCTTACAGCGCGATTTCCTCGGTCGCGCTGGATCCGATCTACCTGGCCTGCGAGACCTCGGAAATCCCGGGTCTAAAGGAAGCTGACATCGCGCTGGCGCGGGATCACTTGCAAGGCGCGCTGACGTCGCCGCTGGTGAATTACCCGGCGGTGCGAAGCGCGAAACGCAATCTGCTGGAATTGGCGTGGTCGAGATTTGATCAGGCGGATTCCGCGCTTGCGGAGGAGTTCGCGCGGTTCAAGAAACAGGAACACGACTGGCTGGCCGACTATTGCCTGTTTCGCTATCTGATGGAACGCCACGGCGAAAATCTGACTTGGGACAAATGGCCGGATGCTTGCCGGACGCCGAAAAAGGCCCGCGAATTCATCGGCAAACAACACGCGCGGGACGCGGCCGTGGTGGATGACCGGCTCGGGTTTTTCGCGTTCGTGCAATGGCTGTGTTTCCGCCAATGGCTGGCCCTGCGCGCCCACGCGGACCTCCGCGGCGTGAAACTGATGGGCGACGTGCCCATCGGGATCAGCTGGCATTCAAGCGACGTGTTTTTCAACCAAGGGGACTTCCACCTCGACTGGTGCGGCGGCTCGCCGTCGGAGGGAAACAGCCAGGACGACCCGTTTTTCCAACAATGGGGACAGAACTGGGGCATCCCGCTCTACCGCTGGGATCACATGCAGGCGAACGGCTTCAGCTGGTGGAAAAAGCGGATCGCGCGGCTGACCCGGATTTTCCAAATCTTCCGGCTCGACCACATTCTCGGGTTCTATCGCATTTACGCCTTCCCGTGGCGGCCCGAGCGCAACCCCGAATTCATCGGGCTCAACCACGAGCAGGCGGCGGCGATCAACGGCGGACGCCTGCCCCGCTGGTTCCTGCGGCCTGACGACACGGTCGAAAACAAAGCCGCCAACCGCGACGACGGCGACATCCGGCTGCGCGCCGTTCTAGCAGCGGCAAAGGATTGCGAAGTCATCGCGGAGGACCTCGGCTGGGTGCCCGCATACGTCCGCCCGCACCTCGCGGACCTCGGGATCACCGGCTATCGGATTCCGCACTGGGATTGCAACGAGCACGGCCACCCCACTCCCGGCAACGCGTTTCCGGAAAACTCCTTCGCCACTTATTCCACCCACGACCACCATCCGATCAACGGGATCTGGCGCGGCTGCCTGGCAGTGATCAAACAGCACCAGGAAAACCCAACAGAACAATCCGGCTGGGCCGTGGGCGGCGCGCAGAACACGCTGCGGATCCTCGCCGAGTTCGCCGCAGTGCCGATAGGCGACCACGCGCCGTGGCCGCCCTTCACCGAAGGCGTCCGGCTGCGGCTCATCAAAGCGCTGTTCGCTTCTAACTCGCGCTACGCCGCCTTGATGATCACCGAGCTCTTCAACCTCGACGAGCAGTTCAACCACCCGGGCACTTGCGGCGGGGAAAACTGGCGCTTCCGGCTGCCGTGGACCCTCGACGAGATCCGGGCGGATCGTGAACTGGAAGAAAGCGGCCAGAAACTCGCCAACCTCATCAGCATCACCCGGCGGGGTTGAGCAAGTTCATCCGCCCACGGAAAGAACCCCGTCTGATAGAACACGCGCCCGCAGGCCGCCGCGGAAATTCGCCTTGAGAAACTCCTCCGCGCCCGGAGCGACGGCCTCGTCCATCCAGTAACAGGGTTTGCATTCCTCGCTGGCTTCGAACTCGACGCCCTGGAAACGGAACCGCTTGCCGACCCATTCCGCCAGATCGACTCCGCGGACGATCAGATTCCTGCGGAAGAGCGAGCTGGAGAGTTCCGGCTGCGAAAAACGGTCGCGCACCGCTTGCACGGCATCGGCGTCGAAAAAAGTCACCTGCCCCTTGAAGTCCGGCTTGTAGCCGAAATAACGGTCGCAGCGCAGGCCCATTCCGGCCACGCACTCGACTTCGGAAATGCCGCGGATGCCGTGGTCGAGGCGTCCCAGCTCGTGGCGGCCGCGGAAGTCATTGCCCTCGGAAATCCAAATCTCCAACAACTCCGCCTGCCAGTCAGGAATCCCCTCCCCCGCCCTGCCGGTCTCCGCGGACTTGTTATCCGGGCCGACCCACTCGCTGCGGCCGTCGGCGTAGGTTTCCTTCTTCCAAACCGGCAGCTCGTATTTCAGCCGCTCCATGATCGTGCGGGCAGCCTCAAACGCCGGGCCGCGGTGGGCGGATGCGACGCCGACCCAGACCGCGGCCTCGCCGATCGCTAACGGACCGGTGCGGTGCGCCGCCTGCGCCGCGAGGAGGCCGTGGCGCGCCGCCTCTTCTTCAAGAATGCGCTGGCCGGTCGAAATCGCGAGCGCCGGATACGCTTGGTATTCCAAACAGCTCACCGCCTGCCCGGCGTTGTGATTTCTAACCCGCCCGTCGAAAGTCACCACCGCCCCGGCGGCGGGATCGCGGAGTTCCGCCCCCAACGACGCGATGTCGATGGCCTGGCTGACGAGTGAAAACCGGATGGAGGACATGATGAAAATTTCTAGCCGCCCGACATCGGCGGCAGCAGGGCAATGCGGTCACCGTCCGCGAGCAGGTGGTCCCATGAAACGAACTCGTCATTCACCGCGACTCGGAAATCCGTCGTCGCCAGTCCAAGCCGATGTTCTCGATCCAACTCCGCGTAGAGCTGCGCGGGAGTTTCCGCGGAGTGGGTGACGCGTTCTTCCGCGAGCCCGCGACGCTCGGCGAGGAGGCCGTAATAACAGACGTTGACGGTCATGGGACTTTCGCGGTGGCCCAGTCTTCGGGCGTGTTGGCGTTGTCGAGCGCGCGCGGCGTCACCGGCTCTAGCAGGCGGCAGTCGTTTCGAATCAGGATCTTTCTCGGGCAGCGAAAATCAGCGGCCTGCGCTTGCAGGAGAATGGGCAATGCGGCTTGCGAATAGAGCGTGCACAGCGGCTCTGGCAGCCCGTCGAACCCGCTGCGGTAAGCGAGGAATTTCTCGTCCGTTTGTTTCGACGAGATGAGATAGGCGAGCGTCGCCGCATCCAGCCGTGGCAGGTCGCAAGCAAGGACGAGCCAGTCTGCGGCCGGGTCCAGCCGCATGCCCGCAACGATCCCGGCGATCGGCCCAAGACTTGCGCCTTCGGGATCGCGGACGATTTCCACGCTATCAAGACCGGCGGGGATTTCCTGATCGTGGCGGAGGGAAATGGCGATCGATTCGCACCCGGCTTCGCGGAGGAGATCGTGGCAGCGCCGCAGCAAAGTCCGGCCGTCCGGATGGACCAGCGCGGCCTTGTCCCGGCCCATCCGCGAGCTGCGGCCACCTGCTAACACGAGACCGCGGAGTTTCTGTTTGGAGTTCATGCGTGGAAATCTCCTGACTTGCCGCCGGTTTTGGAAATGAGCCGCAGATCGTGGATGCGGATCGCTTTGTTCATCGCCTTGCACATGTCGTAAACGGTGAGCGCCGCGACGCTGGCTCCCGTCATGGCCTCCATCTCGACGCCGGTTTTGCCCGTGGTGGAAACCTCGCAGCGGATGGCGACCCCGGTCTCGTTAGGGATGATTTGAAACTCACAGTTCTCGACCGGCAGCGGGTGGCAAAACGGGATCAGCTCGCTGGTTTTTTTCACCGCCATCGTGCCGGCGATGATGGCGGTCTGGAACACCGGTCCTTTCGGCCCTTGCAGGTCGTTGTTTTGAAATCTCGCGATGATTTCCGCGCCTAACTCCATGCGCGCCTCGGCGACGGCGGTGCGGCGGTTCGCGGATTTCCCGGTGATGTCCACCATCGTCGGCTGGCCCTCGCGGACATGGGTGAAATTCTGGTCGTTAGGATTCATAGCCATGGAGTGAATGGGAATGCGGCGGAAATGGCGCTCATTTCGCCGCGCGGAGGGAGAGTTACGAATCCATCGCTGTTGAGCAAGCCGATGAAATCGCCGCTGTTGCCCGTCGCCGCGGGTTCGGCCCGGCCGTCGGCGCGGAGCGTGACTGGCAGATGGCGCGTGAAGCCGGGAAGCGGCATCGCGCGGTCGTCCATCACCACGCGTCTGGCTGATAGGCGCGGCAGGCCGGATGCCACGGCGAGCGCCGGAAACACGAACGCGTGCAGCCCGGTCAGCGCGGAAACCGGATTTCCCGGCAGCGCCATGACCACCTGCCCGCCCGGACCGAGCCAGCAGCCGGCGGGCTTTCCGGGACGCTGCGCCACGCCGTGAAAGACCTCGCGGCAGCCGAGTTCCGCAAGCAGCGTGGGGACGAAATCGCGAGCGCCTTTCGAAACAGCCCCCGTTAGGACCAGCCAGTCGTGGGTGGCTAGAAGCTCTTCGATGACCGGGCGGGCGGCGGAAACCTCGTCACTCAAGACCCCGACGCGCCGTGGCGGATAGCCACCGAGCTTCAGCGCGGCGGCGAGCGAGTGGGCGTTGGACTGGCGGATCTGATGGGGAGCGGGAAACTCGTCCACGGCGACGAGCTCGTCGCCGGTCGCGATCACCGCGATTCTCGGGACGCGCGAAACTTCCAGCCAGGCCGCGCCGCAGGACGCGGCGACGCCGATTTCACGCGAGCCTAACAGGACGCCGGATTCCAACAGAATTTGCCCCGCCGCGGCATCGCTGCCAGCGCGGTGGATGAAACGCCCCGCGACCGGAGCGGCGGATTCGGCAAATTTGACGGAGCCCGGATCACTGCCGATCACTTCTTCGACCGGCACGATGCAGTCGGCGCCGGACGGACAAGGCGCGCCGGTCATCACTTCCACGCAGGTGCCAATTTCCGCCGAAAGCGAGACCGCCGCACGTCCCGCCGGAGCGGAATCCGTCACCCGGAATGAGCGGCGGCCCACCTGCCAGTCCGCGGAGCGCAGCGCGTAGCCGTCCATCATCACCCGGTCGTAAGCGGGCACCGCGCGGTCCGCGGCCACGCTTTTCCGAAGCACCCGCCCGGCCGCGTCCTCCAAACGGCAGCGCTCCGCCGCCATCAGCGGCGGGCATTTCAAGAGAAGCTCCAACGCCTCGTGGAATGAAACCATGAGCGGATCTTCGTTCCCCCGACTTGCCCGCCAAGCCAAATTCGCGTCATCGATGAAACTCCATGCCTGTCGGTTGACTTTTCCGCCGACGCCCGCCATACCCCGCGCATGTCGACAGCGTTGCCGCCCAAACCCCGCATGATCGGACCCAAAGTCCGGATCTGTATCGTTGCGTCGAAATACAACGAGCAATTCACGGACGCGCTGGTAGAGAACGCCATCGAGGAGCTCGGCGAACTGGTGCCGCAAGGCCGCGTCGATCTCATCCGGGTGCCCGGCGCTTTTGAAATTCCGGTGATGGTGGCCACCCTGCTCGACCGCGATCCGCCGGCCTGCGTCATCGCGCTCGGCCTGATCATCCGCGGCTCGACCGAACACGCGGACTTGGTCGCCAGTTCGGTGACTGACGCGCTCCAGCAGCTCGCCGTCAAATCGCTGCGGCCGGTAATTCACGAGGTTTTGCTGGTGGAAGACGAGAAGCAAGCTTACGCACGCTGCATCGGCGCGCAGCTCAACCGCGGCAAGGAAGCGGCTCGGGCAGCGGCGTCGATGATTGATATTTTCCAAGAACTCGACCGATCCATGCCTCGCAACACCAGCCATTCCAAGCATCGCAATGCCTAGCCGCCGCCAAATCCGCGAGGCGGTCGTCCAGTTTCTTTACTGCGCGGATCTTGAGGGCGGCGCCGATCCCGCCGCGCTGCGCGGCCCGTTCTGGGACTTCGTCACGGAATCCGACCGCCGCAGCCTCCAGCTGGCCACCTTCCGCACCGTCCATCACCTTGCCCACGGCCGGGAAGGACGCTTGGCGGAATTCGTCGAGCGCCAGTCGCTGGCGAGCACGCTGCTCTCCGCATGGCCTCAGGCGGAGAGTTTGAAAATCGACCTCAAGCGTATCGCCGAGCTGGAGTCGGGCTGGAGCACGTCATTCGCGAAGCTCGAACGCCTGCCGAAAGACGACGACGACGCCTCGGTGGCGGAGAGCTTCGGCGACGCGCTGCAAATCCTTTTCAAAGTTGACCGCGACCTCGCCGCCGCGCGCCGCCGGTTTCTCGAAGGCATCGAGGATTTCCCCGCCTTGCGCGTACAGTTGGAGGGCGTGGCGGCGACGATCCGCCGCTTGCAGCGGATTTCCGACCGCCTGCGAATGGTCGAGGAGCCCGAGAAATTTCCCGAACAAGCGGACCTCGCGCGTTTGCGCGACTCGAAGGCGGATATTCTCGCGCTGCAAAAAAAGGCGGACGAGCTCGTCGATTTCATCCTCAGCCAAAAGGAGCGGATCGATACAACTCTCGCCGCAGTGGTGGAAAATTTCGCTCCCGAGCGGATTGATCCGGTGGACCGGGCGATCTTGAGACTGGGGACTTACGAGATCCTGCACGCGGCGATTCCGCCGAAGGTGGCGATCAACGAGGCCATCGAACTGGCCAAACGATTCGGCACGACCGACTCCGGGCGGTTCGTGAACGGAGTGCTGGACAAGATCTCCAAGCAGGCGGCGGAAGCCTCAGAAAGTCAGGACGTTTTGTAATTGGTAAGTCGCGCCGCAGTCTTCATAACAGCGCGCGAGCTTATCCATCATGCGCTATCCTACCCCTTTTCAGCAGAAAACCCTGTGGAATGCCGCCACGGGTGTCTCCATCCTGATCCTCGGCGCCTTGGTTGTCAGCTTCGTCTGGCTGGCCGGTTACGTCTTCGGATTTCTCCAACCCGTGCTCATCCCGCTGATCGTGGCCGGGATCGTGGCCTACGTGCTGGATCCGGTGGTCAGGTTCCTGGAAGGCCGCGGGCTCAGCCGCGCGTGGGCGGTCATCACGCTCTTCCTGATGATTCTGATAGGCGCGACGCTTCTCGTCGCCGCGGTCCTGCCCGGCATCCAGCGCGGCGGCGGCGCGCTGCGGGACATGATCTCGGCACCGGCAAAAACGACCAAAACCCCCGAAAAAAATCTTGCCGAAGACGGCTCCGAGCATCTCGCGCCCGCCCTCGCCCGCTCGCTTCGCGACCTGCGCGTCCGCTACCAGGGCGGCCCGATCGGATGGCTTCTGACAGAAACCGATGACCTGGGCGACCCGGTGGCGGCGGATGAAAAATCGCTCAAGCCGGAATCGCTCGCTTATTTCGAGCGCACCCGCGGCGGACGCATGGTCATGGAAAACCTGGACGTGATTTTCAAAACCGGCCGCACCTGGCTGACGGCGGGATCCACCAAGGTGCTGGGATTTCTCGGCCTCGTCATCGGCATGATCATGGTGCCGGTCTATCTGTTCTTTTTCCTCAAGGACTCGGCATCGATCCGCTGCCATTGGCATGATTACGTCCCGCTCAAGGCCTCGCGATTCAAGACCTCACTGGTGGAAACGCTCCAGGAAATCAACGGCTACCTGGTCTCGTTCTTCCGCGGGCAGGTCATCGTCGCCGCGATTGACGGGCTCCTGGTTGGCATCGCGCTGACGATTTTCGGGCTGCCCTACGGGCTTTTGATCGGGGTTTTCATGGCGATTCTGGGAGTGATCCCCTACATCGGAAACATTCTCTGCCTGATTCCCGCGTGCATCATCGCCTGGCTCCACGCGCAGGGAACCGCGCCTTTCGGACTGAGCCCGTGGGCTTACGTCGGGTGCGTCGTGGGGATTTTCGTCATCGTCCAACAGATCAACTCGCTGGTCACCGCGCCCAAGATCGTCGGGGATTCCGTCGGGCTGCATCCGCTCACCGTGATTTTCTCGATGCTGTTCTGGTCGCTGGTTCTCGGCGGCTTCGTCGGGGCGCTGTTGGCCGTTCCGCTCACCGCGGCGGTGAAGGTCCTGTTCCGCCGTTTCATCTGGGAACGGCAGCTGCTCGATGCAGCCGCGGCAGACCCAAGTTAGCACCCGGCTAAAAAAGACCTCTCGAATCACGCCGCTGGAATTCTCCCCCCGGATTATCCCAGCTTTGCGCGAAACGAGAGGCGCAGGAGGTTTGTGGAAAGCGCAACGGCCGGCAAGGCGATTCCCTCATCCGCCGCAAGAAGTTTTCCGCCAGCGGATTTCGTTTTATTCGCCGAGGCGGGCGGCAATGGATTTCTTGGACTGCTCGATGAGAACCTTCAGCTCGGGGTCCTTGTCCGACATCGCCTCCGTGAGAACCGGCAGGCTGCGGCTTCCGCCCACCCGGCCCAGAATCCGGACCGCCGAATATCGGATGGTGCCCGAGGTGTTGGGAAACCGCGCGAGCACGGCGTCTTCAACCGGCTGCCCGAGGTCTGAGTAAAGCGACTCCCATGCCACCGGGTTTTTATACCAAAGTTCATCCAAAATGGGAATGATCCCGGTATTTCGCTCCTTCACGATCAGGGCGACGATTTCCGGCGGGACGGCTTGGCCTTTCGCGACCAACTTCTTCACCTCGATGAGCGCCGCCTCGCTGGCCGGCCCCGGCAACTCCGACCAGACCGACAAAGCGCTGCAAATGTTGCCCTTGAAATCCAAACCTTCCTCACCCAGCAGCGAAATCAGCTTCCGGCTGATGTCAGCGCGGTAAATTTTCGGCTCGGCATCCGCCAGCCGCTGCACCGCGCGCCGGACCCGGTCGAGATCGATGCTCTCCAGCTCCCGTTTGTTCAAATCATAGAACGCCGGGGCGTCTTTTTTCGATAGTTTCTCGATCGATCCTTCGATGAAAATGTCATTGCGCACCCGGACTTCGATCACCGAGAGGTCGGTATAGATTTTTTCCGTCTGCCCCAACGCCGAAGTCAACTCCGCCAGCTCTGGCAGGGATTTCCTGATGCCCGTGACGACCAGTAAATAATCCCCGCCGTCCCGCGGAAAGTAATGCGACGCGGGATCCGCATCGGTGACCCGGAGAATGTAATCCCTCACCAGAAAGCGGTTGCTCTCGCTCAACTCCCTGAACCACAGCCCGACAGCCTGCTTGCCGCTCCCCTCCAACGCCAGCTTCTGGATCTCCGCAACCAGCGGAGCCGTCCCGATGCGGGCGCGCAATGCCAGGGTGGCGCTGTCCTCACCCGGCTGTTGGATGGGCGCAGCCATTGGCGAGCTCGTTCCCGGCTCACCCGCCGTTCCGCTGCCAAGCGGCGTCGATCCGGTTTTGAAAAAGAACGGCACCAGCAACAACGCGAGGCTCAAAACCAGTGCAACCCCCAACGCTTTCACCCGCGCCCGCGGATTCGCGTAAACGAGCAGCACCGTTCCCAACACACACACGAACCCCGCCATCAGAAGGCGGTTTGTAATGACCATCCCATCCAGCACGCCGCCGCGGCTGGCACCAAACATCAAAAGCAGCGCCATCAGCACCATGCCCGACACGCCGATGATGCCCGCCATGATCCGCTGAGGCGAAGCAGGCTCGAGCACCGCGGGATCCGGCACATTGCTGTAACGGACCGGTTGCATGCCGATCAACGCGTCCCCACCCGGCAAAGGAATCCGCGGAAAGCGGTTCAACCCATGGCTTTTTTGCTCGCTGGGGTAAAATTTCCGGCCCCGCACGATGACCTCGTCGTTGATCCGGAAGCGGTGCTCGCAGCCACCGCATTCGACAGTGCGCTCCCGCAAATCATCCCCCACCTTGAATCGCTGGCTGCAGGACGGGCAGCGGATCAGTAACAATGAATCATCGGGCACTTGGGAAGACATGTTGTGGGTGGAACTCTTGATCTAATTTCAGGTGATTGCAACCCCAAGCATCATCCCCGCGCGCCCCCTCCGGAAGACCGGCTTTAACCGGCGTTTTGAAATTTAGTTTGGAAACATTAAAAATTGACCATTCCGGAATTTATTCATACCTGACTGACCAACCGTTCATAAGCCGATGACGAACTCACTCAGCCTCAGCCTCAGCCTCAGCCCCCTGCCATCCACCCGCCCAAGCGACGAATCCGGTACGTTCATGATGGAGAAAAACGGATTTGTGGACGAAGCGGTGGTCATGGCCCTGATCACCGATACCCACCCCGGCCGCAGCATGGCTTACCCCGAAGACCTCGCGCTGGCTGCCGATGACCTCGATTTCGCGGGCTGGCAACTCCCCGTCACCCAAACCGCAAGGCCGCGAACCGCCGAAGGCCCCCCTCATGTGATCGATGCCATCGTCCGCCGCGCCGCGCCCCCACTCATTGCCGAATCCGGCATCGGAATCCCCCACTCCGGCACCCATCGCTGGTGGCTGCCAGGACTGGCCGGCGTCCTTTCCACCATGCTTTTCACCCTGCTTCTGCTCACTCTTTCATCCCGCCCCGCGGCATCCTCCGGACCGATGCTCCAGCCCACCGCTGCGACCGCTCACCAGCCGATGCTCCCCGCACCCGCCGACGCCGCGGAGACTCCAGCCGAACTCACCGTCGCCAGCGCCGGGCAATTCCCGCCATCCACCCCCGAGCCGATGACCGGCGAGGATTGACGCACGGACCAGGGTCACGCAGTCTCCCGCCCTCATGTCCCGTCTCGGATTGATTCTCAAACTCAGCTGCCGCGACCAACCCGGCATCGTCGCCAAGGTCGCCAACTACGTCGCCGGCCATCGCGGCAACCTCATCGAATTCGCCCAGTTTTCCGACCAACTCGGCGGCAAATTTTTCGCCCGCCTCGAAATCGAAACCGCGGACCTGGATGTCGATGTTCAGGATTTCATCGACGGCTTCGGCACCCTTGGCCGCTCCTTGCAGGCGGAATGGCATTTCCGCCGCCTTCCCTACCGCATGAAAACCGCCGTGCTCGTCACCAAAACCGACCACTGCCTCAACGAAATCCTCTGGCGCGCCGAACTCGACGAACTCCCCATCGAAATCACCTCGATCATCGGCAACCGCCCCAACTGCCGCCCCATCGCCGAGCGGGCCAACATCCCGTTTCATCAAATCGACATGGACGGAGAAAACCGCCAGGCCGGCTTCGCGCGCATCCGCGAAATGATCGTCGAGCAAGACGTCGAACTCATCGTGCTCGCCCGATTCATGCAAATCCTGCCAGACGATTTCTGCCGCGATTTCGCCGGAGGCATCATCAACATCCATCACAGCTTCCTGCCCGCCTTCATCGGCGCAAACCCCTACAAACAAGCCTACGAACGGGGCGTGAAATTGATCGGTGCCACCTGCCACTACGTCACGGCCGACCTCGACGCCGGCCCCATCATCGAGCAGGAGGTGGACCGCGTGCAACACTTCCACACGCCCAACGACCTCGTCCGCCTCGGTCGCCACTGCGAGCGGATCGCCCTCGCCAAAGGGATCCGCTTTCACGTCCACGACCGGACCATCATCGACGGCCACCGGGCGATCGTTTTCCCGGATTAAAATGAAATTGGAGGCTTTACAAACCCAAGCCACCCGCTCAATTTCCGCCTCCGTTCAAGGAGAGGTGGTCGAGTGGTCTATGGCACCTGATTCGAAATCAGACGTAGTGTAACAGCTACCGTGGGTTCAAATCCCACCCTCTCCGCCAACTGGTTGCTCAATCGACGCAACTGATACGCCATCAACAACTTGCGAGCCGTCAGAGCAAACCGGGACAGATTTTCCTGACAGTTTTTCTGACAAGTTGACTCGAAAGCCGGGGTCTATGACCCGGAAACGCAAACGCCGTAGCAGTGTCGTGGAAATCGGCAACGGTCCCGCGAGAATCAAAATCTACACGATGAACCGTCGGGATGGTTATCCCGAGTTCACGCTTTCATGGAAGGAGGCGGCCAGGCGCAAGACGCGCAGCTTCTCCTCGATGGATGAAGCACGGATGATCGCCCAGCAGATCAGCGTCCGTCTGACCAATGGCTGGACGGCCGCCGATGAAGCGACCCGCCGCGACATCGACCTGCTCCGCCACTGCGAGCAAGTAGCTCGGGAGCATGGAGTCGGTCTTTCCGCCGCGATGGACGAATGGGCCAGCGCACGGAAAGCCGCAGGTGAAATCCCACTGTCCGATGCGGTGCGGTTCTATCAAGCAAACCGGGCAGATCTATTTGCCGTCCGCACCAACGTCCAGGTAGCCGCCGAGTTCGTCGTGTCGCTGAAACGCAAGGGCGTGAGTGCCATCTATGTTCGGAACGCGACTAGCAGCCTCAAGCGGGTCACCGATGCCATGCCGGGAAATATCGCAGATGTCAGCGTGGCCGACATCAACCGGTTCCTCGACAGCCTCAAGACGCTTGGGCCGGTCAGCAAGAACGGCATTCGGCGCAACCTCGTTACGATGTTTGGATTCGCCAAGAAACAGGGCTACCTCCATCCCGACCGGAAAACTGCTGCGGAACAGAGCGACTCGTTCAAGGAGCCTGAGAAGGAGATCGAGATTTTTACGCCGGACGAGATGCGTGACATCCTGCTCGCCGCCCACGCCCGCATCCTGCCGCTCATCGCCATCGGCGGATTTTGCGGAATTCGGTCTGCCGAGGTCGAACGCCTCACCTGGCAGGACATCAAATGGGATCGCGGCCACATCGAGATCGCCGGCCACAAGGCGAAGACGGCGGCGCGGCGACTCGTCCCCCTCCCCGAGAATCTCAAGGCGTGGCTTGCGCCATGGCGTGATGAAACCGGCCCTATCCTCACGATCAGCGATGTATCGGGTGCCTTGGGTGATACCGCAGTGAAGGCGAAAATCCCCGGCGGATGGCGTCAGAATGCCCTCAGACACTCGTTCATCAGCTATCGAGTATCACTGACAGGCGACGTAGCTCGAACCTCTCTGGAGGCAGGCAACTCCCCGAAAATGATCTTCCGCCACTATCGGGAAATCGTGGATGAGGAAGCCGCCCGGACATGGTTCGGGATGACGCCTCCCGATGGCTGGATGCCGACGGGACTCAAGCACAGCCTGCGGGAACGGATGCGGCGCTTACTGGCACAAGATGGGACACCGCGTGTTGACAGCGATAACAGTGAGCAATCATGAAAGCACTCACTCACACCACCAACGATCCGGCGACGAAGAACGATCCCATTCTGATCAAAAAGAAGGAACTCGCAAAACGGCTCTCAGTCAGCCCCCACACGATTGATGCGTGGGTTCAGCGTCGTGAAATACCGTGCATCAAAGTGACTCCTCGACTTTATCTCTACGAAGTCGAGGCAGTCATGGACGCCATCCGGAAGAAATACGGAACCAACGCCGCCTGATTCCTGAACACGAAAAACCCCGGACGGTGAAAGCCATCCGGGGTTTTTCATTGGTTCACTTTCGCCTCAGTTTTCGAGCCATGCTGACGAGCGACATGATGCCCACGGCCAGACCGACGAGCAGCGACGCCACGCGCAGGTGCCATTCGACCTGCTCTTGGAACGACGTGATGAGGCCGACCACCGGCGAGGCGATGCCGACGATGGCTTTGGAGACGTAGTCTAAGTCGATGGGTGCGCGCATTGGCAGAGGGCGGGTGTCAATCCTTGGGCTTGGCTGGTGGCGAGTTTTTCAAATTCATCTTTCCTTCGAAAATGGAGAGCCAGAGGTTGTTGTGGGTCTTGGCCGCAGCGTTCCCCCCGTAGTTCGGGCGGTCGGCTGCGGTCTTGACGCTGAGCAGGGTTTTCTTGTCGGCCAGCGGAGCGAAGCGCCACTGCGCACTGAAAACCTCAGCGGACTTCGACTGTTTATGAGTGGCTCTCAGAAACTCCGCGAACCTCGCACGCTCATGGTTGGCTCTCAGATCCGCGCCGAACTTCGCCTGCTCCTTCAACCGCAGCAGGGACTTGAGTGCGAGCACCGTCGGGTCCGTGGCGCTGGGATCGGCAGCCTGCCCCGCCGCCGGAACGACGAGACAGATGATGGTCAACAGTGGAAGGACGTTCTTCATGGCTCACTGGTCGAGTTGGAGAGCGACGAGGTCGGCGGAGATTTCCGCGAGCCACGCGTTGGAGGCGGCATCACGCGCCGGGATGGCAAGCACGAGATTCTTCTGCTTCTGGGTAACTGCAATCTGTTCAGCCTTGGGAAGCGTGCTGCGGTAGAACTTGAAGAACGCCCGGTTGTCGTGTGCGCTGCGATCCCTAATCACTGCCCACGCGGCGTCTCTGAACGCTGGCGTGGCATTCGGATGCGTGGCCAGATTACCCGCCAGGGCTGGAGCAGCTTCGAGCATTTCGCTTGTCCAGTCCTCCATGTTGTTGTCCCAGAACTTGACCATCGCCCGGACGACACTCATGCCCTTGCCGGTCTTGTCAGTCTTGGCAAGCGCACGAGTCGCCGCAACACGCGCTGGCTCCCCGCCCTGCGCCTTTGCCACCGCCATCACGATCCACGCCTCCATCGCGGTGACGGTGGTTCCCTCCAAGACGGCATCCTTAATGGCGACGCCTTCCGGTGTGGCTGCTACTGCCGCCCCTGCATCCGGGTTTCCCGCATCAGAGCGGATCTGGACAAGGGCGAGCCACGCGGTTTCATTGGCCGAGTGGACGGAGATGACAGGCTGTTCCGTTTGAGCTTGCAGGCTGATAACCCCTGCGAGAAGCAGGGCCGATAGTGTTTGTGCTAGTTTCATTGTTGTTTGGTAGGTGAGAGTGTCAATTCGGGTGGATCACATGGCCTTCCACGAGACTCCGTCGTGGCAGTAGAACTTGCTGTCGGTGGTATTGAAGTAGAGATCGCCAGCCGCGAAGTCCGTGCCGAAGGTGCCTGTGGGGGCAGTGGTCAAGCGGCCATGAAAACGCATCACCGGCTTGTTTCGGGATGTGATGAATCCGTTCCAAGTGATCTTGGCATGGGTCGTGCCGAGGACTTGGATCTCGACTGCCGACTGCGTGGTGGTCTGTCCGGCGGTGCCGCCGGAAGTGGCGACCAAAAGACCGGGGGTGAACTCCAAGCCGGAAGCGCCGAGCGATAGGTCACGCCACACGGTGAGGGCCGGTGAGGTGAAATAGGTGTCCTGCGCCGCTTTGACGCCTGCCGCTCCACTGCTACTCCAACCGACCACCGCGATACCATCAGTGGGATTGGGGGTGCGGGCGACGATCGCATGATTGTCGCGCCCTTGGACGGTTAGCATTCCAGCCACGGTGCCAAACGTGATGCCCGAATTGTTGATCTGCACTTGGCCATTGTTGCCGGAACCGGCAGCAGTGCGCATCAGCCCGTTGAGCGATAGTAGGCTGTTAGGTTCGAACGTGAGAACGCGGTTGGCCCCCATCACGAGATTGCCCGTGATCTGGTTGTTGTTCGGGTTCTTGGTGACGGCTGCCGTCTGGGCGAACACACCACCGCTGAGGGCAAGAAGGATGGAAATGCCAAGTTTCATGGGATGTCAGAGGATTTGTTTCCAGCACCTCGCGTTGTTCGTCGCGTGGTAGTCGTTGGGGCGGATGATGCCGGGCGATGCGGTGGCGCTGGTGCCCGCCTGAAGCTGGTAGAACGAGAGCGTGCTGCCGACGATGACCCCGAGCACCCGGTCGAGCGGCAGCGTGTTGGAAACGATGGCGGCGAGCGCGTTGGCCCCGGTGCCGGTGAGCGTGGTGATGGTCGGATCGATCAGGATGCCGCCGGGAAGATGGGCGACGGGCACTTTGCCGCCCGCATCGAGCGGGGCGTATCCGTTCGCCACCCCCTTGTTGGTCTTGATTTCGATGCCGGTTGCCGCCGGGTATGCCGGTTCCGCCGAAGTGGGAACTCCCTCGTCGCCCCGGTTCACGTCGTTCTCGACGACCACGAGGAAGGTGCGCGTGCTGGTCGGTTCGCCCGTGCCTTCGCGCCAGGTGATTTCGCCCATCAGGGTGATTTCGGAAAGCTCTTCGGAGGTGGGCGACCCGACGTTGAGCGCCGAGTTGAGTTGCAGCGTGTTGAAGCTGATAGAGCATTCGTAGGCAGGTGTGTCGTCGCCCTCCGATGGCATTAACCAGTCCGCGCTGTGTGCGAGATAGGATCGGTCGAACTGGTTGCGCGGCTTGATGCCGATCTGGATTTCGAGATTACCGGGATCGCCAATCGTGACGGGCATGATGCCGTTTTCGAGGAACACGACTTGGAGTTTGGTCGAGTCGCCGCGCTTGAAGCGCAAAGAGGAAACCGCGCTCCGCTGGCCGGGTCCCTGGATGAGTTGGAGCGTCTCAAGATCGACGTGGAGCTTCACGCCCATGCGTGCCTGTCAACCGGATCACTTGGCCGGCCATTTGCGCAGCGGGCAGTCCTGCGACCTGAAACGCGCTTTGGCATCGACAAAGCATCCGCAGCGGGCGCAGGTCCGGTTCGACCGCAACTGGTCGCATGACGCGCAGACGGCAAGACGCGCCGCCACTTGCTGTGTGGTCAAATTCGGTTGTCTCTGAACGATGGCTTTCGTTTCAGAGCCAATCGCCTTGGCCAGACTGCCAGCCCTCTTGAGCAATCCCGGTGGTGCTGGCTGGTTGGCCTTGGCATGCGCCGATTTCCGCGATTTCACTCCACTCCGCCAGGATGATGCGCGTGCAGCGATCATGTCGCCGCCATAGGTTGCGAGAGTCGCTTCCACAACGGGCAATGCAGCGTTGAGTTCCTTGATGAAGGCATGTCCAGCCTGCGACAACATGCCGTTGGGCAGGAACATTCCTTCGCGTTGCACCGCGTTGAACGCTCGATGCGATTTCACCGGCATGGCCGATTTCAGCAAAACGCGAAATTGCGGGTCGTCCTGAAACGACTGAAGGCATGAGGGAATGATGTCTTTCTTGTCCATTATCCGAAGCAGCTTGGGTAATAGGTTCCATTCGTGGCGGTGAATGATTGGCGGAAGGACGGGCTGCAATCCCCGGCGGTTTCGCAATAGCCGTCGCAGCAACCGTTGCCGACATTGTTGCAGTTGTCCCCTTCGTCGGAGTCATTCGGGATGCAGTTCCCCGCCGACGCGCAAGTGATGCAGTTGCCATCGTCCTCGGTGATCTCCGGATCGTAGTTGGCCGCGTAGGGGTTTGTGCATCCGCTGCCGCACATTTTAGGGAACTTGAACTCGTGCTGATCGTTGGACTGCAATTTCTTGATCGGAAGGTATGCGTTGGCACGAATCAGGATGGAATCCCCCAAGCCAGCTTGAACCGACTCCGAGTAGTCGATGGACTGCCCTGGAGTCATGTTTGGATTGTCGATCTTTTTGCCGTGGACATAGACCGACACCCAATAGGTGCCGTTCGCCTCCGGTGATGGAGCAGCGCCAAGAGTCACACGGAAGCCGAGTTGGATCTGGAACGGCGGTGCCGTGTTGTCGAGGAAACACGGTGGATACCACGTCACGTCCTCAATGGTGATCTGTGCGGGTTGAATCCTCGGCGGCGGCGGGGGAGGAGGAGGTGGTGGGGGCGGCGGCGGTGGCGGAGGGGGCGGCGGTGGGATGAATACACAAGCGTAAGTGAGGCATCCCATAGCATCCATACCGGTGACAACCCGCACGGTCCCGGCAGGACAGTCAGGTGGCGGAGGGCATCCGACCGGGACGCACGCATAGATCGGGCACCCGTCCGCTTCCACTCCGGTTTGCACGCGCACCATATTTGGTCCGCAGATGATAGGCTCACCGCAAGGGTTTCCGATAGGCTCGCACGGACCCCATATCACGCAGCCGTTTTCATCAACTCCTTTGCCTCTGGAGACTTCACCCGGAGGACATGCGGGAGGATCACCGCAGGCGACGGGCACGCAAGCATAGGTAGGACACCCTTTCGCATCTTGCCCGGTAATGACGAGTCTGCTGCCCACACCGCACATCGGCGGGTTAGGACAAGGTGGCTGGCAATTCCACACCGCACAGCCGACGTCATCGAAGCCAATGGCAACCGCGATCTGTCCCTCTGGACATACGGGCGGGGCGGCGCAAAACACGGGCTGGCAAGCGTAGGTAGGACAGCCTCGCTCATCCCTGCCCGTTTCTATCACCTTTGAGTCGGGTCCACAAGATGGTGGATCACCGCACGGTTGACGGTCATCCGGGGCGCAATACCAGATCGCGCAGCCGAGGTCATTGAAGCCGCTGACTCGTGCGGTGAAGCCTTCCATGCAAGCGGGCGGGTCGTCGCAAAACACAGGTTGGCAGAGATAGATTCGGCAGCCGCAGGTATCGAAGCCTCCGGTCACGAGCTTGAAGTTTGGTCCGCAATTTGGCGGGACTTCGCATGGGATGGCGCAATCGTCAGGATCGACAGGCGGGTAAATCGGCGGAACGACCGGGCACTCGGCGGGTGGCGGGTTTCCTCCGGTCGGTGGGATAAATGGGCTTGTGATAGGTGGCGAATCGACGGGCGTCGGGTATTGCGCTTTTCCCTGCTGATCCCATCCGTCATAGACGGTGCCGCACTGTGGCGAATAAACCGTCCAGTCGTAGGCAAGAAACTCTTCAACGCCGAAGTCGGCGTTCCTAACCACCCGGCTCACTGCTGCTCCGGTGGTGGTCGAAGACTTGGTCAGGTAGGTGAGATGAAACAGTCCGTGATGATAGACGATCCACCGTTGCGAGGTCGCATGGTTGAACGGATCGGTGATTGGGTCAGCCCATCCGTTCCGGCGCACCGCCCAACCTCTGCGTGCGTATTCAGCCGCCAGCGGCCAAATCATGCCATGTCCCACGCTCATTGTGTGCTTGTGGGTTGGAACGTCCTGCGGATGTTCTCATACAAAGGGACAATCGGGCAGGTTCCATAAACGGCGTTCGGATACATCGGATCAATCACGGGGGCTGTGTCGGCAGGGCGCGGGTAGGGCTTCTTGCCCTGCCAACGGTCGCCGCCATAGCCATAGCCGCCCTGCATCTCCAGGCACGCGGGAGTCAGCACGGTCCAGTCTTCGGCATAAAAATCCTCGACCACGAAATCCGTGTTGCGAATGACCCGAGTCGCCTTGTTTCCGGTGACTGGAGCGCGGTAGAGCAGCCAGAACAGGGCGTTTTGATAGACAACCCACCGCAAGGCGCGGCCCGTGTCGCCAAACAACTCGAGATCATCCCATCCGGCACGACGTACCGCCCACCCGCGACGGGCGTATTCGGCGGCCAGTGGCCAAATCATGCCAGAGCCGTAAGTCATGGGTTCGGAACGAGGTCGCGGTCGATGGCGAGGCGGAAGGTCTTGGACGAACGGATGACTTCGTCGGACAACGCGCCCGGTTCCAGGTAATCAACGCGCCACTCAATTTCCGCGATGGCGTCGAAGGTTGTCTGGTAGTCGGCCTGATAGTTGGCGAGCGCGTTGAGGAGTTCCGGGATGTCGAGATCGACCAGGATGCGGTAGCGCGGGCGGTCGCTGGTGCCGATGATTTCCAACCCGCCGTTGCTCTGAACCAGCACGGTTTCGCCGTCGAACTCGCGGATGTTCATGACGATGGATGCCATCGCCATCGTTTGCAGCTCCTCACCCTTCAGGAAACCGATGTCGAGAAACACCTTGTCGCCGTATTTGAGGAACATGACCGCCTGGCTGGCTTGCGACGATGACGGCGTGATGCCGGGAACCGAAACCGCGCCGGATCGCAGGTCGATGTTCACCTCGATTCCGATGCCGTCGTTGAAATTGGTGTCCTCGATGCCCATGGCGACTTCCAGCGGGGTCGAGGGGCCGGTCGCATTGCTGGCGATGACCTTCACGAGATAGACCCCGGCAGAGATTGCCGCTCCGCTGACGAGGCCAGACGAGTTGATCGACATGCCAGACGGCAGACCATCAGCGGTCCATGATGTCGGCGTGTTGGTCGCCTGCATTTGATACTCGAAATACTGCCCCTTGCGGTAGCCAAGGACGGAGGTGGTGTTGGAAATGACGGGAATGGCCATGATTATTGGATGGTTGCTTTGCCTAGACTTTCGGGTTCATCGCCGGTGAGGGTCGCCTTGAGTCCGTTGAACGCGACGAGTCCGCGTGGGTCGGTCTGGTGGTCGTCGGTGTCGAAGCGAACGAGACGACCGCGCAGGATGAAGTTGGCGGTGGTCATCGTGGTTTCAGTCGCCTCGGTGGCTCCGTAGATCACACGGTCCACGACGCAGGTATCGGCGGAATCGACGATCTTGCGGACCACACGCAGGCCGAAGCCGTGTGAGGAAGGAATGCTCGTGAGCATGAAGCTGTGATCGAGCGACGGCGGCAGGAAAGTGACATCCGCGATGTTGCTCGGGCTTGGCGGATTTCCCGATGGCAAGCCGATGTCGATGGCAACGCCCCAATGAACGAGGGTGTTCGAGTTGAACACAGCGGCGACAAACGAGAAATCGAGCGAGAGCCGTTTGCCGAGTCGCAGTTGCTTGCCGTTGACGTGGATGCGAAACAACTCGCGGGAGAAGTCCGAGGGGTAGAATACCTTCTCGCCCGCGATGACCTGTTCGACCTGATAAAAACCGCGCCCGTCCCATGCAAAGAATCCCGGCGCGTTGAGCTTGGTCGAGCGGCGGCCGAGATAGCCGGGGATCACCAGAGGAGCTGTCGGGTCGGTGTATTGATAAATCACACCTGTCGCGGGCGAGGTCGGCAGGACGTTGGCCGTCGTGAAGACAAGCGGATCGACATGGACGGCTGGTAGCAGGCCGCCAACTCGTGGCAGGTCGGCGGGTTTGATCGAGGGCACGTCCTTTGCCTCGATCTTCTGGCGAGTGGGAAACACCTCAAAGAGTTCCGGCAGTTCCCACGCGGCGATGACGGTTTGTGAGGTGGAGCTGACGCCGGGTGGCGAGGTAGGGATGAATGTTTCCAGGTCTTCGACGCGCTCGCCAAGGTCATCAAGGATCAGTTGCAGCCCCTCGATTTGGGCGATGGTGTGGCCGTGCGTTTGGAAAACGGACACCGGGCCTGCGGTGGAAATGGTGACGACATAGCCGTTCAGCGCAGGCGCTTCCGCGAAAGTGATGCTGAGATCATCCTCGCCATCCAAGGTGACCGACAGCGGCTCCACGATGGCGCGACTACCGCCGTTTTGCCGAACGGTGACGTGGAGGTCGCGGGTGCCGAGGTTGTGGCTGATGGTGAATGAAAAATTCACACCGTCACCGATGGGCGCGACGTAGTGCTGTGAGCCGGTGATAATCTGGTCGGGCGTGAACGGAACATACGTCCTGCCGTAGGGCGGTCGCAGCCAGTCGATGTTCGCGGCGGTTTCGAGTCCCTCCCAGTTGAGTTCGCGAATCAGCAAGATCGGAGCGCGGAACGGCGTGAGCGTGTAGGTCTTGTCAGGGTCGTTCTCATCTTGAATTGCGACTTCAATTTCCAAGTCGGGCTTTAATTCGGCAGCTCCGCGCAGCGCGGCGGCGATTTCAGCGGTGTTGAGATCGAGGATGACGGTCGGATCGCCGGGCGGTGCGGAAAACACCGCGACTTCGATCAACTCCTGGTCAATGCCGGCCATATCGCCGTTGAAGGTGATGTGGGCGATGTTGGTCGCCGGGTTGCTGACGGAGAATGATCCTCCATCGTCAGCCAGCACCGTGAGCGCGTCCTGAATTTCCTCGGGGCCGTCATCCACGGACAATTCGCGGGTCTTCTTGAACCCACGGCGCAACTGATAGGTGCCCTTGAAGGTTGGCTGGATTTTGAGTGCCTGGATTTCGGGCCAGAGCGTGGTGGCCGATGCCCCGCCTGCTTGCACCTCGCTCACAGTAGGCGCGGGCGGCACGATCAGTTCGAAGCTCGCGGTGGATGCGAGCGGGGCCTGAACGAGCCGGACCTCGTGGCGATATTGTCCGGCCACCTGTGTCGAGCGAACGCGCACGAACGAGACGGGCCGCAATTCTGAAAGCAGTCCCCCGGCGGAGTATCCGGATAGTGCGATTTCCTGCAGGCCGGTGGAAATGATCCACGAGCCATCCTGTTTTCCGACCACCGCGTCATCCAATCCGATGGCGGCAAGTGCGGTTTGCACAGCGCCCGCCGTGGCGTCGTGAGAAATCGGCGCGGTATCCTGGCCGTCCACTCGCAACACAAAGAAGCCAGATGTCGGGCGAGCATCGACAAATCCGATGGAGGCGCGGATGTGCGTCACAATCCTCTGGACCTCGATTGGCGAGCCTTCGAGCGATTCGGCGAAGCGCAAGCCTATGCGCACCTTGTCACCCTGGACGAAGGCCGGGAATGAAATCGCGCTGCCGCCAAGCGTCGTGGTCAGCCTGCGAGTGGTGAGATTGGCGTAAACGGTGGCCTGCATGGGGATGTCCTGCCCATGCCCGCCGCGTCAACTCACAGCTCGAAGTAGGCAGCATCGAACTTCGTCATGACATGCGGAAACGGCGGCTCCAATCCGGCTGCCTGCTCCGCTTCCTCCTCTTCCTTGCCCAGCCGTTTGGCGAGAAGTCGCTGTTCTTTGTCCAAGCCGAAGCCGTCTTTGGTTTCTTCACTCATAGCGACCAGAACCTCCCTGCCAGATTGCGGTTGCGCAGTACTTGCAGCGCTTCGTTGAAGGCGTCGTTACCCGGTGCGAGCAGGCTGCTGAAAATCGAATCAGCGATGCCGCCCAAGAGGCCGGTTCGGAGTTGGATTGGCTGGATCGGTGTCGGGTCCGGAATCCGCTGTGGCGCGTGGCACAAGTTCCAGAACTGGTCATGCTTCACGAACGCGGTCCAGGTGTCATCCATCGGCAGCTCTGGCGAGAACCCTGGCGGCGAAAGGAAATAGATGGTAGCGATCTTGATCGCGTCGAACTCGGGATCGGGGGTTCCTTC
>CAMCCX010000020.1 GCA_945873305.1 Akkermansia muciniphila
CTCGCCACCCAGAACCCGATCGAGCTCGAAGGCACCTATCCGCTTCCCGAGGCCCAGCTCGACCGCTTCCTGTTCAAACTCGAAGTCACCCGCAACGACGTCGCCACGCTCCAGCGCATCGTCTCCCACCGCGAGCTCGGCACCGACCCGCAAGTCGATCCGGTGATGAGCGAGGAAACACTCGGCGCACTGCTAGAACTGGTCCGCCGGATCTATTTGCCGGACGTGGTCGCGAACTACATCGCCCGCCTCGTCGATGCCAGCCACCCCGGCCAATCCGCCGCCGCGCGCGGCATCCGCTACGGCGCGAGCCCGCGCGCCGCGCTCGCGCTCGCTTCCGGAGCCAAGGCCCGCGCCCTGATGCAGGAGCGCGTGAACGCCAGCTTCGAGGACGTCAAAGCCATCGCCCCCGCCGTGCTCCGCCACCGGATCGTGCTCGACTACAACGCCCGCGTCGAAGGCCACACGACCAACGACATCGTCCGCGCCCTGCTGGAGGAAGTGCCGTTCCAAGCCGCCGCGACGCCGAAAGTCCTCGTGGCGGCAGCTTCCACCCGCCAAGCCTAACTCCCACCGCCATGCTCCGCTACCTGCTCTCCCTCGCGCTCGTCCTGCAGGTTTCCGCCCAGGAAACCATGATCCGCCAGGTCTTCGATCCGGGGACCGACACCCACGTCGAGGTGCTCGCCCTTTTCTCCAAACCCTCGCCCGGCGGCTACTTCCCGGTGCGGGTGAAAATCGCTAACAACCTGAAGAACGACAGCAACGTCTGGATCGAGTTCACCAGCAAGGCGGACTACAGCAACGACCTTCAAACCACCTCCTCCTTCAATTTCACTGCCAGCGGCGGAAAAACCATCACCCGCGACATCCTCGTGCCGCTCAGTCCACTCGGCACCTCCCAGGCCGACATCAACGTCGAGGCCACGCTCGGCGGCTCCATGGGCCGGGCCGAAAACACAATCCGCACCACCATTGACGCCAATCAGCCCGCAGTCCTGCTCAGCGAGGCGCTTTTCACCCCTAACGCATCCTCGCTCGACAGCGCGACTACCGCCAAAGGTGGCGGTTCCAGCCGTGGCTCGAACGAGTTCGCCGCCAAGTTCGATCCCAAACAACTCCCCGACGACTGGCTCGCATTTTCCGGCTACGACAGCGTGATCATGACCGACGGCGACTGGACGAACATCCCGCCCGGCGGCCGCAACGCAATTCTCTCGTGGCTCCGGCTCGGCGGCCAGTTAGTCATTTATTCGACGGGCTCCGCGACGGCGGCGGAATTGGGCATCCCGGCGGAAACGAGTTTCGGCACCGTCGCCATCCGTCCTGTTTCATCCGGCTTGAAACTGGACGCCCCCGCAGTGGTGAAACTCGTCACCGGCAACGCCACCAAGCCGCAGCAGGTCTCGCAGCAGAGCAATTTCCAAAGCTCATGGCCGCTTCAGATCCTCTTCGGCGCGCAGACCTTCCGCTACGCGCTTTTCATCGCAATCCTGATCCTCTTCGGCATCCTCGTCGGCCCGGTAAACCTCTTCGTCTTCGCGAAATCCGGCCAGCGCCACAAACTCTTCATCACCACTCCTATCATTTCGCTGGGAGCCAGCTTGATCCTCATCGCCCTGATCATCGTGCAGGACGGATTCGGCGGCAACGGCATCCGCCGCGTGCTGATGGAAGTCCGTCCCGACGCCGGCGCCAACGCCGCCTATCTCCATCAGGAACAATTCTGCCGCACCGGCGTCCTCACCGGCTCGCGCTTCACCATCGACACGCCATCCACCTTCGAGCCCGTGGTCATCGCCGCCAGCCGCTGGGCCCGCTTCACCGATGGCTCCGGCGCGAAAGGCAACTTCAACCTCCAGCCCGCCGATGGCAAACTCCAGGCTTCCGGCGATTGGTTCCAAAGCCGCTCCGAGCACGGCCATGTTCTATCCGCCGTCGTCGCCACCCGCGGCCGCATCGAAAAAACCGACACGCCCGGGACCTGCCTTTCCACCTTCGAGTTCCCCATCGACACGCTTTTCTATCTGGATGAAGCGAAGCAATGGCACCGCGCAGAAGCCATCACCGCCGGCAAGCGATTCACCCTCACCCCGGTGGAAAATTCCATGGTCGATCCCGCGCTCGCCACGGAAATCAACGCCTTCGCCGCCCGCAACCAACAGTTCCTTAAAACCTCCACCAAGCGCCCCGGCCACTTCATCGCCATCACCACCCACGCCCCCGGCATCGACACCAACCCCGGCATCCGCTGGAAGGAAACCCGCACCGTCATCACCGGCCCGATCGTCTCACCCTGACATTTCTCCATGTCCGCCCTAAAAATCAACAATCTCTACCGCTACTTCGGCGATCTCAAAGCCGTCAACGGTGTGACCTTCGAAGTCCCCCACGGCTCCGTCTGTGGCTTCGTCGGTGCCAACGGCGCCGGGAAAACCACCACCATGCGCATCCTCGCCACGCTCGACTATCCGACGCTCGGCTCGGCGGAAGTCTGCGGGATCAACGTGGTCCACCACCCGGCGGAAGTTCGAAAACTCATCGGCTGGATGCCCGACCACTTCGGAAACTACGAGCACATGACGGTGCTCGAGTATCTGGACTTCTACGCCCGCGCGCTCGGCTACAAAGGCAAGGAGCGCCGCCAGCGCATCCAGGAGGTGATGGACTTCACCGACCTCGTCCCCTTAGCCGAGCGATTTTCCAACAAGCTCTCCAAAGGCATGACCCAGCGCCTCGGCCTCGGCCGCGCGCTGCTCCACGACCCGCAGGTGCTCATCATGGACGAGCCCGCCGCCGGTCTCGATCCGAAAGCCCGCGTCGAGCTCAAGCACCTCATCCGGGTGTTAGCCAAGGAGGGCAAAACCATTTTCATCTCCTCCCACATCCTCTCCGAGCTCGGCGAGATGTGCGATTCCCTGCTCTTCATCAACAACGGCCGCATCGTCCATCACGGCGATTCGGAAACCCTCCGCCGCGGCTCCGACACGCTCGGCGGCGTGCTTTACGACGTGCAGGTGGACGGCAAACCCGACTCCGTTTCCGACTGGTGCGTGCTCCAGCCGAACGTCGAGTTCCTCGAAGCCCGCAAGCAAGGCGGCCGCATCCGCATCGACACCGAGGACCCGACCAAAGCCGCCGACGTGCTCGCCCGCATGGTCAAGGACGGCCTCCGCATCACCGAGTTCCACCGCGAGCAGCGCAATCTCGAAGACGCCTTCATCGACATCATCGGCCGGCTAGATTCCGGCAAGCCCGCAATGCCTCCGCCGCTACCTTCGGTAACGTCGAACATCGAACTTCCAACGTCGAACATCGAATGAAGAAGCAACTCCTCTTCCCTTCAACGTTCGATGTTGGACGTTCGGTGTGCGATGTTCAAATCCCTTCCTTATGATCACCCACCTCACCGATTTCTCCGACAAGCTCTCGCCGATGCTGGTCAAGGAGCTGCGCCAGGGCCTGCGCGCCCGCAGCTTCACGATGCTGTTTCTGATTTTCCAAATCCTGCTAGGTTTCATCCTGCTTTCCGCAAGCGCGTCATCCACCACGGATTACGCCGGATCATTCGCATCCGGAGTGATCTTCACGATGTTCGGGATCGCCGCCCTCTTCATCCAGCCGATGCGCGGGGTCACCGCGCTGTCCGCGGAAATCACCGGCAACACCATTGAAATGATGGCGCTCACCCGGCTGAGCGCCTCGCGGATCGTCCTCGGAAAATGGATCGCCATCATCAGTCAGACGACGCTGATCCTCATCACCATCATCCCCTATCTGATCCTGCGCTACTTCTTCGGCGGCATGGTCCTGCTGGGAGAATTGGTCTTTCTCTCGCTCATTTTCATGACTTCCATGGCCATGACGGCAGTCATGGTGGGAATGTCGGGAACGAACGCGAAGCTCAGCCGGATCCTGCCAGTCATTGGCTTCATCTTCATGATCCAAATCATTTCGGGGATCTTGTTCCGCGGTGGCTTCAACAACTTCATGAGCTACTGCACGCTATCCGACTTGGAGTCCCGCGTCGGAATTTTCTCCTATATCTGCTTCATCACCTATCTCGGCTGGTGCGCGCTCTCCCATGGTGTCTCCGTCATCGCACCCGCCGCGGAAAACCACTCGACACTCCGCCGCCTGATAGCTCTCGGACTCACCTGCCTCGCCGTGGGAGCCGGATTCCACCCCGCTGTGGAGGGCCCCGCCCTGCTGGTCATTTTCGTAATCATCCTAGCTCCCGCCGTGATCACCGCGCTGACAGAACCTTCCAACTTGCTACCTCCGATCTGCACGCCGTTCTTGAAACGCGGTCTGCTGGGCCGGATGGCAAGCGTGTTCCTGCTGCCGGGATGGCCCGCCGGTGTCTTCTATACCGTGCTCCTTCTCGCGATCAGCAGCGCCGGACTCCTTGCCGCCGCGAGCCCTACCCTCAGTCCGTCCGACATTTCAGAAATCAAGATCGCCACTCTCGGCCTGGTCGGCGGCATCCTGCTGGCCGCGTTGTTAGCATCGAATTTCAGCAAACAGGAAAGCAAGCGCTTCACCAACTTTGTCGTCTTCGCGCTGGCTTCTATCATCCTGACGATCATCCCGACCATCTTCGCCAACATCAACAACCACGAAAGCTACCTCTGGTTTTTCATCTGGAATCCTCCGATATTCATCACAATGGCGGACGAAAGCAGTTTCGACAAAAACCAGCTCCTAACCGCGGTGATGATCGTTGACGGCATCATTCTCAGTTTGCTGCTCGCGACAGCCACAATCGCCTTCCGAGGCTACCGCGAAATCCTCAAGGAAGCCGAAAGCGGACTCGCCACACCCACTCCATGACACCCGCCGCACTCCAGCAGTGTCATTCCAACGCGTTGGCGGCGTCCGCACGCTTGCGCCTGCCGCTCCGCTCTCGCGTCTGGCGCGGTCAGGCCGGCGAGTTCACCGGCGGCGGCACCGGTTCGTCCATGGATTTCCAAGACCACCGCGCCTACTCGCCAGGCGATGACCCGCGCCACATCAACTGGCAAGCCTACGCCCGCACCGGCAGCTACACGATGAAGCTCTTCCGCGAGGAAGTGCGCCCCGTCGTGGACCTGATCCTCGACGCCTCGGAGTCGATGTTCTTCGACGAGAAAAAAGCCGCCCGCACCGCCGAGATTTTCTATCTGATCGCCGAAAGCTCGCAGTCCGCCGGTGCCTCGCTCGCCCTCCACGCCGTCCGCGGCGACGCCACGCTCGCGCTCGACCCCGCCACGCTGCGCAGCCACCAGTGGCTGGACACCGCCCGCGCGCTGCCCGCCGCCGACTCCGCGAAAGCGCCCGATCTCACCCGCCTGCCGCTGCGCGCCAACGCGATCCGCGTTTTCCTATCCGATCTCTTGTTCGCCGCCGATCCCGAGCCCATCCTCCGCCACCTCGGCCAGCGCCACGGCAGCGTCGTTCTATTTTCACCCTTCCTCGAATCCGAAGCCCGCCCCGCATGGTCGGGAAATTACGAGTTCATTGATCCCGAGCGAAACTCCCATCATCCCCACCGCATCGAGCCCGCCACGCTCCGCCGCTATCAGGAAGCTTACGCTGATCATTTCGCGCTCTGGAAACAGCACGCCCGCCGCCAGCAAGCCGCCTTCGCCCGCATCCCGGCGGAGGAGGATTTCGCCACCGCCCTCTTCCGCGAAGCCGTCCCCGCCGGGGCGCTTGAGCCCCATTGATTTCCACCTAACCACAACATCCATGAAAATTCACACCACCATCGCCGCGCTCTTGCTCGCCACTCTGCCTCTCGCCCGGGCGAACAGCGACATGCGGGACTGGGCTTTCGTCGAAGGCGCTCCCCTTCGCGCCGAGTTGACCGAGTATAACGAAAAGACCGGCGAGATCTCCCTGCGTAAGGAAGACAAGACCGTGCTCAAATTCCAGCGCGACGACTTGTCCACCATCGACAAGGCGTGGCTGCTTCAATGGGTGGAATTCAAGGAAGAGATGGAGGCCATGGTGCAAAAGCTCGGCGGCACCATCGAGAAGAAGACGGGAACCGGAAAGTTCACCACCGAGTATTCCGTCTATCATCCCTCGGAAAACACTGCCAGCGACAAGCGGCCGATGATCATTCTCTTCCACCCGGGAGGCAACGGGCACCGCGACATCCTGCGCTACGTGGAAGCCGCCGAAGCCGTCAAAATGACCGTCGTGTCCTGCGAGACATTCCAGAATTCAGGAGACTCCGCCGAGATCGAGGCCGCCTATCTAGAGCGCTTCAGGGAATTGCTGCCACAGATCGAAGCCGCCGTGCCGCACGATCCAAAGCGCGTCTTCATGGGCGGCATCTCGGGCGGCGGCTGGCGCGCCTACCACTACTCGGCGCAAATCGAACGCCCGTGGGCGGGGATTTTCGCGAATTGCAGCTGGGTGGGCGACGAGAAATACTGGGATCTTCCCTATCCGAAAATGAAGGTCGTGATAGTGGACGGCGACAAAGATTACGGTCGCTATACGATTGAGAGGGATGTCGAAGTCATCCGCAAGAGTGGCTCGGAAATCTCGATTCAGGCTTTCGAAGGCGGACATCAGGTCGCGCCAGCGTCCGTGATGACGAAATCCTTCCGCTGGCTTCTGGGTGAGATCCAGTGACGAAGCGTTTTCCAAGCCGGGCCTTCTTTCCCTAAATGCTCACCCTCGCAAATCCACTCGGACTTCTCGCCCTGCTCGGCATCCCCGCCGTGCTGGCGATTCATTTCCTCCAGCGGAAAGCCGTCGAGCTCCCGGTCTCCACGCTATTCCTGCTAGATCGCACCCACCGCGACGCCGCCAGCGGGCGGCGGCTGGAGCGGATCATTCCGTCCATCCCGCTGTGGATGCAGTTGCTCGCCGTGTTGCTGCTCGCATGGTTTCTCGCGGAACCGCGCCTGCAGAAATCCGGCAGCGTTCAGCGCATCGCCGTCGTGCTGGATTCATCCGCGTCGATGGGCGTTTTCAAGAACGACGCCATCGCCCGCCTCGCCGCCGAGTTACCTGGTTTCCAAGGCCCGGCGTCCACCATCGAGTTCACCGTCATCGAGTCCGCTCCCAACCGCCCGCGCCTCTATGCCGGATCTTCGATCGATGAACTCAAGACCGTTCTTGAAAAATGGCAACCGCTCGACGGCCTCACCGATCCCACGCAAGCCCTCCGCCTCGCGCGTTCCCTCGTTTCCCGCGAGGGGACCGTCATCTATCTGACCGACACCCCGGCGGACTCGCTGCCCTTCGAGGCCCGGCTCATCGCGGTTGGCGATCCGGTGGAAAACGTCGGCTTCACCGGAGTCACCTTCGCCACCGAGGAAGGCGCGCTCGTCTGGCGGGCGCTCGTCCGCAACTACAGCAAGACCGCGGCCGATCGCACCTGGTCGATCCAGACCGCCACCGGCGGCACGGAGCCACGCAAGATCCGTCTCGATCCCGGCGCGCTCATCACCCTCCAATCCGCCTTCCCCGCCGATGCGAAAAACGTCCGCCTCGTCCTCACGCCCGACCGTTTTCCGATGGACGACACGCTTCCATTAGTCGCGCCCAAGCCCAAGTCCCTCGCGCTCTTCACCGCCACCTCGCCCGCCTTCGCCGACCTGACAGAAAAGCTCCTCCGCGCCCTCGATGCCGCCGTCCCCACCAACGACGCCGCCACCGCGGACCTATCCATCACCTCCTACGATCCGCTAGACCCCGTGCTCCCCCCGGGAAATTCCGTCATCTTCGTCGAAGACAGCACCCGCAGCGGAGCCTACCTCAAAGGCGGCATCCTCGCCGAGCCGCACCCGCTGCTAGACAGCCTCAACTGGCAGTCCCTGCTCGTCCGCGAAACCATCGAGCTCGACCGGCTTCCCAGCGACACCGTCATTCTCTGGCAGGACAAACGCCCGCTCATTTTCCTGCGGGAAAAGGCCGTCACCCGCCAACTCTGCTTCAACTTCGACCTCCACCTCTCCAACGCCTCCAATCAGCCAGCCTTCATCGTCCTGCTCCACCGCTTCGCCGAGTCCATCCGCGAGGCCAAAGTCGCGCCCACTTCCGCGAATCTCGAAACCGGCCAACCGATCAAAATCACCTCCGCTCCCGACCTCCCGCTCCAAATCGCCGCCACCGACCTCGCCGGCAAACCACTCCCCATTCCCTCCTCCACAAGCCTGGCACCTGCCACGCCCTGTTTCCTAACCATCCGCCAGAACGAAACCCCGCTGCTCGACGCCGCCGTTTTCTTCGCAGACACCCGCGAGGCCGACTTCTCCGCCTGCGGCAAATCCGACCCCGCCGCGAACGCCAACCCATCCACTATCGAGCGCCACACCCAACCCGATCCGCTCTGGCGCGTCTGGATTCTGTTATTGATCGCCGCCCTTCTCGTTTCCTGGAAATTCACCGCCGGGAGGGCTACCCCATGACCTTCACCTCACCCGAGTACTTCCTTCTCATCCCCGCGCTCGCGCTGGTCGCGTGGTTCTGGCGCGGGCTGAAACTGCACTCGCCGCTGCGGGCGGTCCTGCTGGTTCTGGCCGTCGTCGCGCTCACCGAGCCGGTCATCCAGCACCAGCAAGACTCGCTCGACCTCTACGTGCTGCTCGACCGCTCGGACTCGACGGAGGACCTGATCGACAAAGGCCTGCCAGAGTGGCAGCGCTTGCTAGAGTCCTCCAAGCCCTCGCGCCGCGACACGCTGCGCTTCATCAACTACGCAAGCGAAGTCGCCGAGCTCGGCGCGGACGGCTCGTCGTTCACCGGTTCCCGGAAATTGACAAAAACCGGACTCGCCCTGCAATCCATCGCCGCGCAGACCGATGAAAAACGCCCGTCGCGCGTGCTGTTATTCACCGACGGCTACTCCACCGAGCCGCTCCACGAAGCGGCCGCCCAGATGCAGGCCCGCGGCATCCCGCTGGACTTCCGCCTGATCCGCGAGGAAACCGAAAACGACGCCCGCATCGCCCGCATCGGCTTCCCCGAGCGCGTCCAAGTCGGCGAGCCGTTTCTCATTTCCATCACCGTTCGTGGCGCGAGCGACGCGACCTTCCCGCTCGTCCTGCGACGTAACGGCCAGACGCTCACCGAGTCGTCCGTCACCCTCACTAACGGCCTCGCGACCGTCGAGTTCACCGACCGCATCCCGCGCGGCGGCGGCTTCGAATACCAGGCGGAAATCCGCCCGGATAACGACGCCCATCCAGGCAACAACCGCGCCACCCGCTGGATCGAGATCGCCGGCGGCCCGCGCATCGTGCTGGCCACCAGCTATCAGGACGACCCCGCCGCGAAGGCGCTTGAAGCGCTGGATTTCACCGTCGAAACCGTCACCGATCCATCGAAGTTGAAACCCGGACTCATCGCCGGCGCCCGCGCCGTGATTTTGAATAACGTCCCTGCGCACGAGGTTCCCACCGACTTCATGAAATCGCTCGATTTCTTCGTCCGCGAGCAAGGCGGCGGACTGCTCATGGCCGGCGGCGAGCACTCGTTCGGCTCCGGCGGTTACTTCCAATCGCCCATCGACGCGCTGCTGCCGGTGTCGATGGAATTGAAATCCGAGCACCGCAAGCTCGCCGTCGCGCTCGCCATCGTGATGGACCGCTCCGGCTCGATGAGCGTCGGGGTCGGCGGCGGAAAAACCAAGATGGACCTGGCGAATTCCGGCGCGGCCAACGCCATCGACCTGCTAGGCCCGATGGACCAGATCTCCGTCTTCGCCGTCGATAGCGAGCCGACGAAAACCATCCCGCTGACCCGCATTGAAAATAAAAAGGCGGAGCTCAGCGCCCGCGCCCGCAAGATCAAATCCTCCGGCGGCGGCATCTTCGTTTACGCGGGCCTCAAGGCGGCGTGGGACGAGCTCAAGAAATCCCCCGCCGGCACCCGCCACGTCATTCTGTTTTCCGACGCCCAGGATTCCGAGGAACCCGGCGACTACAAAAACCTCATCAAGGAAATGACCGACAACGGCGCGACCATCTCGGTCATCGGCCTCGGCACTGACAAGGACGTGGACGCCGCACTGCTGGAAGACGTCGCCAAGCTCGGCAACGGCCGCATGTTTTTCTCGAACCAGCCGATGGACATTCCGAAAATCTTCGCGCAGGAAACCGTCACCATCGCCCGCTCGGCTTTCATCAAGGACCCCGTCGGCGCGCAAGCCACCGGACGCTGGGCGGAAATCTCGCCGAAGCCGATCGACTGGTTCAAACAGGCCGATGGCTACAATCTCTCCTACGCCCGCGAGGACGCCACCGTCTCGCTGGTTTCCACGGATGAATACCTCGCGCCGCTGGTCGCCCATGCCCGGCGGGGGCTCGGACGCAGCGCGGCGGTGTCATTTCCGCTGGGCGGCGAGTTCTCCGAAACCGCGCGGAACTGGCCGGGCTACGGCGATTTCCTCCAGACCATGGGCCGCTTCCTGATGGGCGAGGACACGCCGCCCGGCATCGCCTTGCGCCACCGCCTCGACGGCACGCGGCTGACGCTGGACCTGTTATACGACTCCGCCGCGTGGTCGCAAAAGCTCTCCGCCATGCCGCCCAAGGTCCGGCTGCGCGACGACACCGGCGGCGCCACGCTGGATCTCCCGTGGCGACGGATCGCGCCGGGACATTTCTCGCTCACCCGCGATCTCGAAGAAGGCAGCGTCGTCCGCGGCGCGGTGCAAGTCCCCGGAAACGCGCTGCCCTTCGGCCCGCTCAGCGTCGGCTCGTCGGTGGAATGGGCCTTCGAGCCAGAGCGCCTGACAGAACTGCGCGCCGTCTCCAGCCAGACCCGCGGCCGCGAGCTGCTGGACATTTCCAAAGCCTGGCTGCGGCCGCCGTTTCTGGCAGAAACCTCGCTGCGCCTGCCGCTCGGCATCGCCCTGGTCCTCATCATTCTGGCCGACGCGCTGCTCACCCGCACCGGCTGGAAACTTCCCCAACTCGCGCTGCCGAACCGGATTCCAAGAGCGGCCCGCGTGAAAATCCCCAGCCCGAAACGCGCGGAAAAAACCGCCCCGCTTCCGGCCGTCGTAGCAACTCCGGATGTGTCGAAAATGCCTCCGCAAGAGGAGTCGGCGCGCAGCGCCAGATTCCAGCGGGCGAAGGACAAGAAGTAGATTCTGTAAATTGCTTCGGGGATCCGAAATACCCGAAAGCACCACATATTGCGTCTGCCGGGTGATTTCGACACCATATAAGGTATTGATCCGGTTTCATGGATTGCAGACCGGCTTGCCGCGGTTACTCTGCGCGCGGCCCACTTCCCTCTCGGGCTTCACCCTTAACCAACTCCTGTCTGCATGTATCTCAAAACTCTCGAAATCCACGGCTTCAAGTCGTTCGCGGATAAAACCGTGTTCGAATTCGCCAAAGGCGTGACCGGCATCGTCGGCCCGAACGGTTGCGGCAAGTCCAACGTGGTCGATGCGATCCGCTGGGTCCTCGGCGAGACCTCCGCCAAGGCGTTACGCGGCGGCGAAATGGCGGACGTCATCTTCAACGGCACCGAAAAGCGCAAACCGCTCGGCATGGCCGAGGTCACCCTAACCATGGCCGACTGCGAAGGCCCGCTGAAGGTGGATTTCAACGAAGTCGCCCTCACCCGCCGGGTCTTCCGCGACGGCCGCTCGGAATACCGGATCAACGGCACGCTCTGCCGCCTCAAGGACATTCACGACCTGCTGATGGACACCGGCATCGGGCGCACCGCCTACTCGATCATGGCCCAGGGCCAGATCGACCAGATCCTCTCCTCCAAGCCGGAAGAGCGCCGCGCGGTGTTCGAGGAAGCCGCCGGGATCACCAAATTCAAGCGCGAGAAAAGGGAAGCGCTGCGGAAACTCGAATTCACCGAGGCGAACCTGCTGCGCGTCTCCGACGTTCTGGCAGAACAGGAGCGCCGGATGAACTCGCTGCGCCGCCAGGTCGCAAAAGCCCGCCGCTATCAGGCACTCGCCGCCGACACCCGAGTGCTCGACACCCACCTCGGCCACCGGAAATTCGTCGAACTCACCGCCGAGCGCGACGAGCTGACCGTTTCCATCCGCGGTCTGGAAGTGCGCGACACCGAGCTGGAAATGCAGCTTCCCGCCAAGGAAGAAGCGGTCACCGAAGCCCGCACCGCCGCCCGGATTTTCGAGGGAGAACTCGCCGAACTCCGCCAGCGCCTCAACGAGCACCGCAACGCGCTGAACTCCGCCGCCGGCCGCATTTCCTTCAACGACGAGCGCAAGGCCGAGCTCGAATCCCGCATCCGCCAGAACCACGAGGATATCGCCGAGACCCGCGAAAAACTCGCCCAGCAGGAATTCGAATTCACCGCGGCTAACGAATCGCTCGACCAGCTCAGCCGGATCATCGCCGAGAAGGAAATCCAGCTCGCCGACCAGGAAACCCGCACCAAGGGCACCCGCGAGGAGCGCGAACGGATCGAAGCCGCCCTCCGCGAAACCCGCGGCGAGGCGAACCGCGCGCAGACGATCATCGCCTCGATGCAGGCGAAAATCGAAAGCTCGCTCGCCCAACTCGAAGGCAACCGCGAGCGCTCGCGCCAGCTCGGCGACGAGCAACAACGCCTCACCCTCGAACTCGAGGAATACCGCGCCGAGCAGGCGCGCATCGCCGGCGAAGTGGAAGCCACCGGCTCGATGCTTGGCGAGCTTGAGGAAACCTTCCAAATCGCCGAGCGCACCTATCAGCACACCCGTGGCGACCTCGACGCGGCCCGCACCGCGGCCGTCGAGTCCAACAAGATTCTCGCCCAGCGCTCCGCCCGTTTCGACGCCGTCCGCCAGCTCGTCGAGAGCGGCGAGGGATTTGAAAAAGGCACCCGCAACGTGCTCAACGGACTCGGCAATCCGGACCAGTTCAAGCCCGGCATCCATGGCGTGCTCGCGTCCTTCATCGAGGCGGACAACACTTGCGCCCGCGCCATCGAAGCGGCGCTCGGCAACCACCTCCAAGCCGTGCTCGTCCAGGACCAGGCAATGGCGGAGGCCATCATCGGCCGCCTGACGGAAAAGCAGCTCGGCATCGCCGCGGTCATTCCCGAGACCTTCGTCGGCCATTCCGCCGGCACCCAGATGGAAGCCCTGCCGGAAGGAGCCACCGCCTGGGCGCTCGACCGGGTGAAGTCCGACAAGCGCATTTCCAACGTCATCGAGAGCCTGTTGGAAAAAGTCCTCATCGTCCCTAACCAAGCCACCGCGCTCCGCCTTCGTGAGGCGCATCCCGGCGTCACCTTCGTCACGCTGGCCGGCGTGATCCTGTCCGGCCAAGGCATGCTCCGCGGCGGCGCCGGCACCGAAGGCAGCACCTCGGTGCTCGAACTCCAGAACGAAGTCCGCACGCTCGCCGCCGAAGTCGAAGGCCTCGCGGCTGCCGACGAAGCCGCCCGCACCCGCGTCACCGATTTGGAGGCGCGCCTCGAGCAACTCCGCGAGGAAGTCGAGGTTTCGCGCGAGCGACTCCAGCGTCAGAAGGTCGATCTATCCACCCTCCAGGGCCAGCTCAGCCTGGCCACCCGCGAGGTCGAGAATTTCGAAACCAAACTCGAAAACGTCAAGTGGGAGCGCGGCGAACTCGAGAACCGCGAGCGCGCCGCCGCCGAAGGCCGCGAGCACATGGAAGAGGAACTCGCCGGAGCCCGCGAGCGCCTCGAAGCCCTTGAAAACGAGTCGCGCCGCCTGCAATCCGAGTCGGACTCCGTGGTCCGCCGCGAGCAGGACATCGTCGAATCGCTCAACGAACTCCGCACCGAGCTCGCCGTCGAGCGCCGCGCCAGACAATCCGCCGAGGAGCAGCAAAAACCGATGGAAGCGCGTCTATCCGAACTCCGCGACCTCGCCATCCGCCGCGAGACGGAGATCGACGCCTTCGACCAGCGGATCGAAGCCGCCCAGGGCGAGAACGCCCGCCTTTCCGAGGAATGCGAATCCCACCGCGCCGAAGTGGAAGACCTCCAGGTTGAAATCAACACCCGCTCAGAAGGCCGCGCAGCGCTGCTAGAAGCCATCGAAACCGCCGAGACCGTGCTCGCCGCGCTCCGCCGCGACCACTCGAAGGTGAACGAACAAAAAGGCCGCGAGGAAATCAACTGCACCAAGCTCGACCTGCGCCTGGAGAGCCTTTCCACCACCATCCAAGAGCGCCACCAGATCGATCTATCCACCTTCGAGCCGGACGCCCACGCGCTGCTAACAAGCATCGCCTCGCAGAAAGCCCTGCAAGGCCGCGGCGGCCGCCAGTCCATCGTCACCGGCGACGAGTCGGACGAAAACGCCGAGGACGAAATGCCGACCGTCGTCGTGGACGGCACCAGCGACGAGATGGAAATCCCCGGCGAAATGACCGGCGAGCCGGATTGGGATTTCGTCGAGTCAATCGTCGCCGACATCAAGCGCCGCCTCGACGCGATGGGCCCGGTCAACCTCGACGCCATCGAGGAATTCGAGGAACTCGAGGAACGCTACAATTTCCTCAAGAACCAGCACGACGACCTCGTCAACTCGAAGACCGAGCTGATGGAAGTCATCGACCGCATCAACACCGAGACCCAGCGCCTGTTCGCCGAGACCTTCGCCCAGGTCAAAATCAACTTCCGCGAGATGTTCAAGGAACTCTTCGGCGAAAAGGGCGAAGCCGACCTCACGCTGCTCGACGAGAGCGACCCGCTCGAATCCGGCATCGACATCACCGCCAAGCCGCCCGGCAAGAAACTCCAGTCGATCACGCTTCTATCCGGCGGCGAGCGCTCGATGACCGCTGTCGCGCTGCTGTTCTCGATCTACATGATCAAGCCCAGCCCGTTCTGCGTGCTCGACGAGCTCGACGCGCCGCTCGACGAGTCGAACATCAACCGCTTCGTCAAGGTGCTGGACCGCTTCATCGACAACTCGCAGTTCATCATCGTCACCCACTCGAAGCGCACGATGGCCCGCGCCGATGTGATGTATGGCGTGACGATGGAAGAGTTCGGCGTTTCCAAACCCGTCGGCATGCGCCTCACCGCGGACGACGGCCAAGGCAACAAGACCGAGGCGAAAAGCGCCGCGCAAAAAGCCGCCCTCAGGCTCGACGCGTGACATAACAGATTCTCCAGACAGGAGAGGGAAACCGGGGGTGGTGCGTGTGGTCCGAGTGGATCCCGCATCACCCCCACTTTTTGATAGAAATCAGTCCTCGGACACCAGGCGCGCTTTGCTCAAGTAGTCGCAGATCACCGGAATCCGGTCCCCCACCGACGCCATTTCCAACAGCTCCTGCCGCAGATCGGCCTCGTGGATGAACTGTTGGCAAATGATGTCCGTCATGAGAGCGGGCTCGTCCGCCCGGTCGAGCAGGGCGAAAACCCCGCTCTGCACCTCGTCCGGCAGCGGCCGCACCGCGTCCTCCACCGCTCCGCGCAGGGTCTTCATCGCCGCAGCCGCCTGATTCTCCGGCGTGAAAACCGAAAGCACCGGCTCGATGCTCGCAAACGGATAGTCATGGCCATCATGCCACTCGGTGAAACGCACCCGCATCACCCCGTGGATCAGCAGTTGCGAGGTGCCGTCGTCCTGTTCGCGCGACGCCCGGACCAGGCCGATAGTGCCCACCGGAGCCACGAAATCCCCAGGGTCACCAACCTCTTCTCCCAGCAGGCGCGCGACCGCGAAAAAGCAATCGCCCTCCAGCGCTTCCTCCAACATTTTCCGGTAGCGCGGCTCGAAAATATACAGCGGCAGCCCACCGTGCGGGAACAGCGTGCAGTCGGGCAACAGCATCACGCCGCAGCGATCGGGAAGGTGGATACTGGCCATGTCGCGAGCATCGAACCACCCGCATCCCGCCGATGCAAGACCGATTGATTCGGGGAAAAAACCGTTATTGGCTTGAAAATCCCGCCGAAACGCTTTTTTCAAACAAGCAGCGCGAGCGACGCCGCTTCACGCGAGTATCGCCGAACAACCTCATTTCATCCCATGATCGAAGTCGAACACCTGACCAAACAATTTGGAACCAAACGCGCCGTGGACCACCTCACGTTCACCGTCAAAAAAGGCGAGGTCCTCGGATTCCTCGGACCCAACGGTGCCGGCAAATCCACCACCATGCGCATGATCACCGGCTTCATCCCGCCCACTTCCGGCGACGCCAAAGTCTGCGGAATCTCGATCATCGACAAACCCCGCGAGGCGAAAACCAAGATCGGTTACCTGCCGGAATCCGCCCCGCTCTATAATGACATGACCGTCATCGGCTTCCTCAAATTCTGCGCCGCCATCCGCGGCCTCAAGGGCGTCGCCAAGGACGACGCCGTCGAGCGCGCCATCGACACCTGCTTCCTCGGCACCGTCGCCAAGCAGTCCATCGACACGCTTTCCAAAGGCTACCGCCACCGCACCTGCCTCGCCCAAGCGCTGCTTCACGACCCGGAAGTCCTGATCCTCGACGAGCCGACCGACGGACTCGACCCGAACCAGAAGTTTGAAGTCCGCCAGCTCATCAAGCGGCTCGGCAAAACCAAGGCCATCCTCTTCTCCACCCACATCCTCGAAGAGGTCGAAGCCGCCTGCACCCGCGCCGTCATCGTGGACCGCGGGAAAATCGTCGCCGACGGCACCCCCGCCGAACTGCTCGCCCAGTCCGAAACCGGCTCGCTCACCGACCTGTTCCGCAAAGTCACCTCCCGCGACACCGAAGCCGCCGCCTGATCCCGGAAAACCTAACTTCCACCACTCACCATGTCTTCCTGCACCATCTACAAGCGCGAGCTCTCCAGCTATTTCTCGCAGCCCACCGCCTACGCGATCATCGTCATCTTCCTGCTGTTCTCGCTGGGCCTCACCTTCACCTTCGGCGAGTTCATGCGCGTCGGCGACTCCTCGCTGGAGTGGACGTTCATCTTCTGGCACCCATGGGTTTACATGCTGCTGGCTCCGGCAGTCGGCATGAAACTCTGGGCCGACGAACAACGCACCGGCACCATCGAACTGCTAGGAACCTTCCCGGTCTCCACCTGGAGCGCCATCATCGGGAAATTCCTCGCCGCCGCCACCGTCTGGCTGATCGCGCTCGCCTTCACCTTCCCCATCGTCCTCACGGTCAACTACCTCGGAAATCCCGACAACGGCGCGATTTTCTCGGGCTATCTGGGAAGTTTCCTCGTCTGCTGCACCTTCCTCGCCATCACCATGCTGGTCTCCGCCTGCACCCGCGACCAAGTCGTCTGCCTCATCGTCTCGGTTTCCATCTGCGTGCTGATCCTGCTTTGCGGCTACGACCCGGTCACCCGCGAGCTCTCGAAAATCGTTTCTCCGGGCGTGCTAGAAGGCATCGTCGCCTTCGGCGTCTGGGACCATTTCAGCTCGCTCAACAGCGGCCTGTTCCGGCTGAAGGACTTCATCTGGTTCGGCTCGATCATCTTCGTCTGCCTGCTAGGCACCAGCGCCATCCTCTCCTCCAAGCGCGCCTGATCGGTTTCAAATCCCAAATTTCAAATCTCAAATTTTCCTTATGAAAACCACCCACCCGGTCACCCGCGCAGCCCTCGGCGTCGCAGCGCTCGTCGTCATCGCCCTGCTCGCCAACTGGCTCGTCTCGCTCACCCCGCTCGGCAACCGCGGCGCGGACTTCACCGAGAACAAGGTCCACACCTTGTCCTCCGGCACCCGCGCCATCCTCACCGAGCTCGATACGCCCGTCGTCATCCGTTACTACGCTTCCCGCAGCACCGACTACATGCCCGAGGACCTCAAGCTCCACATGCGTCGCGTCGATGACCTGCTCAAGGAATACGCTTCCATCTCGAAAGGCAAACTCCGCATCGACAACCTCGATCCCCAGCCCGACACCGACGCCGAGGACTCCGCCAACCTCGACGGCATCAACGGCCAGCGCATGAACGACCAGAACCTCTTCTTCGGCCTGGCCATTTCCTGCCTCGATAAAACCAGTGTCATCCCGTTCATGGACCCGCGCGACGAAACGATGTTGGAATACCATATCTCCAAAGCCGTCGGCGAGGTCAGCACTCCCACCAAACCGAAGATCGGCCTGATGACCGCCCTCGACCTGAAAGGCGCGCCCGCCATGATGCCCGGCCAACCACCGACTCCGGGCTGGGTCATCTATCAACAGCTCAAGCAGTCCTTCGACGTCGTGGACGTGCCGCTGGAATCCAGCACGATCGACCCGAAGGAAATCAAGGTCCTGCTCCTGTTCCACCCCGCCGGCATCACGCCGGACGCCGAGTTCGCCGTGGACCAATACGTCCTCAACGGCGGCACCGTGGTCGCCTGCCTCGACCCGTTCTCCGTGGCCGCGCAAATGACCGCGCCACAGCCGAACCCGATGATGGGCCAGCAACCGCCGCCTGCCACCGCCTCCACCCTGCCGACTCTTCTATCCGCATGGGGAGTCGCCTTCGAGTCCGGCCAGGTTCTGGCAGATCCAGCTCTCGCCACCAAGCTCGGCGGCGACCGTCTCGGCCTCGCCGTACTCACCCTTGGAAAAGACTCGATGCCCCAGAAGGACGACGTCATCACCAAGGATCTCGGCTCCGTCACGCTTTTCCTTCCCGGCGCCATCACCATCACCGGCAAGGACGGAATCACTGCCAACACGCTCATCAAATCCTCTACCAAGGCCGGCTTCGTCGATTCGGTGAAAGCCTCGCAGCTCGACCCGTCGCTCGCCCGCACGCTCAAGTCCAACGGCACCGCCTACGACCTCGTCACCCATCTATCCGGCAGCTTCAAGACCGCCTTCCCCGACGGCAAACCGAAGCCACCCGCCGACGCCAAAACTCCGGAAGACAAGGACACCGCCAAGCCGGCCTATCTGAAAGAAGCCGCCGCTCCCGGCAACGTCTTCCTCATCGGCGACGTGGACGCCTTCTACGACCGCTTCGCTTACAACGTCCAGAACTTCGGCGGCCAGCAAATGGCCTCGCCCTCCAACGGCAACGCCACCCTGCTCCTCAACCTGCTCGACCAAGCCACGGGCTCCAAGCACTTGATCGGCTCCCGCTCCCGTTCCGCGATCCGCCGCCCGTTCACCGTGATCCAGGAAATGGAGGCGGACTTCAACAAAACCGTCGGGGTGAAAATCGAGGAATTCCAAGCGAAACAAAGGGCCGCCCAACAGAAACTCAGCGAGCTCCAAGCCCAGAAATCCCGCGGCTCGGAACTCTATCTGTCGCCCGCGCAGGAAGAGGAAATCAAAAAGCTGCGAGCCGAACAGGTCGAGTATTCCAAGCTCATCCGCGAGCAGGAAAAAGAACTCCGCCGCCAGAAGGACAAGCTCTCCGCGAAGATCACCCTGCTCAATGTCGCCTCCATGCCGACGTTGGTGGTGCTGATCGGTCTCGCTCTATTCATCCAACGCCGCCGCGCCACTCGCGCCCGTTGACTTCAAATCCCGAATTTCAAATTTCAAATCTCTTCCGCCATGAACAAACGCCAGGTCATCATCCTCTGGGTCATCGCCATCGCCCTCGGCGCGGCCGTGACCGCCGTCAAAGTCAGTCAGAACCAATCCACCCGCAGCGCCACCAAGCGCAGCCAGGGCCAGACGCTTTTCGAATCCTTCCCGGCCAATGACGCCGCCAGCATCGAAATCCAAGGTGCCGCCGGCAGCGTGACGCTCGCCAAGAAGGACGCCAAATGGGTCGTCGCCCAGCGCGACGGCTACCCGGCTAACAATACCTTCGTCAACGACTTCATCCGCACGCTGGGCGAGCTCAAGATCACCCTCGGCCTGGAGGCCGGTCCGTCCTTCGCCCCGCGCTTCGGCATGGATGAGGCCGCCACCAAGCCTGCGGACCGCGGACTGACCGCCACCTTCAAGGACGCCGCAGGCAAGGAAATCGCCAAGGTTTCCCTCGGCAAAAACATCGAAAGCAGCTCGGCCCCGTCTCCCATGGGTGGAGGAAGCGCCGTCGGCCGCTATCTGCGCAACCACGCCGACGACTCCGGCTTCTACGCCGTTAGCGAAATGTTCCCGTCCGTGAGTGACGACGCCAAGCGCTGGCTCGACTCCGGATTCATCAATCCCGAAAAGATCAAATCCATCACTCTCAGCCAACCCGGCAAGGCAGAGACCGACTGGAAACTCACCCGCGACGACGAGAACGCCGAGTTCAAACTCGAAGGCGCCACCGCCGCCGAGGTGCTCGACACCAGCGTCACCAGCCCGCTCAAGAGCCTCTTCTCATACGCCCGCTTCGAGGACGTCGTCCCCGCTAACAAGGTCGCCGAACGCGCCGCCGCCGACGGCAAGCGCACCGCCGTCATCGAAACGGTCGAGGGCTTCACCTACACCCTCCAGATCACGCCCACCAAGCCCGGCACCGCAGCTCCGGCCACTCCCGATGCCGAACCCGCGGCCACCGACAATTTCCTCGTCACCGTGGAAGTCGCCGCGGAAATCCCCAAGGAGCGCAAAAAGGCCGAAGGCGAAAAACCCGAGGACGCCAAAGCCAAGGACGACGCCTTCGCCGAGCGCCAAAAGGTTCTCACTGAAAAACTCGCCAAGGAAAAAGCCCTCGCCGGCATCACCTTCGAGGTCGCCAGGACCACCGTCGATCCACTGCTGAAAGACCGCGCCGCCCTCATCACCAAGGCCACCCCGCCGCCTCCTGCCGAGGGCGCTCCCACCAGTGGCGTCCAGCAACTTCCCGGCGGCATGATCGCCCGCCCGCCTGTCAGCGCCACCACCCCGCCGATCTCGGTGCCACCGGCAGATCAGACCGAGGAAAAGAAGTAGAAAATGTGTTCCGGCTGTCTCAGCCGGATGCAAAGCCCCGGAAAACCGGCTGAGACAGCCGGGACACTTTCTCCATCACTCCGCCGAGGCCGGCGCTCCGATTTCCTCATGACTCTCAAATTCGTCTCCTTCCTGCTGATCGCATCCGCGCTCAACCTCCATGCCGCGCCGCGGATATGGAAAAGCGCGGACGGCCAGCGCTCCACCGAGGGCGAATGGGTCAGCCGTGACGCGACCAGCATCACGATCATGCGCACCAAGGATTGGAAGCAGCTCACCATCCAACTCGAACAACTCGACCCTAACGACCGCGCTTGGGTCAACGCCAACCATCCTCTCACCACGGCAAAGGAGCCCGATAAAGCCACCGCTTTCGACACGCTTGTATTCGGCGACTCCCGCGAGGCCGCCCTCGCCAAACTCAAGGCCAGCAAATTCGTGCAAATGACCACCGACGAAACCTTCGTCGGCCGCTCCGGACTGAACGGCATTTTCCGGACCCGGCACAAAATCGGCACCCTCACCGCCACGCTCTATTTCGATTGGACGGAAAGCGACACGCTCAAGGAAATCACCCTGCAAACCGACCTCCTCCCCGCCAACGCCTACAAGTCGGAACTCGAACCGAGCTGGAAAGAATTCGCCGAACTGCTAGACACGCTTCACGGCAAACCCGTCCAAAAAGGGCCGTTCCCCGCGATGGAAAGTTTGCCCAACGGCTCGTTTTCACCCTCCCATCTCTGGAAACTCGACGGCTACGGCAGCGCACTGCTAGGCACCGCCCGCGACGGCGCGAAATACCAAGTCGTCGTGCGCTTCACCCAGAAAATGATCAAGCCGGTGGAAATCCCGTAGTCTTCTCCCGCCGACTCCGCTCTTGAAAACTGCTCTTCAGGCCTGAGACTCCGCCCATGGCCGAGCCTGACCTTTTCTCCCAGATCCCCACTCCGCACGACCGCATCCGCGATCTGCGCATCCAGCTCGACCGCCACAACCGGCTCTATTACAGCCAGGCCGAACCGGAAATCTCCGACGCGGAATACGACCGGTTGTTCCGCGAACTCGAATCCCTCGAAGCCAAACACCCCGAGTTCCACGACCCGAACTCCCCCACCCTCCGCGTCGGCGGCGCCCCCATCGACGGCTTCCAACAGATTCGCCACGCCGTCCCGATGCTCAGCATCGACGACGTCTTCGAACTCAGCGCCGAGGGGGTGGAAAAAGCCAAAGCCACCTGCCCCGAGCAGGAACTCATCGATTTCTACCGCCGACTCCAGAAAAACCTCAAACGCGACGACGTCCCGGTCACCATTGAGCCCAAGATCGACGGCGTCGCCGTTTCCCTGCTCTATCGGGACGGAAAACTCGCCTACGCCGCCACCCGCGGCGACGGCCAAACCGGCGACGACGTGACGCACAACGTCCGCACCATCCGCAGCATTCCGCTCAAACTTCCCGCCCCTCACCCGTCCCTCCTCGAAGTCCGCGGCGAGATCTTCATGCCTAACGAAGCTTTCGCCGCGTTGAACAACGAGCGCGACGAGGCCGGCCTGCCCACCTTCGCCAATCCCCGCAACGCCGCGGCAGGAACCCTCAAACAGCTCGACCCGAAAATCGTCGCCAAGCGACCGCTCGCCTTCCTCGCCCACGGCCTCGGCGCTTACGAAGGCCCGCCGCTGGAAACCGAACACCAATTCCACGACCTGTTGGAAACGCTCGGCATCCCCCAAAACCAGCCGATCCTCAACGCCAACCATCTCGGTGAAGTCCTCGATGCGGTGGCCCGCATCAACCGCGAGCGCCACGCACTCGACTACGGCACCGATGGAGCCGTCATCAAGGTCCTCGACCGCGCCGAGCGCGAACAACTCGGCTTCACCTCCCGCGCGCCGCGCTGGGCCGCCGCTTACAAATTCCTGCCAGAACAGAAGGAAACCACGCTCAACAACATCATCATCCAAGTCGGCCGCACCGGGGTCCTAACACCCGTGGCCGAGCTGACGCCCGTGCTCATATCCGGTTCCACCGTCTCCCGCGCCACCCTGCACAACCAGGACGAGATCGACCGCAAGGACATCCGCCTTGGCGCGACCGTACTCGTCGAAAAGGCCGGGGAAATCATCCCCGCCATCGTCAAGGTCATCCGCCATGCGGAAGGCGCGGTTCCCTATTCGCTCTATGACAGCGTCCACGGAAAATGCCCGTCCTGCGGCGGACCTATCAGCCAGGAAGAAGGCTTCGTCGCGTGGCGCTGCACGAATTTCCAGTGCCCCGCCCAAGCGGTCACCCACATCAAGCACTTCGCCTCCCGCAAAGCGCTCGACCTCGAAGGCCTCGGGGAAATCGTCGCCGAAGCGCTCGTCCGCCACGGCCATTGCCAGACGCCGCTCGACCTCTTCCGCCTCGACGAGGAAACACTGGCCGACCTCAACCTCGGCACCGAGGAATCTCCCCGCCGCTTCGGTGAGAAAAACGCCGCCAAAGTCCTCGCCGCCCTTGAAGCCGCGAAATCCAAACCACTCCACCGCTGGCTCTACGCGATGGGCATCCGCCAGCTCGGCGAATCCGCCGCCAAGGAGCTTTCCCGCCTCCACCGCACGCTAGGAGAAATCCCCGACTCGCCGATTCTAGCGGAACTCCTCCGCGACACCCGACCCACGGCGAAAAAACAAAACGAGTTTCTCGCGAAATACTCAATCACCGGCGACGTCGGCCCCGCCGTGGCGGAAACCATCGTCACCTTTTTCAAATCCGAGGCCGGCCAACACGCCCTCGCCCGATTCAGAGAACTCGGCATCGATCCGGTCTCCGACAACTACCTCCCCATCACCGCCGAAGCCGATGGATCCGCCCTTCCGCTCGCCGGAAAAACCTTCGTCATCACCGGCACTCTCAGCATCGACCGCGACGCGATGAAAGAACTCATCGAATCCAAAGGCGGCAAAGTCAGCGGCTCCGTTTCCGCGAAAACCAGCTACGTCCTCGCCGGCGAAGGCGGCGGTTCGAAGCGCGACAAAGCCGAGAAACTCGGCGTCCCCATCCTCGATGAGGCGACGCTCGCATCCATGATCGAATCCTAACGGATCACCTCAATACCCCCAGCTCTCGTGCCGCACGGGCAGGCGGTTGCCCGAGCCCAAGGCGATGGGATCGAATTTCCGGAGCCAATACATCGCGCACAGGCTATAAAAATCCGAGCCCAAGGCGATGGGATCGAGTTTCCGGTGCCCATACATCGCGCACGGGCTGTAAAAACCCGAGCCCAAGGTGATGGGATCGAATTTCCGGCACTTTAGCATCGCGTCATGGCAATGATACATCGTGCAACACAAGTGAAAATCCAGGCCGGAAGCCTGCGGCCTTGATTATTTCAGCCGGCGTGCAATGAACAGGCAGCAAAAATCAACGACCATGGAAAAACTACGCGGCACGAACATCCTCAAACGCGGCGAACGCTTTCTCACGATTTGGAAACACCAGGCCCCGGAGCAGGAGCGCTTCGCGGGAATCGACTACCAGGAACTCCATGCCGAGGTGGATGCGGCGAAGGGCGCGCGCGAGCGTGTCCGGGCGGCGGAGCTCTGGTTACGGGGCCTGCGACTGGAACGGGATCAGGCGGACCGGAAGCTAGCGAAGAAGCTGATGCGCGTGGCCTCCGGCGTAAGGGGAGAGCCCGCTTATGGTGAGGACTGCGGGGTTTACCGGGCGATGGGATTCGTGCCGCTCAGCGAGAATCGCAGCGGACGGCCGCGGAAAAAGAAAGCCGCCAAGGCCCGTGAATGAGATAAGAGCTTTCCAATTTAAAGCAATATCCATCCGTGATCGGGGAATTATACCCCGGCGGATCTGTTGGGCGCGACGGCTCTGAAATTCGGACCGGACGGTGACTTATAGGTGCTCGGGGAGCGGCGCAAAAAAAGCCGCCGCCATTCACACAGACCTGGACCGGCGGCTGAGATCTCTCGCCGGCGAAGGCGGCGGCTCGAAGCGCGACAAGGCGGAGAAACTCGGCGTGCCGATCCTCGATGAGCCGTCACTCCAAGCTCTGATCGAATCTTGACAAGTTGGGGTATCATCACGAATTTGTGATCATATGAAAACGGCAACCGTCAGGGATTTACGCTACGATTTCCCGAAAATCGAAGCCTGGCTGGCTGGTGGCGAGGAAATACTCATCACCAAACATTCCAAACTCATCGCCCGCATTTCCTCGGAGGCGGCGGCAGACAAGCCAATGCCGCCGCTGCCGGATTTTCTCGCTCGTGCGAAAAAGACGTGGAACGGGCGTTTTTTCACTCAGGAAGAGGTGGACGAAATGCGTGCGTTTGAAACCGGTGAGCCATGATCCACTACTCCGACACCAGTTTCCTTTGTTCGATCTACCGGGTTCAGAGTCATTCCGTCGCGGCGAATCGGCTGCGGCAAGGCATCGGCGAACCGCTGCGTTTCACCAATCTGCTGGAATTCGAATTTCTCCAAGCAATCGAACTGCAAGTCTGGCTCCACTCGAAAGACAAAACCAAAGGCTACTCCCGGCGTGAAGCAAATCGCATGATCTCGGATTGGGAAAAGGACATCGCCACCGGGATCAACCGCCTCGTCAGCTTCGACATGGATGCCGTGCTGCGCCACTCCTGCTCCCTTTCCAGTCAAACAACCGCCAAGGGCGGCCATCGCACGCTCGACATCTTCCACGTCGCCACCGCCGTCCATCTCGGGGCGAGCAAGTTCCTGACATTCGACGCACGCCAACGGGCGCTTGCCGTCCACGCCGGACTGGAAGTCCCGGAGTGACGGCGAAAGTCCGCATCCGTCGCGCCCAGCCCGAAAGTCGGAAGGGTGACGGAGCGCCGGAGCAGAGCGGCATCGTCGGGAGCGCTTTCCAGCCCCGCCAGTGCGGCGGCCCGCCCGCGCGGCCAGTGCGAGCGGTCGTGCAGGAGCTCCGCGTCGCTGTCCGCCTCAGGCGGGGCGAGCGCCACGTTCGCCTTCTGGTTTTCCCCGGTGACCCACCAGGCAAAGCGGCCGTTGCCGCGGGTTCGCACCCAAGAGGCCTTCGCCGGCACGTTGCCCTGCCCGGATGGGCCTACCATTTCCCCCGCATCCGCCGGGGCGGGGCTTCGAGCGAACGAGAAATTGCCGCTTGCCGGCGGGTCCGGGCTGGAAATCAGCCAGCGGCGGAAATTCTTGCTACGACCCTTGTCGTAGGTCGTCTTGATGTCGGGGTTGTTGAGCCAATCGGCCCACGAGTCCCAGACGCCGAGCCAATGCGGGTTGGCGATTCCGTCCGGCGTTTCGGACGCGCTGTCCTCGTCGAGAATGGAGGCGCGCGCGCTGATCCGCTGGTCGGGGCCGAGTTCCTTCTGCAGCTCGCCGATGGCCAGCATCATGGCCAGCCGCGCGTTCGCGCGTGCCTCGCTTTGGTATCGTCCGGCTTGGGACGTGCGGAGGGCGATCGATGACAGGCTAAGCAGACCCACGGCGATCACCGTAAGCAAGATCATCAGGGAAAGCGTGATCACCAAGGCAAAGCCCCTGTTTCGCCGCACGCATAAGGACGGTGGGCTCAATGCAATCTTATCAATGGGTTTTGCTGACATGAGCTCATGACTTCGCCGTGCAGCATGCGACCGGCCACCAATCCTTGTAAAAGCTCTGGAGCCGCCATGACATGCTCCGATTCATGGATCTAGGACGAAGTAGCGCTGCCGGGTTGCCCGATCCATCGACTTGACGTCGAGTTTCTCGACATGCCCGTCGGCGAACAGCGATGCGGCGCCTCCACCATTGCGTGGGTCGGGGTGTTCGATGCCGGGACTCATTCCCTGTTGCACAAAGCTTGCTCCGCTGAAATACCAACTGCTATCGAAGCGTGCGGAGTTCGTCCCGGCGCTGGCGCTGCTGCAAATGACCTTTCGGGCCGGATTGGCGATCACAGTAAGCGGAATCCCCTGTGAGTGGCCATATCTGAGCCGGCAGGCGGTTTCATCGATTACGATCGAGGTGTTGACTCCGAACGAGCCCCACGGATGCTCGCGCTCACGCTTGAGCGAAGGATCATAGAAGATCTCCGGCAGAAAATGGGGCTTCTGCCACTCGATTTTGAGACCGCCATAGTCGGCGAGATCGCCTTGGAACCACGTGATGCGCCCCTGCGTCATGGATTCCCAGGACGATGCGGAAAGTGGCAACCGGTTATTGTTATCCGAGGCATAGGTCATCACCAGTATCCCCGTTTGTTTGAGGTTGGACACCGCTTTGGAAGCATTTGCGGCCCGGGTGGCGGCCTTGGCGGCAGTGAAAGTAATGGTGGCGAGGACGATCACCACAACGATCACCACCAGCAGCTCAAGCAGGCTGAACCCGCATGCACGCGTCGGGAGATTTTGTGAGCCGTGGGATTGCGGCCGATGCCAGTATCCTGCCAGCGGATGGAGATCTGTTTGCATGGTGACCATGGTGTTTTCTTCACATTAGGACTATTCGCCAAGAATGCCTTCGACCCGGTGACAAGAATCAGAGTGCAAGTGCCACGTGCGTGGAACCCGGCCGGTTACATCCCTATGGACACTAATAAACCACCTCCGGCACATTGTCCTTCCAGCGCACATCCCAGAAACGGATGTGGTTTCCGAAACTTTTCCACTCGAAGGCGGAGAAAATCGTGCGGTTGCCATCCTCGACCACCTCCCACCCGGACCACAAACCGGGTGCCGGCCAACGGAACGGGACCGGTTCCCACGGTCCGGTCTTCGGATTGGCCGCCCTGAGCAACTGTTTGCCATACGCGCTGCTGATGAACATGTAGAAATGTTCCCCGTGTTGGAAAACACGCGGGCTCTCCGGTTCTTTGAATGTCTCCACGGCAGGTCCGAGATCTTTCCATTCGATCAGGTTTTTCGATTCGGCGAGTGCGATGGCACCTTTGCCTTCGCCCTTGGAAACCATGGTGAAGAGCAGGAACCCGTCGCCGTATTTGATCACATGTGAGTCACGGCAATCGATCCATCCATCGGCGCGCCGATCGGCCCAAGGAGGGGCTTCGTAAACCGGATTGCCCTCGTGCCGCTGCCAACGAAAGAGGTCCTTGCTAGTCGCCAGTCCCACCGTCTGCTTGCCCGGCACCCGGTCATCGAATCCCGTGTAGAACATGTAATACACGCCCTCGTGCTTGATGATGGACGGCGCGGACACAACCATGCCCTCCCAGGTGCCCGGCACCACATCCAGCACGCGCGGGTGGTGCTTCCATGTCTTGAAGTCTTTCGATGTCGCGTGGCCGAAGGCTTTCTCGTTTCCCGGCTCGAACCACTGCTGCGATTCGCCGGCATTCCCCACGTTGTAAAACAGATGGAAGGTGTCACCATCCTTGAATACATAGTAGTCTTTCAAGTATTCGCCCTCGCGCGAGAACTCGCCGATCTTGTGATCAATGACCGGCAACGGCCCTGCGGCGACGGGCTTGCGGGCCACATCCGCGGATGCGGAAAGAAAGAGCAAGCCGCCGATGGCCGCCACGCCATTGTCCGATTGCACGCGCAGGGAGATCTCGCTCCCTTCCTTCAAGCGGGGCAGAGTCCAGAACAGCCAGTCCGGCGTTCCGTTAGGAGTAACAGTGACCACAGATCCCTCCTTGCCGTCGACCGCGAGGCTGATGCCGCGCGGCACATAGTCGGGCCCGCCCAGGTTGTCAGTCAGCACCGCAAGCCGCAGCATCGCTGGCGCGCCGGCTCCAATGCGGACCGTAAGCAACTCCGTCTGGTCCGCGGCACCGTCGAGCGTCAGTGTTCCCGCGAGGGATTCCTTGGATTGTGGCAGGGAAACCGTGGCATATGCGGCGAAGCGCGCCACCCGTGCTCCTTGCGCCACGGCGACCTGCGCGACGTATCCCGGCAAACTCTCGGCCCGGTGCGAGGTGTCGCCAAAGTTGTCCGTCAACGGGTCCGATCCAAAGAGCAGCCAGCCATTGACCCGCATTCCCCTGCCGAAGGCCTCCGCCACACGCGATGAGTCCGACGCATCGCGCCAGTCCGCCGCATCCTCGGCACGGCCGCTGACCTCAAGCGGTCCGCCCGCGAGCACCGGGGATCCCAAGACGACCATTGAAAACATTGCCAGACTCATCCTTATGCGGCGCGACCAGACAGCGGCATTCCTTTCTGACAAGCATTGCGGCGTGAGCAAGCCAAGGGTGGGGACGGATTCGTGGCGGGTGTTCTTCTTCATTCGAGACGGATTTACACCCCCATCATAGCGTAACCCATGCGGGCGGCCTTTGCCATGGTGACAAGAATCAAGGTGGAAACGCCATCCCCGTGGCCGATGACCTGCCCTCGTCAGGGGGGTGGCTCCCGCGACGATTCATGCCCGCCCGAGCGTGCCCCGCCGCCGCTCGAGTTCTCCGCGGATTTCATAGGCACGGTTTTCCGAGACCGGATAGATCCACGCCAGCGCGATGGCGGCCACCACGGCTGCGGCCGGCACTCCGATGTCCAGCAGGCGCATGGTAAGAATGGTGTGTCCGCTTTGCCCGCCACCGAGCGACTGCTGGAAGCCGGTGAGGTTGATGAGCAGCCCGGAAAGCGCGAAGGCGAGAGTGGTGCCGAGTTTCATCAGCCAGGCATACATGGCGTTCAGGGTGCCTTCATTGCGGTTTCCCGTCCTGAGTTCGTGCAGGTCGCACACATCCGCCAGCATGGAGTTGGCGATCGTCCAGAGCGCGGAGAATCCCAGGGCAATGAACAGCGGCGGGATGAGGAACAGCCAAGGGTGCGCCGGAGAATAACAGAACCACTTGATGAGATTGCCGGCCAACGCGAAGAACAACGCGTTGATCAGGGTTTGGCGCTTGCCGAGCCGGGTGGCGGCGAATGCCACCAGCGGCACGAAGAACAGGCTGCCCACCTGCCACACAGTGCCGTTCCAGCCGACAAGCATCGAGGCCGCCTTTTCGTCACCGCCGAAGATGTAATAGATGGCGATGTAGGTGGGCAGGCTGGAAATGCTGAACACGCCGAGGCACATGAAGAAGACGATGCTGCCGAGAATCAGGAAGGCGCGGTTGGCGAGCACCGCCTTGATCTGCGGCAGGACAGGCTCCGCCTGGTGCGTTGCCTGCGCGGCCGTTTGCCTCTCGCGGCAGAACACCACCGCGACAAGCGCGAGGCACACCATCAGCACCGCCATGCCCGCCGAGACCCAGCGGACGCCCGCGATGCTGTTAGAAAACACCGGCAACTTGATCAGCGCGTATAACCACGAAAGCAGGATCGCCGCCGCCGCGCACCAGAAGGCATTGGTCGCCATCAGCCGCGTCCGCTCATGATAGTCTGGCGTGAGCGAGAGGCCGAGCGCGCCCCACGGCACGGCGAAAAGCGACATGAACAGGTAGAAAACAACGGACACTATCAGGAAATACCAGAACCTGCCCATCTCGCTCCAGCCGCCTGGAAGCCACCAGAGGATCACAAAAAACAATCCGGCCCCGATTCCGCCTATGACCATGAACGGTTTGCGGCGTCCCCAGCGCGACCGGCTGTTGTCCGACCATGCGCCGATCAGTGGATCCAGCAAGGCGTCGATGAAGCGCGGTATGGCCATCAGCAAGCCCACGAGGAATGGATTCATTCCCATGGCCACGTTGAGGACGACATTGCCCAGATTGCCAATCGCGTTGCCCATGAGGGTGTAGGACATTCCCCCCGCGGAATAGCCGGCCTTTTCCGACAGCGGCAGGCGGTCCTCCGGGCGCGTTTGGTGATGGGCTGCCGGATTGGCGGTTTTTGATGATGGCATGCGGAATGGCTTCTTGGCTGCGCTGGGAACCGGCCCTCCGGTTCGAGGCTGGCAGTCTCTCCGTTTCCGAACTGTCATGCCTTCGCCCCAGTGCCAAATTCAACGGTGCCGATGCCCATGGCACGTCTGCGGTGATCGCTGGCGCGGGAACCAAGGCGGTTACGCCAATAACCTGATATTTGTCGATCTGAGAAACGAACCTATCCATGTCAGACCACCCACAAGATTTCACCGCGCTTTCTGGATCCGAAGTCGAGATCGAGGCATTCGGAGTCCCCGGCACACTCGGGCAACTGGCCGCGCCTCTGGCGAATCCGCCCGCTGTGCGAATGGCGCACGAAGTGTTCTGGATTCCGGATCCGCCGCGCGAACAGGACCTGCATCTGGGATTTGTCGCTGACTTTCAACTGGCCCGGGAGGGTGAAGTGCGGCTGCGAGTGATCACCCCCGCGGCCTATCGATTGATGGTGGACGACCGCGAACTTGCCTGGGGACCGTTGCGTTTCGTTCCTTCCATGCCTGAATACCAGGAGTGCCGGGTCACGCTCCCCGCCGGACCTCACCGGGTGAGCCTCCATGCAATGCACGAAGGTCTCACCACCCGCCTCGCCGCGCGCATGCCGGGTTTTGTTTGGGTGGATCTTGTCGGCGACCTTGAAGCCCCGCCCTCGTGGTCCGGACGCCACCTGATAGAATATCTCGCCACCGGCCTGCGCGTCAGCCCGCTGCAGGGATGGATGGAATGGACGCAAAGCCCGTGTGCCGGAGCATGGCGCACGGAGGATCCTTCGCGCGATCCGGGGTGGAGCAAAGTCGTGCCAGTGCCGGAGTTGGAGAGGATCCTCGGGGCTGCGTGCGCTTCTCCGGTGCAAATTCCGGTTTGGCCATCCGTCGTGCCGGAACCGAAAGAACACGGGATCTACCGCGACACGTATTATTGCTACCGCTTCGACGACCCGGCGGTGGCCTTCATGGTGGCGGACCCGGCACCGGACCCGGCAACCGGTCCCGACGGCACGTGGCAGCGATTCGATTTGGGCCGGATCCGCATTGGCGCGCTTGAGTTCGATGTGCATTCCGATTGCGCGGGTGAAGTCACCATCGCCTATGCGGAGCGGCTTGGGCCCGACGGGAGACCGGTGCCGATTGTCGCGGGCTCGGCCGGACCTACGCGCTTTCTGCAGAAGTTCGCCTTCGGTCCCGGATGCACGCCGGTCCGTCCATTGCAAACCCTCGGTTGCCGATACCTGGAAGTAAGGCTGGCGTGCGTTGGCAATGCGGATTTGAAAGATGTCCGCTTCCGCGAGAGGGATTTGTTAGGTGAGCCGCAGGGACGCCTTGCCCTGCATGACGGACTCCTTGACCGCATCTGGAAAGTCGGGATCGACACGATGCGCGCCTCCACTGAAGACTCGGCGGTCGATTCGGTCCGCGAACGCGGCGAGTGGACCGGCGACGTGGCGCTGGCCGGCATCGAGTTGCTTGGCGTCGGTTGGGGCAATATGGCCCCGGCACGCCGCGCGCTCTATCACTCCGCGGCGGCCGCGCGCGAGGATGGCATGGTGTCCGGTTGCGGCCCGGGGGAGTTGATCTATCTCGGCACCTACGCCGCCCAATGGGTGAACTCCTGCGTGCGTTGTGCCGAACTCGAGGGCAGCACTGATCTGCTAGTGGATCTGGAAGGCCCCGCGCGCCGCAACATTGAGGCGTTGTTGGCCTGTATCAAACCCGACGGACGCCACCACCTGCCGTGGAGTTTCGTGGATTGGGGATACAAACAGCCCGCGAAGGATCAGCTCGAACCCGCCGTGCTCGCCCACGTGGTGGCTGCGGTGGATGCATGGGATCGCTGGCAGAAACTGCTCGATCGCGACGGTGCCGATGAAGCATGCAGGAAAAAAGCGGACTCACTGCGGTCTATTGTTAGATCGGCGGCAGCCGGAGATCCCGAGTCCTATCACGCGGCAGTACTCGGCGAGCGGATTGGCGCGGTCGACCGCGATGCCGCCGTGGCCGTGACCTTGCGGCAGTTGCTTTCCTCGTTTCCCTGCAACCCTGCGGGCAAACGTCTGCGCGACCCGACACAAGCCTCGCCCGCGATCGCCACACCGTATTTCACGAACTACTCGATCGATCTGCTACTCCGTGCGGGCAAGGTGGACGAAGCCATCGAAATCTGGCGCAAGGCGTGGGGCTGGATGCTTGACGGCGGCGCGACCACCTGGTGGGAGGTCTTCGACGAACGCTGGAGCCGCTGCCATTACTGGGCTGGGGCACCGACCTGGCAAATGAGCCGCCGCATTCTCGGCGCGGACACAGAGCTGCACGAAGGTCGGCCGGTGATCCGCATCGCAGTCCATCCGGGCAGCCTGAAATCCGCGGAGGGGCGCGTCGCGTTCCCTGGCGTGGGCTGGGCTGACATCGCGTGGGAGCGCGAACGCGATGCCATCGTCTATCATGTGGACAGCCCGGCACCATGGACGCTGCTCCAACAAGGCCCACCCGTCGCCTGCGCGGCAGGTGCCACGGAACTCCGCTTGTTTGCGAAGGGTCCCGCCTTCGTGCCATAGCGTCATTTGCCCATGCAATCACCTCATGCCCACCGCATGGATGCCTCACCACTTGCCCGGACGCGAATCACGGCATCCGCCCCACCTTTGCATAACGATTTTGAATGAATGCATGATAGCCGGATGTCAGACAGGGTTACCGGGGGATTTTCTTCACAATAGCAGCATGAGACGAATATAATGCAACGCGCCTGTGGAATAATTCCGATTGTCCACCATCCACCTGCATCCATCAAACCCGCCTTCCCTATGAAAAATACAGCACACCTCGTTGTTTCCTCCGCCATGATCATGGTAGGTGGTCATTCCCTGGCCGCGTCCACCTATCAGGAGGATGTCGCGTTCCTCAAAAAACACACGGAGATCATCGAACTCGCTTCCGGGTCCGCGCGGATCGCCGTCGCGCCCGCCTGGCAGGGACGCGTCATGACATCCACCGCCAGCGGGCCGGATGGCGTCGGCTTCGGCTGGATCAACCCGGAAGTCGTCGCGGCCGGCATCAAGCCGGAAGCTGACCGCGAGGGCCTCGCCAGACACATCCACGTCTTCGGTGGCGAGGAGCGCCTCTGGTTCGGTCCGGAAGGCAGCCCCTTCGCCTTGTTCTTTCCGCCAAAAGTCGAGCAGACCTTCGCCAACTGGAAAACTCCGTCGGTCATCGACACCGAAGCGTTCGAAACCGCCGCTACCAATTCATCCAACAGCATCACCTTCGTCAAATCCACACAACTGCCGAACCGCGCGGGCACGGTTTTCTCGATGGATGTGAAACGCAGCGTCACCCTCACCACCGCAACGGAGCTGGCCGAAATCTGCGGCGGTGCCATTCCGGATGGCGTGCAGGCCGTCGCTTACATTACGAAAAACTCGGTGACGAATTCCGGAAAAAACGAATGGACCCGCGAAACCGGCGCACCATCCATCTGGATGCTCGGAATGTTCAAGCCAACACCGGGAACCACCGTCGTCATCCCGTTCAAGCCCGGCGATGACTCCGAACTCGGCCCCATCGCCAACACCGGCTATTTCGGCGAGATTTCCAAGACCCGGATCAAATACGGCAAGTCCGCGCTGTTCTTCAAAGGAGATGGCCGGGAACGCGGAAAGCTCGGCATTCCTCCGAAGCGCTCCATGGGCGTCGCGGGCAGCTGGCAGGCGGACTCCGGCACGCTGACCCTGATCAGTATCCGGCCCGGTGGAAATGAAGCGAGCGCTTCATGGCCCTACGTCGATTCCCAGTGGAAAGAGGACGTCAATCCCTTCGGTGGAGACCTCCTCAACTCCTATAACGATGGCCCGCCAGAACCCGGAGCCAAGCCGCTCGGTCCGTTTTACGAACTGGAAACCTCCAGTCCCGCCCTGTTTCTCAAGCCCGGCGAGTCCCACACCCACGCCCAATCCACCGTGCATCTCACCGGCCCGCGCGAGGCGCTCGATGCCATCGCCAAACGCGTGCTTGGCGTGAGCCTTGAGACGATCGAAGGGGTCTGGTGAGGACCAAGGAAGTGAATCCACTTCATCGCTTGCCCGTCACCTTGTCACCCGTTATTACCACCTTGCCACGCCATGAACCCCCTGTGCCCACTTCTCACTCTTTCGCTTACAACCCTCGCACCTCCAGGGGAGGTCAGTCCACGACAATGGCCAGCTTCTCCGCAGCGGTGACTTCCACCGGTGCATCCAGGGTGATAAGGACGCGCTTGCCGTTGTGATTGATCGATGTTGAAAGAATGGCATCTCCCCGTTTTACGGTCACCTTGGTCCCGCCATCGTGTTCGAGTGCAATGGTGGCGAGAGCGAGCTTGCCGTGGCGGACATCGATCTCGGCGGTCATTGTCCCGTCTTCAATGCGTTGGGAGAAAGTCCCCCACCCCTCGGCGGCGACGAACGGGGCCTTGAAGTTTTCCGGCGTGAGTCTCGGCGCGAATCCGATGTGACGCCGGGGACCGTGGTGTTCGAATCCCGAAATGGCGATGAGCGCGCCGTAGCTGGCCATTGAGCGGGCGTAGTGGTCGCCACACTCCACTTCATTGAACGGATTGCGTTTGTTGCCATCATAGCGCTCGTCGAGGGTCTTGATGACGGCCATGCCTTCCTTGACCATACCCTCGGCGATCATGTGCGCGGCCGCCTGGTATTCGAAACCGTTCATTGTCTCGTTGAGATAACAGGCGAACCCGGAATACACACCGAACGGCAACTCGCGGCCAAGCGCGTTGGCGGTCATGACCAGACCGCCCTCGCCATCGGTATAATAGGGGCGGCCCTTGGGATCGGCCTGCGCGTCGAAGGCATCAAGGTTGCGCGCGAAGTTGTATTTCCACAACGAGCGCAGCGCGGAGCGGGTGGTGTCCTCGCTGAGCACGCGCCCGAGTCCAACCTGCCACGCCCATCCCTGGCCCATTACTTGATCGATGTGGACCGTCTCGTAGGCACCAAGTTTTTTCGGGTTTTCTGGATCCGGGATCTGGATGAACCACTCGCCATTAAAAAGCTTGAAATCCATCGCGGCACGGCCTTTCTCCGCCCGCTGGCGGCAATCGGCGGCGAAGCTGGTGTCGCCCATCTCCAGTGCCATTTGTTCGCCGGCCATGAGTGCGGCGATGTAGAGGCTGCTGACCCACGGGATCGATCCGTGCCACGGCTCGTCGAGCGTGGTGAGCATGGGGGTATCCAGTAAGCCGTCGCCGTCCCTGTCGCGCGTGTTGGCGTATTCAATGGATTGTTTGACGCGAGGCCAGAGGCGCTTGAGGAATTGGTCGTCCGGGTTCGTCTGATGCGCCCGCAACACGGATAGAATCACGCCGCAATGGCCGTCGATGGCGCTGTCCCCGCCGACCTCGCCGCGGTAGGCCATCGAGCCGTCCGGTTTGAATCCGAAGCCATACCAGACACGTTCGATCACATCCTGTTCGAGTTCCGGAAATAACCGTGCATGGGCCTGGGCGTAGTGCCAGACGTGGTTCGGATGGCCGGCGCAACTGCGGATCCCTTCGTAGGTGTAAAACCTGCCGTCCGCGAAACGATAGCAGGTCGGCGATGCCAGGCAGTTGAGGGGGATGATCGTCCGCTCAAGGAACCAGTATGGCAGTGTGGAATCATACCATGTGTCATTCCAAAGCCGGGTGACCTTGTTGAGACGTCCGGCATTCGCCGCGATGTCGGTTGCCACCTCCGCTGCGTCCTTGAAACGCTTGCCGTAATAATGGCCGGTTTCGGCGCCTTTCACGGTTTCGATCGAATTGATGAAATGCCAAGCGATGACAAAAGTGGCCGTTCCGGTTGAGGCGGGTGCGAGAGTGAGCGATTGGGTGACGCCGCCGAGCAAAGGTTTGCCGGCGGGTGAGGAGGCGATGGCGGGACCTCTGGCAAACACCGACTGATCCGGCACGGGGCCGATCATTGCGCTGCCGCGACTGCGGTTTCCGCCGATAGCCGCCAGCGCCATGCTGCCCCAGTCCCGTTGCTTCTCAGGGAGCGATGCGGTGTCGCGGAAAACAATGTGATCCACACTGACGTGCCCCCATCCGGCGGTGACACTGTCGATCACCTCGAGTCTGGCGGTTTTCCCGGCCAGCGCGGTGACGTCAAAAGACGCCTCGCGCATCGCGCTGCTGTTAGGTCCGCCCGCACTCTGCACGACCTGTCCGTCCACCAGCAGGCGGACTGCGGTTTCCGCATGTCCACCGCCGCCGATGAGGAAGGTGATGAATTTGCGTTCGATGATGAATGGCCTGCTGGTGAGCTTGCCGGTGGCCGCGTCGCGGATGCGCGAGTCATTCGCGGGATCGGGCGGCGTGGTTGGTTCGCCCGGAGCCGAGGCATGGGAGTTGACCGCCCGTCTGCCTTTCATGCCGATTTCACCCACATGGGCAGGCACGTCCTGTTTTGCGACGGGTCCGGTGCCGAACGCCGTGCCCTCGACCTCCCAGCCATCGTACGCCGGTTTCTCGAAATCCTCGAACACGATGTCCGCGCGGCTTGATTGCCGCTCCGCTGGATATTCCGCCCTAGTCACCAGCATGACCGTGCCCTTGTCACGGGTCACATGGTTGGTGCGCAGAATGCCGGGGAACCCGCTGATCGTGTCGATAAGCACCGGGTTTTCCAACCATCCGCCTATCTCGACATCCACCTGCTTCGTGCCGGTGTTTTCCACACGGTAACTCATGATGCTGGCGGGATAACTTGAATCGTCGAAGTTCAACGGGGAAAATGGTGAGTGACCGTCCAGGCTCACTTTGACGGGGCAATCCGGGTCGGAGTAGGTGACGGATCCGAAAGGATAGGCACCAGTGAACACGACGTCTTTCCAACCCTTACGGTCGAGGGTGCGGAACTGTTCCTTGCCGTCGATCTTGAGTTTGAGAGCGAAGCCCTGCGCGAACGGAGACGGTTGGTCCCTCACTGGTTCCACATAATTGCCGCCTTGCCAGGCTCCGAGCCCTTGGGGAAGCCCGTGCCACGAGCGGTTCTTGTATTGGATCTGCCGCGGTTTCACGCCGTTGAGCGGGCGGTTGAAAATGTCCCAGTTCCATAGTTTCCCGTCGCCGCCGAGATAGACCAGGCCTCCGGTGGTGATGCCGCCGACGGGCATGCCGATGTTCATCAGGGCCTCGCCGGTGTAGCTCCTCGGAGCGCCGCGCTCGAACAACGATCGCTCCCACTCCGGGGACAATTTCTTGTCGTCGGGGATGACAGCCGACCACTTTTCAGTCGGTTGTTTTTTGAACCCAACTGCTGTTTCAGCGGCGGGAAGCGCGGGCAACGCGCAAATAACTGTTAGCAAGAAGATGGAAAGTCGTGTCATGAAATTGTTTGGAGTGGATTGACCGCTTCCGCTTCGCCACGCGAGGTGAAACACCTCCCGCATTGGCGCGCTAACCGGACTGTGGTCGGGATGCGAGGGCATGACGTCGGCCATGTGCTTCCACCATCTTTGACAGACCTCGGTCGAGGCGATGGCCGCCCATTGTTCCTCGTCTTCAATCTCCGCGTAAGCGAAGAGCATTCGCGTCCCGGGATCGAGAAAGATCGAGTAGTTCGACACGCCATGTTCCTTGAGCATCTTCTCCAGCTCGGGCCAGATGGGGTTGTGGCGTTGTTCGTATTCCTGTTCAGCGCCGGCGTTCACCGACATGACGAAGGCTTTGCGGAGTTTCATGAGTCTGTTTTCCCGTGGTATAATGGAGCGGACCTGCCCGAGTTTGCTTTTCCTGTTGACCTGGCGCCCTGATGGGTGACCTCTTTTGCCGGGGTGCCTTCACCGTTTCTCTTCAGATATGTTGGACGGAACACCTTGACCGGCGCGCCCTCGGGCAAGGCACGGAAGCGCTGCCACGCCTGCCGCGTGGCCGGATCGTTTTCGACGGGCAGCGGGATCTCCCGCAGATACAACTCGAAGCGCTTGCGGGCGGCGACGATTTCCGGGTCTTCAGACTCGCTCACGTCACGGTATTCGTCGCGATTGGCCGCGCCGCGGGTGTCATGGAATCGCCCGCGGCCGTCGAGCAGCCAGTTGCGATCGCGCACCCAGCGGGCGTTGTTCATGGCCATGCGGATCGTCTCGCGCGGGGTGAAGGGCTCGCCAAGCAGATAGGGGGCGAAACCGTGGCCGTCGGTGTTCATCGCACTGCGATACCCCGCGAGTTGCGCGAAGGTCGGCCAGAAATCCGTGAAATCCACCAGCACATCGCTCGAACCGCGCGGTTTGACGGGTCCCCCGCCCACCACGAACGGAACGCGGATCCCGTCGTCGCGGTCGTAGCTGTTTTTGTCCATGACCTTGTTGCGGGGGAAATTTTTCTTTCCGTTAAATTGTTAAAATCTCATCAGGCTGGCTGATGGACATTCGATAGGAGAATCCGATCTCACCTGCAAGCTCCGAATGCACTCCCGCGCTGGGAAGGGCCGGTGGAGCCGACGAGGAGC
>CAMCCX010000021.1 GCA_945873305.1 Akkermansia muciniphila
GCGCCCTACGCCTCCACTCCGTCCGCACCAGCGGAAAACCTTGTCAAAACCACCCCGCAGAACCAAAACCAAACCAAGCGCCGGGTGTCATGAATCCTGGCGCAACGACTCAGCCCCTTCGGTGTCATTTATCATTGGCGCAATACGGATCGCCAGCCCAAGAAAGCATGCGTGCCCCCATCCCGGCTGACTTTACGTTGGATCTTGCCCCGGCAAGGCGCGATAAAGCCCCAACTCCCATGACCTCCGAACTCATCGAATTCCTCCGCCGCCGCACCGCCATCATCGCCGACCACGCCTGGCGGGATCGCGACGCCGCGGAACATCTTGGCGCGCTCAAACAGGTTTCGGAGGAAATCTCCGCGTGGACGATCGCGCACCGGACCTCCGTCGATTCGCAGCTCCGCCACTACCTCGCCAACGCCAGCTACCAGAAAGCCTTGGCCCATCTCGAAGCTCAGGACGGGAAATAAACGCCCTTTTGAAATTTCTTTCCTAGGATCCGGCTGGTCGCTACGTATCACCCACATACATGAAATCGATCTCCACCCTCATTGGCATCGCTGCGGCTGGCACGCTTGGCTATCTGGCCGAGCCGCATCTGCGCTTCGAACTCACCGGGAAGTCGCCGAACTCCGCGAGGTTTGCTTCAGCGGTCCAACAACGCGAGGACGGAGCCTTGGAGATCGATCTCGGAGCCCTCAGCCCCGAACAACTTCCCAAGCAGGTTCTCATCCATACGGTGGCAAAAGTGTCCGACCCGGCGACCGGCCTGACGATGAGCATCGACGCCGGCAACCGCCTCACGCTCGTTCGCATCGAGGGCACCAACGTCATCATCAGTCCCGGCCAAGGGACGTTTCTCGGCACGCTGCCCATCCAGGAAACCGACCTCCTGCAACAAATCGCCGCAAACCCTCCGGCCCCGACAGCGCCCCCGGAAGTGAAACTCGCCGAGCCGCCCGTCCCCGCACCCGTCCCCGCACCCGCACCCGTCCCCGCACCCGTCCCCGTCCCCGTCCCCGCACCCGCACCCGCACCTGTCCCCGAACCGACTCCCACACCCGAACCCGCCCCTGCGCCAGCAAGCGGCCCCGTCGATGCGGTGAAATTGATGCAGGAAAGCGTCCGCACCGGCCAGATCAAGGAGTTCACCTTCGACCAAGTCCTGACCTGGAAAGCCGAGGCCGACGAAACCATCGACGGCGAAACCTATCAAACCGGCCTCGCCTCGTATAAAGCCGAGACCATTTTCGGCGTCAAAACCATCCAGGCCAAAGCCCTGATCAAAAACGCCAAAGTCCAGCGCTGGATCTGGCCCAAGAGCGGCATGGAAATCAAGTGATCGGTCCGATTCCCCGGCATCCCGGAATCCGCGGCATTTTTTCCATCGCAAATCTTGCCAGCAAGCGGCCGGTGGGTTAATCCCCCGTCCCTATGGCAACTTTTCGTGTGTTGGTTTCTGACCCTATTTCGGAAAAAGGCGTGGACGCCCTTCGCTCCGCCCCGGAGATTTCCGTCGATGTGAACACCGGCCTCAAGCCGGACGAACTTCTCAAAATCATCGGCGACTATCACGGTCTGGTGATTCGTTCCGAGACGAAGGTCACCCCGGAAGTTTTCGCCGCCGCCAAAAACCTCAAAGCCATCGGCCGCGCCGGCGTGGGCGTGGACAACATCGACCGCTCCGCCGCCACCGACCACGGCGTGGTGGTGATGAACACCCCCAGCGGCAACACCATTTCCACCGCCGAGCACGCCTTCGCCCTGATGCTTTCGCTCGCCCGCAACATCGGCCAGGCACACGGCTCGATGATCGCCGGAAAATGGGACCGCAAAACGCTCTCCGGCGTCGAAATGTTCGGCAAACGCCTCGCCATCCTCGGCATGGGCCGCATCGGCACCGAGTTCGCCAAGCGCGCGCAGGCCTTCGGCATGACCGTCGTCGCCTACGACCCCTTCCTCACCGCCGCCCGCGCGCAGTCGCTCAAGGTCGAGCTCGCGGAAAGCGCCGCCATCGCCCTGACCGGCGCGGACGTCGTCACCCTCCACATCCCGCTCACCCCGGACACCAAGCACGTCCTTGATGCCGAGCGCATCGCGCTGATGAACAAGGGCGCGCTCATCGTCAACTGCGCCCGCGGCGGCCTCGTCGATGAAGCCGCGGCCAAGGCCTCCATCGACGCCGGCCACCTCGCCGGCATCGCGCTCGACGTTTACGAAGTCGAGCCGCCGCCCGCTGATTTCCCGCTGTTTTCGGTGAAAAAATGTGTTTTCACCCCCCACCTCGGTGCCTCCACCGCGGAAGCCCAGGAAAACGTCGGCATCGAAGTCGCCCACCAAGTCAAGAATTTCCTCCTCACCGGCGAAATCGTCAACGCGGTGAACATGCCCAACCTCGACAGCCGCACCCTCGAAAGCGTCGGCCCGTATCTCAACCTCGCCGACTCGCTCGGCAAGCTGCTCTCGAAAATCGCCCCCGCGCAGTGCGACGCCATCCGCGTTTCCTACCTCGGCCCGGTTTCCGAGCTCGATACCGAGCTGATCACCCGCAAGGTGCTCACCGGCTATCTCGCCGCCGCCCATAACGAAGCGCAGGTCAACCTGATCAACGCCCCGGCCATCGCCAAGGCGCACGGCATCAGCGTCACCGAATCGACCGTCGCCCTCGCCACCAACTGCGCCGAGCTCATCGAGGTTTCCGCCGTCAAGGGCAACGAAGTCTGCACCGTCGCCGGCACCTTCTTCGGCAAGTCCGCGCGCATCGTCCACATCGCCGGCCACTACGTCGAAACCAACCCGACCGGCAAATTCCTGTTTGTCGAAAACGACGACCGCCCCGGCATCGTCGGCACCATCGGCACCTCGCTCGGCAGCGCGTCCGTCAACATCGCCAACATGGCCCTCAGCCGCACCAGCGACCGCAAACGCGCCGTCACCGTCATCGAGGTGGACACCGAGCCGCCGGCCGAACTCCTCGCCAAGCTCCGCGCCACGCCGGGAATCATCCGCGTTCTCAGCTTCGAACTGTAAAAATCCACGAATCCCGAAAAATCCGTTGCCAACCCGGATTCAGATTAATTACGTTCCTCCCAGCATGAAAAAACTCCTCGTTATTGCTACCACCTTCGCGGCCCTGGCCAGCGTCGCCATCGCCGACATCCAAGCACCTCCGGGCTCCACTTACACCTCCACGCGCAAGCTTGGACGGGCCTTCAGCAACATCCTCTACGGCTTCATCGAAATCCCCGAGCAAATCGTCCGCAAAAACGACCAATACGGCCGCAAAGCCGGCTCGACTTACGGTGCGGTGGACGGCACGAGCCGCGCGCTGCGTCGCCTCGGCTACGGCTTCTACGAACTCTTCACCTTCACCTGCCCGACTTATCGCGGCACTTTCAAGCCACCTTATGAGCGCTGCGGTGAAGACAACCGCATCGAGATGAACGTGCACGACGGCCTCTCCGAATTCCCGCCTGAGCTCGGATTCGAAACCGGTTTCGACCACGTCCGCACTCAGAAATACTGAGCCGTCTGGCACCCCGCCTGATTTCCGATCCCGTCACCGGTCCATCCGCTGGCGGGATTTTTCTTGAACGACGCCGGACCGACTTCACCGCGGTGACGGCTACTGATTTTGAAAGATTCATTTCCACCGAGAAACACATGAAATCCATCCCCACAGCTCCGCGGTTCGCCGCATCCATGCCCCGCCGCGCCTTCGTCAAGAGCGCCCTCACCGCCGGAACCGCCGCGTTCCTGGCACCCCGCCCGGCCTTCGGCGCGAAGGCCGCCGCCGGGGAAAAAGTCAACCTCGCCTGCTGCGGCATCGGCAACCGCGGCGCGGAAATCATCAAGGAACTGCACAAGACCGGCCTCGCCAACATCGTCGCGTTGTGTGACACCGACCTGGGCGCGCCGCACACGCAGGCCATCCTCAAGCTGTTTCCCGACGTCCCGCGTTTCCAGGATTTCCGCCAGATGTTCGACAAGATGGGCAAGGACATCGAAGCCGTGAGCGTCGGCACGCCGGACTTCTCGCATTTCCCCATCGCCATGCTCGCGATGTCGCAGGGCAAGCACGTGTATTGCGAGAAACCGATGGGCCAGAGCTACCGGGAGATCCAGTTGATGATGGACGCCGCGACCAAATACAAAGTCGCCGCGCAGATGGGCAACCAAGGCCACTCGGAGGCCAACTATTTCCAGTTCAAGACCTGGGTGGACGCGGGCATCATCAAGGACGTCACCAAAATCACCGCCTTCATGAACAACCCGCGGCGCTGGCACGGCATGAAGGTTTCCGACTTCCTGCCGAAACAACCCGTCCCGGACACCCTCGACTGGGACGCCTGGCTGGCGACGGCGCAATTCCACGAATACAACAAGGGATACATCAACGGCGAGTGGCGCTCGTGGTACGACTTCGGCAACGGCGCGTTAGGTGATTGGGGCGCGCACATTTTCGACACCGCGCACCAGTTTCTCAATCTCGGCCTGCCCACGGAAGTGGACCCGGTGATGCTCGAAAGCCACAGTCCGCTCATTTTCCCGCAAGCGTCCACACTCGCCTTCCGCTTCCCCGCGCGCGGCTCGATGCCGCCGCTGGAACTCACCTGGTATGACGGCGTGAAAAACCTCCCGCCGCTGCCCGAAAACATCGGCGATGCCGTCGTGGACAGCGACATCCCGCCGCCATCCACCGGCAAGGTGCAAACCAAGGCCCGCCCACCCGGCAAGGTCATCTACGGCGGAGATCTCGCCTTCAAGGGCGGCTCCCACGGCAGCTCGCTGCAGATCCTCGGCCCCAAAGCGGCGGAAATGAAGTCGAGTCTGCCAGAGGTTCCGAAAAGCCCGTCCAACCATTTCAAGAATTTCCTGCTCGCCTGCAAGGGCCAGGAAACCTGCCGCTCATCGTTCGCGGTGGCCGGCCCGCTCTGCCAGGCGATGGCGCTGGGAGTGCTCGCCCAGCGGGTGAATGCGAAACTCACCTTCGACCCCGCTTCCAAACAGATCACCAACCACAAGGTCGCCAACGAGCTGCTGGCCGGTGCTCCGCCGCGCAAGGAATGGGAGCAGTTCTTCAAACTCTGATCCGCGCATGGCAGCCACTCCCCTCACTCGCACCTGCTCCGCGATTCTCGTGGCGGCGGGATCGAGCCGGCGGATGGGCTTCGACAAACTCGCCTCGCCGCTGGCCGGAATCGCGGTCTTGCGGCGGACCCTCGACGCGTTTCTCGCAGCGGATTCCATCGCGGAAATCGTGGTCGTTTGTCCCGCGGAACGCTGGAAGCTGCTAGGCGGCGGATTTTCAAAACCTGTCAGACGCGTGAACGGCGGCGCGGACCGCCAGGATTCCGTGGTGGCCGGACTGGCCGCTCTATCAGCGCAAACGGACCTCGTCGCGGTGCATGACGGCGCGCGCCCGCTGGTCTCGCCCGCGGACATCGATCGCTGTGTCGCGGCTGCCGTTGAGTTTCGCGCCGCCGCCCTCGCACGCCGCGTGACCGAGACCCTGAAGCGTTCCGACGCGGCGGACTTCAGCGCCGGCGCGGTTTCGCGGGAAAACCTCTGGTTCATGGAAACCCCGCAGGTTTTTGAAATCCCGCTGCTGTTGGAAGCCTACGAGGCCGTGGCCGCGCAAGGCCTGGCGGTGACGGATGAAGTCTCCGCGATGGAAGCGATCGGCGTGCAGGTGAAATTCGTCGAGTCGATCCATCCGAATTTGAAAATCACCACGCCCGCGGATCTCGCGCTGGCGGAAGCCCTTTTACGATGAGCAAGGCAATCTACGAATGGCGGCAAATCCCCGGCGGCCCGCGCCTGGCAGTCGCGACGGTGGCGGACTCCGAGTGCGCCGCGCTCTCGATTTACATCCCCGCAGGCAGCCGCGATGAATGGAACCTGCCCGCCGGTCTCGCGCACTTCGTCGAGCACATGGTTTTCAAGGGCACCGCCCGCCGCAGCGCCCGCGAGCTGAGTTTTGAAATCGAAAACGCGGGCGGACAACTCAACGCCTGCACCTCGGAGGACCAGACGGTTTACGAAGGCCACGGCGAGGCGGACCTGATGCCGCTGCTCGCCGACGTTCTATCCGACATGGTCTGGCACGCGACCTTTCCCGAGCCGGAAATCGGCCTGGAACGCGAGGTCATCGGCGAGGAAATCACGATGTATCGCGAAGCCCCGGCGGACCACATCGGCGATTTGATTTCAAGCGCGTTGTGGGGCGCCCACCCGCTGGGAAACGCGATCTCCGGCTCGCTGGAATCGATCGCCGCCATCGACCGGGAAATTCTAATCAATTTCCGCGACCGCCACCATTTCCGCAACGACGTGGTCATCGCCGCGGCCGGCCCGTTCACTCTCGACGAGGTGCTGGCGATGGTTTCGCCGCACTTGCCGAAGGAATTCCACGCGCCGGACAAAGCCGTTCCGTTCGACCGGAGCACGGCGGTCCCGCAGACGATCGCGGAGGCGCGGGAAACCGACCAACTCCAACTCGCGCTCGCCTGGCACACGCCGGGGCGGCTCTCGGAATCCCGCCACGCGCTGCGGATGCTGAGCATGATGCTGGGAGAAACCGCGAGCTCGCGACTGTTTCTCGAACTGCGCGAGGAACGCGGGCTTTGCTATCAGATCAGCAGCGACGTGACGTTCTTCGACGAGACCGGAGCCTTCGAAATCAGCGCCGGACTCGACCCGGAATCGCGCGACGAGGCGCTCGCCTGCATCCGCCGCGAAATCGACGACCTCGTCGCTAACGGCCCGCGCGCCGGAGAGCTGGACCGCGCCAAGCGCCTGACCATCGCCCAGAGCAAACTCGCCTTTGAGACGACGAGTTCCCACGCCGGCTGGGCGGGCGAAGGCCTGCTCGACTTCGGCCACATCCCCGCCCCCATGGACTGGCGGGCCAAGGTCATGGCGGTGACGGACGCCGACGTGCAAGCCATCGCCCGCGAGATTTTCCACGGCCGCGAACCGGCGATGGCGGAGATCGGCGGAGTCGACGCTGGTTGATAGAACGCTTTATGCCGCATCCCTTCCATCCGTTCACGCAAGAGCACTTCGTCGCGCTCGGCATCGGCGTGGCTGCTGCAGCGGCATTCCTCATCGTCGGAAAGCGCGGGGGAAATCAACGGAACCTGGCGACCGCGCTGCTGGCTTTCCTCAACCTGAGCGCCTATCCGCTCGGCCAGGCCGCGTGGCTTTCATTGGACGCGCCGAAATCGATCGACAACATCCTGCCGCTGCACCTCTGCGACATCGCCGCGATCACGGCCGGCTTCGCGTTGATCACCAAGCGCCCGCTGCTCTGCGCGCTGACGTATTTCTGGGGACTTGCCGCGACCTTGCAGGCGCTCGTCACGCCGGCGATCACCGTCGGCTTTCCGCACCTGCCCTTCGCGATGTTTTTCATCCATCACTTCGCGGTGGTGACCGCCGCGCTCTATCTGCCACTGGTGGAAGGCTGGCGTCCGGCGCAACCGGTCTGGAAAAGCCCGCTCGTCATCTCCGGCTGGTCGCTCGGCTACCTCGGCATGGCGATGTCGGTAAACGCCGTGCTGGGCAGCAATTTCGGCTTCGCCTCCCGCCCGCCGGACAACCCCAGCCTGATCGACCACCTCGGCCCGTGGCCCTGGTATCTGTGCTCGATGTTCGGAATCGCGCTGCTGTTCTATTTCCTGCTCGCACTGCCGTTCGCAAAACGACCGGGCAAGTGACAGAACAGGATCGGGTGCAACTCGCCCTCAAGGAACGGCGGTATCCGACCGCCGGGCGCATGGACAGCCCATGCTTGCGCGGCATCCCTCAGCTCATGATCACCTCATGCACATGGGCGGACGGATTCCGCCCTTCCTTGCTGCTGACCTCACGCCGACGATCCGTCGCCCATGGAATTCCGCCAGAAATCCAGCCGCTCCCGGATGCGTTTTTCCATCCCCTGGTCGCCGGGCTGATAGTAAATTTTCCCCTCCGGCAAATACGCCTGCGGAATGTAAGCGCCCTCGTAATCATGGGCGTAAAGATAGCGCATCGACTCCTCGGGCTCGCCGGACGCCGCGGCGATTTTCTTGCGGGTGTTCGTCCGCAAATGCACCGGCACGGCGAGCGTGCGGCCGTTTTCCACGTCGTCCATCGCCCGGCCCAGCGCGGCGTAGGCGGTGTTGGATTTCGGCGCGGTCGCCAGATAGACGGTGGCGTGCGCCAGCGGAATCCTCCCCTCCGGCATGCCGATGAACTCGAACGCCGCGTGCGCGTCCATCGCCACCCGCAGCGCGTTGGAATCCGCCAGGCCGATGTCCTCCGAAGCGGAAATCACCAGCCGCCGCGAGATGAAGCGCGGGTCCTCGCCGGCGTGCAGCATCTTCGCCAGCCAGTAGAGCGCGGCGTCCGGATCGGAGCCGCGGATCGACTTGATGAAGGCGGAAATCGTGTCGTGATGCGCGTCGCCGTGCGCATCGTAAACCACCGCCTTGCGCTGGATGGATTCCTCCGCCACCGCCAACGTCAGACGCACCGCGCCGTCGTCATCGGGAGTGGTTAGGACCGCCAGCTCCAAGGCGCTCAACGCCTTTCTAACGTCGCCATCCGATTTCTCCGCCAAGTGCCGCAGCGCGGCGGGATCGGCGACCACGTGGTATGCTCCCAAACCCCGCTCCACATCGGCTAGGGCGCGCTCGAGCACGCCGATGACGTCATCCACCGGCACCGGCTCCAGCTGGAAAATCTGCGACCGCGAGACCAGCGGCGAGTTCACATGGAAATACGGGTTGTGCGTCGTCGCGCCGATGAACCTGACGACTCCGCGCTCGATGTGCGGCAGCAGCACGTCCTGCTGGGCTTTGTTGAAACGGTGGATCTCGTCGATGAACAGGATGGTCGTCTCGCCGCGCAAATCCCGCCAGGTCCGCGCCTGGTCGATCTTCGCCCGGATCTCCGCGACGTTGGATTCCACGCCGTTGAGTGACTCGAAGCGCGAGCCGGTCGTCCGCGCGATCACGCTGGCGAGCGTGGTTTTGCCGGTTCCTGGCGGGCCGTAGAAAATCAGCGAAGTGAAGCGATCCGACTCGATCGCCCGCCGCAGCAATTTCCCGGGAGCGAGAATATGTTGCTGCCCGGCCACCTCTTCAAGCGAGCGCGGCCGCATCCGCGCCGCCAAGGGCTCGGCGGGATTCGGCTTGTCGGCTAGGGCGGCGGGGGTGGTGAAAAGGTCGGACACGGCGGCTTTCCCGCACCATCGCCGCGCCACGCCGACCATTCCAGTCCATATTCCTCCCCGCGTTACCGGATTTCCAACTTTCCTTAACTTCAAACCCCGATTTCGCCCTTTATGGCCGATTTTGAGACCAGTTGGCCGGTTTTGGGACCACCAAAAGCTTTCGTTATCCTGAATTTAAGGCAATTTGAATTCGTTCTGAGGCGCTTCGGTGCCGAAGAGCTCTCAGCCAAGAAGCCGAGTCCACACAAGTTCGTTTTTGATTTCCGGGGGGACGTCAACCGATCAGGACAAAGCCGAGTGGCTCTGAAAGAAAGCGCGCGTTGTGAAATCCGGGGGGATATCCAACGCGCGCTTTTCTTTTGTCCATGAGCAGGGACGAGACGTCCCCGCCCCCTAGAAAACCCTGACCGCCGCGGCAATCACCGGATCTTCCCACGCCTCGATAATTTTGCGCTCCTCAGGATTCAGCGCGTCGATCTGGCAGCGTTTGGCGAAATTCGCGCGGCCCGTGTCGTCGATGACCACCGCGATGTCCGGCGTGATGCCCTTGCGATGAGGCGTGTTTCCCGATGGCGTGTGATAGGTGGCGATGGTGAGTCGCAACGCCGTGCCGCCGCCCATCGGGATGATGTTTTGCACCGAGCCCTTGCCGTAGCTGACCTCGCCGACGACGGTGGCGCGCTTCAAATCCTGGAGTGCGCCCGCGGTGAGTTCCGAGGCGGAGGCGGACATCCGGTCGAGCAGGACGACGAGCGGATAGTCACGTTTGCGGCGCTGGCGGTCCGGGGTTTTGAGCGGCTCCGCGGATTCCCCTTCCCGGCCGCGGGTGGTGACGACGGCGGTGTTGGGCGGCAGGAAAAGGCCGAGAATTTTCACGGTTTCATTCAAATCGCCGCCGCCGTTTTCGCGGAGATCAAAGACGAGGGATTTCATGCCGCGGTCTTCGAGTTCGTCGAGGGCGGCTTCCATTTCACGGGCGCAGCCGCTGCCGAAAGTCGCCAGGCGGACATAGCCAAGCCCGCTTTCCTTGTTCCAGATTTTCGACTCGGCGACCGACCGCTGTTCCACCACGCGATGAACGAGCGCGACCTCGAACGCCTGCGGAGCGGCCGGCGACTTGAGCAAAAAACGGCTGGTCTCGCCCGCGGCACGGCGCAGCGGTCCGAGCAACTCGGAGAAATCCACGCCCTGGGTTTTCCGCCCGTCGATTTCCAACAGCCCCGAGCCGGGCAGAACCCCGGCCAGCGCCGCCGCGCCCAGCGATGAAACGGCGGCGATGTAAGGCCCGTCATCGCGCAATCCCAAGCTGATCCCGAGCGACGGCAACTCCGGATTGAGGTCCTTGTTCTCCTGCATCTGCCGGGCCATTTCCGGGTGAATGAACGACGAGTGCGGATCGAGGCTGGCGAGCATTCCTTCCAGCGCGTGGTTGACCAGCCGGTCGTAAGCCAGCCGGTCCACATCCGGGTGTCGCTTGCGGACCGCTTCCAGAACTTCCACGAACCGCTCGATCGCCGGGTAAGCCGCCTCGTCGGGATCAGGCGGCGCGGCGAAAGCGACCGAGCTGATTCCGCAGAGCAAACAGACGAATTTCATGACCGCAGAGGTAACATTTGCAGCTGCGGGCGATAGAGAAAAAATGATCTTCCGGCAGCATCGATTTTTAAAATAATTTCGGTTGCGGGAAGGCGGGCTCGCGGTAGTCTGCTGACGACTGCTGTGTACGACTATTTTGGTAGCTGGCCCGAACCGATATGATTGAACCGGGGTCATCTTCCGATGGACGATGTCACGCCTTTTCAGGAAGACGGAAACCCATTGGACGACCCCACTTATTGAGTTTACGGAACGTGGCTCACAGCGCCAAGGACGGCACAGCGGTCTTCTTTTTTCATGGCTTGATTTTACCTGGCCCGCCATGGTCTCGCGCGTGATGCGATTTGCAGTGCTGGGCAGCGGGAGCGGAGGAAATGCGGCGGTCGTCGAGTGCGGCGGGCTGCGGCTGATGATCGATGCGGGATTAAGCGCGAAGCAGTTGTCGCTGCGGCTCCAACAGGTGGGAGTCGATCCCGCGTCGCTGGACGGGATTTTGCTCACCCACGAGCACGGCGACCACGTCCGCGGGCTGAAGGTTTTCCTCAAACAGAATCCGGTGCCGGTGTTCACCACGCCGGCCACGGCGCGGGTCGTGCGGGAAAGCGGGATCGAGGGCGGGACATGGAAATTCTTCGAAGCGGGCCAGGTGTTCGCCATCGGCGGCATCGCGGTGGAGACCTTCGCGATCCAGCACGACGCGGTGGACCCGGTGGGCTTCGTGGTCGGGCATGACACGCGGCGGCTGGGATTTCTATCCGACGCGGGGTTCGTCACCCGCAGCATGACCGAGCGGCTGCGCGGGCTGGACGGGATTTTCGTGGAGGCCAACTACGACGAGGGCCTGCTGGAGGCGGACACCAAACGGCCGTGGTCCATCAAGCAGCGGATCAGTTCGCGGCACGGGCATTTGTCAAACGGCCAGGTCACCGAGTTGATCCGCGACATCGCCCATCCGGCGCTGGGGCGAGTGGTGCTCGGCCACTTGAGCTCGGACTGCAACACGCCGGACACGATTCTATCCATGCTGCGGAGCTGCTTGGCGGAACTGGGCCACGGCCACATCGGCCTGCACTGCGCGGGCCAGCACGAGCCGACGGATTGGTTTCAATTTTAGGGGAACGTCCGCCAAATCACGAAAGCGGCGGTGCACAACACCAGCCCCGCGAACGCAAGACGCAAGGTCCTTTCCGGAACCCGCGACGCCATTTTCCCGCCCGCCAAAACCCCGGTAACAGCGATCAACGAGAACACCGCCGCCAACAACCAGGGCGTGGGAGCCTCGCCGAGATGGCTGACAAATCCCGACGCGGAATTGGCCGCGATGATGGCGAGCGAGGTGCCGGTGGCCACGCGGATCGGCAGGCGCGCGAATTTCACCAGCGCGGGCATCAGCAGGAAACCGCCGCCCACGCCGAGAAATCCGGTGAGAATCCCGACTCCCGCGCCGGCGAGCAGGCATCGCGCCGGGTGACACTCCGGCTCCGGCTGAAGCAGGGATTTCCGCGGCACCAGCATCCGGATTCCTAACACGACCATCAGCGCCGCGAAAAAAAGCATGAGCGCAGCCGGCGGAACCAAGGGTGTCAACTTCGCGCCAAGCACCGCGCCCGCCATGCCGGAAAGGGCGAACATGCCGGCGGCTTTGAAATACACCTCCCCCGCCCTCGCGCGCTGCCAGGCCCCGGCCAGCGCCGACGCGCCGACGATGAACAAACTCAGCCCCACCGCCTCGCGCGGCGGAATCCCCGCCAGATAGACCAGCACCGGCAAGGTCAGGATGCTGCCGCCCGAACCCGTCAATCCGAGCGCGAGCCCGATGCCGACCGCACCTAGCAGCGCCAGGGCGTTCATGATTTCAGGTCTGCGTGGATTTCAGCGTAACCGCCATCGACATGCACGACATCGCGGCCCTGGCTGGCCAGATAGGCGGCGGCGATGCCGGCCCGCAGGCCGCTGCCGCACTGAACGAACAGCGGCGAACCGGACGGCACTTCATCGAGCCGCGCGGCGAGCCGCGTGTAGGCGATGTTCTTCGCGCCGACGACGTGGCCGGCGGCGAATTCATCCGCTCCGCGCACGTCGAGCACGTGCTTGCCGGCTTGGAGTTCACGCGTGGAAATTCTCGGATAGCTGGAAACGAGATCGCTGGCGGATAGAACTTCGTTGACTGGAATCCACGCTTCCACCCGGTCCAGCCCGATGCGGACCAACTGGCGCACCGCTTCGTCCAGCTGCGCCTCGTTTTCCACGACCAGCAGGATTCGGGCGGCTTCATCGACATAAGATCCGGCGGCGACGGGCAGCTTGCCGCCGGGCATCGGCGCGAAAAGCGAGCCACGCAAATGTTTCTCCGCGAAGGCCGCGCGGTCCGCCCGCAGGTCGAGAACGACCCGGTCCTTTTGCCCGATCCAAGAGCCGAGCTGGTCCGCGGCGATCCGGCTTGGGACAGGGAGCTTGCCATCCGGCAACAGCGCGGGACCGAGGCGGTTGTCGCGCTTCATCCGGGCGAAATAGCGCGGCGGCTCAGGCTGGCCGTGAAGGATGTCGCTCACGAACTTGTCCTCGCCGGCGGTCAGCGCCTCGCGGAAGGCCGGATTGAATTTCCGTTCGTAGCCGAGAACGCTGTTAGGAATCGCGCCGAGCGCCTTGCCGCAAGCGCTGCCCGCACCGTGCGCGGGAAGGATTTGCAGATGCGCCGGCAAGTCCGCCGTCGCCCGCAGGCTGGCGTAAAGCGTCCGCGCGCTGGGCTCCATCGCGCCCGCCTGGCCGGCGGCGCTCTCCAACAGGTCCGGGCGGCCGACGTCGCCGACGAAGATGAAATCGCCGGTCAGCAAGGCCATCGGCTCGTCCGCGCCGCCGCCGGTGTCGGTGACCAGAAAGCTCATGTGCTCGGGCGTGTGGCCGGGAGTTAGAAGCGCCTTGAACTCGATGTTGCCGACGCGGAAGACATCGCCGTGTTTGAGAAAACGGGCGTTGGCACGGCCTTTCGCCCACTCGAACTGCCAGTCCGGCCCGCCTTCTTCCGAGAGATAGCCGGTCACGCCGTGGCGCTCCATCAGCTCGCGGGCACCGCTCAGGTAATCGGCGTGGATGTGGGTGTCCGCGACGGCGGTGATGCGCAGGTCATTGTCCGCGGCGACCTGGAAATAGCGGTCGAGATCGCGCTCGGGGTCAACGAGGACCGCCTCGCCCGTGCGTTGGCAGCCGATGAGATAGGCGTTCTGTGCGAGCGCTGAATCGGTGATTTGACGGAGGAACATGGTGGCGGGGGTTGGAGGTTAAATCGCACACGAGTTGCCGACACACTTGGTGCCGGAGCGCTGGTTCCATGGCATTTTCGCCAAAACCATCGCCATGCCGCACCAATCGGTGACCCCGGCGAAGACCAGGCCGGCGCCGACGAAGGCGCTGAGGCCGTAGAAACCGGGATGCACCCAGGTGCCGAGAATCACACCGAGCAGCACCAGCGACCCGGCGGCGATGCGCACCTGGCGCTCTAGCGAAACCGCCTTCGCGCCGCGCTCCACCGGCAGTCCGGCGCTTTCCCAAGCGGCCACGCCGCCATCGAGGATGACGAGATTCCCGCATCCCGCGGCGTGGAGTTTTTGATAGGCCTGCTCGGCGCGTTTGCCGCTGCGGCAGATGAGCACGCACTGCCCGGCTCCGCTGGCGGCGGACTTGACGGCGTCGGCATCGAGTCGGTCGAGCGGCATCAATTGCGAGCCGGGGATGTGGACCTCCCCGTGCTCGGCGGGCGTGCGGACATCGATGAGGGAAACGGGTTTGCCGGATTGGATTTCGGCGTTAAGTTGTGTGGCTTGAATTTTCATTGGCGCGAGTTACAAAATAACCGTATCACCACATAGTTATTCTTGCAACATTATTTTCACGTGATACGCCTTTGTTCGTGAAACTTCAACCCGCCGAACTCGAACGCGTCGCCGACTTGTTCCGCGCCTTCGCCGAACCCACGCGATTAGCGATCGTCCAGGAACTGAAAGCCGGCGAGCTGAGCGTCTCGGAAATCGTCGGGCTGCTGCCGACGAGCCAGGCCAACGTCTCCAAACAACTCAAAGTGCTCTATGACGCCGGGCTCCTGACCCGCCGCAAGCAGGGGACGCAGGTGCTCTACGCGATCGCCGAGCCGATGGTCTTCGAGCTTTGCAAGATCGCCTGCGACAAGCTGAACCGGGATGCCGCGAGACCCGCCAAGTTGAAATTCTAATCCTTGAACACCGGAAAACCCGCCGCCGGGCGGAGCGTCAAAGGCGGCTCGATCTGGAACGATTCCGAACCACCGATCTGATAGGACCCGTAGGCAATGGGGATGACGGTCAGCAGCAGCGCGGGCTCGTCCTCGTGGAGGATCTTGGCAATGTGGACGACGGCCGCGCAATTGGGGCTCTTTTTGACGCTCAGGATGTCGCCGGATTTGAAGGAGCCCGCGACCTCGGCTTGTTGGGTGGGGAAGACGTATTCGATGAAAACCGGATAGGGCAGCGGCTGGGTGAAGTCGTCGGGTTTCACCAAGGCTTGCGCGCGGATGACGACGCCCGGATCAAAGAAATCCTGCCCGCCCAATTTCCTGATTTCCCCGACCTGATAGTCGCCCTCGATGTAGTTCAAAAGGAGCGGCCGGTCGAAATTCGTGAGATAATTCCGCATCAACAGCGAGTTGGCGCGGACCCGCTGCTCCTCGGTGTAGCCGAAATAGCGCTTGTAGAGCTCCTTGGGAGCCAGCGCGTTGCCGTTAGGAACATCCAGCACGGTGTAGCGCTTCAGGACCGGCGAGCGGCCGAGCTTGCCGAGGATCTCGTAGTTTCTCGGAATTTCCGGATGGCCGAACACGTGCAGGCAGACCGCCCAGCTGACGACCGCGAAACAGAGCGCGAGGGCGTTGGCCAACAACCACCAGAAATAGGCGGGACGGCTCGGCGGCAGCTCTTCAACAATGCGGGGCACGACGGCGGTGGATGTCAGGGTGTGCCGCAGGCCTCGCTGTCCGGCACCGCATGGGCGCCCGGCGCCTCGTCGGAAGCTTCGAACGAAGTGCCGCAGCCGCAGGATCTCGCGGCTTGGGGGTTGTGGATCTTGAAACCGGCGTCGGTCAGGTCGTCGGAGTAGTCGATTTCACAGCCGCGCAGGCGGTCGAAACTATCAGCCGCCACGATCACCCGCGCCGCGCCGGATTCGACGATCTCGTCGCCGGGCTCCGGATCGGCCACGTTCATCTCGTATTGCCAGCCGGCGCAACCGCCGCGGCGCACGGCGAGACGCAACCCGGATTGGGGAGACTTGGCCTTGCTCGCGAGGAGCTTGCCGAGTTCTTCGATGGCTTTGGGAGTGACGGTGATCATGTGCGGTGGCGCAACCTAAGTGCTTCCCGGCGATTTGAAACCGGAAATCGGAGGAAGCTCAATCACGATCACTTCTTGCGCCCGATGAAAATCCGGGATATTGGATTTCTCCTGCGTCGCAAAGTCCCTTGAACCCTTGATTTTCCAGCAATTCAAATCGGAAGAAAGGTCTTGACGGGTCCTCGCTGCGCCTCTTCATTCCGCTCCGCCTGCGATTTTTTCGCAACGCCCCTAGGCTAGGTGAAATCTGGCCTGTTTTTTGACTCAAGCGCATTTATTCCATGTCCGCATCCAAATCTTCTTCCAAGAAACCCGCCGCAAAACCCCAGGTCAAGGTTCCAAAAGCGGCAGCACCCAAGGAGGACCCGAAGAGCAAAAAGCAGGCAGTTCCCGTGAAGGAGACCAAGGCCAAAAAGCCCGCCATCATTCTCCCGGCACCGAAAGCAACCGCCAAGCCAGTCGTGAAGCCGGCACCGAAAGTCGTCGTCAAGACTCCCGCCAAACCCGTGGTCGAAGCCAAGCCCAAGGCGGTGATCGCCGAGAAACCCGCGACTGCAAAAGCGAGAAAGGAAGCCCCCGCCACCGTCGTCACCGAAACCAAAGCCTCCGGCAAGGCTTCCGAACCCAAGCGCCGCATCGACACTCCCGAGATCCAGGAGAAAATCCGCGAGCTCATCAAACTCGCCAAGGAACAGGACTACCTGACCTACGACGACATCAACGAAATCCTGCCTAACGACCTTGTCGATCCCGACGACGTCGAGGCCATCATGGAGCGGCTCCGCAACATGGAGTTCGACATCATCGACGCCTCCGAAGTGGACCGCTACAAGGACAAGAAGCGCGACGAAGGCGACGGCGAGGAAGAAGACGTCAAAGCCGACCAGAAGCTCGACATCCTCGACGACCCGGTCCGGATGTATCTCAAACAGATGGGCCAGGTCCCGCTGCTCACCCGCGAGCAGGAAGTGGAAATTTCCAAGCGCATCGAGGATGCGGAAATCGAAGTCGCTAAACACCTCCACCTGTTCGGCTTCGTCACCGATTCCTACCTGGAACTCGCCGAAAAACTCAACAAGGGCAAGGAGCGCTTCGACCGCGTCATCCTCGACAAGAAGATCGAGTCCCGCGAGCGCTACATGAAGGGCCTGCCGAAACTCTGCGACCAGCTCAAGCAGCTTCACCACGAGAACGACGACCTGTTCCGCCAGCTTTCCGCCAAGAATCCGCGCAGCAAAAAGAAGCTCGAAGAGGAATTCCAAAAGAACATCCAAACCCTCAACCGCGTCTTCACCCGCTTCTACTACAAACAGAAAGTCGTCGAGGATTTCTGTGAGCAAGTGGATGATTACATGCAGAAGTTCTGGAAATACGGCCGCAAGCTCGCCACCGACCCGGAAGACAGGGAGTTCGTCACCAAAATGCGCGAGGTCCAACAGCGCACCTGGCACACCCAGGAGAGCTTCGAGGAGGCTAACAAGCAGCTCCGCCACTGGCTGAAAGAAGCGCTCAAGGCGAAGACCGAGATGGTCGAGGCCAACCTCCGCCTCGTGATTTCCATCGCCAAAAAATACACCAACCGCGGCCTCTCGTTCCTCGATCTGATCCAGGAGGGCAACATGGGCCTGATGAAGGCGGTCGAGAAATTCGAATACCGCCGCGGTTACAAGTTCTCCACCTACGCCACCTGGTGGATTCGCCAGGCGATCACCCGCTCCATCGCCGACCAGGCCCGCACCATCCGGATCCCGGTGCACATGATCGAGACGATCAACAAACTGATGCGCGTGCAGAAGCAGCTCGTCCAGGAATACGGCCGCGAGCCTTCCCCGGAAGAAATCGCCGAGGAAATCCACTTGCCCGTCGAGCGGGTCCGCGCCGTGTTGAAAATGGCCCAACAGCCGATTTCCCTGCAAGCTCCTGTTGGAGATTCGGACGACACTTCCTTCGGTGACTTCATCGAAGACAAGGCCGCCGACAACCCGATGGAAGAAGCCGGTTTCTCGATGCTCAAGGACAAGATCAAGGACGTGCTCGACACCCTGACCGAGCGCGAGCGCGAAGTCCTCGAACAACGCTTCGGCCTCAAGGACGGCTACAGCCGCACGCTTGAAGAAGTTGGACGCCAGTTCCAAGTCACCCGCGAACGGATCCGTCAGATCGAAGCCAAAGCCCTGCGGAAAATGCGTCACCCGACGCGGATCCGCAAACTCGAAGGCTTCATCGAGCTGCCCGGAGCGTAACCTACCCTTCCCGCTTCCATGGAGGTTCCCGAGGAGTTCACGAAAATCGAATCGATCTTCGTCCGGCATCGCAACGCGCTGCTGCTGCGCGGCCAGTTCACGCCGATTTACACGGACTACTATCTGCACCTGATGCAGCACGGCATCCGTCCTCCGGGCGAGCTCGACCAGATGCTCAAGGACACGCTCGCCATGCTCGCGCTGCATCTCGTCGCGCGGCCGTGGGCGGAGTCCATCGCGTGGACCGCGAACCTCCGCGCGCCGCGGATGAACCTGTTCGTCACCGGCGGCTCGTTTGACGAATCCATCACCGGCCGGATCTTCACCGAGGACGTCCGCGAGCCGGACCGGAATTTTTTCTACGCCCAGACGACCACTGTTGAAAACAGCAAGCCGCGGCTCTCGACTCTGGAAATCAAAGGCAAGGACCCGATCGTCTGGCTCTCCCAGTATTACGACCAGTCCGAGCAACGCCCGGCGCGCGCGTTCCGGTTAGAGGATGAGAATTTCGCCATCGTCGCCGCGCAGCCGGATTGCGATCTCGAATGGCTCGAATCCCTCGACGCCGCCGCGGTCGCAAAAATCACCGAGACCGAGGAAACCACGATTCTCGAAACCCGCCGCTTCCGCTTCCACTGCGGCTGCACCATCAACAAGATCCTGCCCATCCTCGGCGGCTGGAAGGACCGACTCGACGACCTCTTCGGCGAGGAGGAATTCATCAACATCCAATGCCCGCGCTGCGCCGCCAAGTATCGCGTCACGCGTGACATGATCGTTTGATCCGAATGTGTTCCGGCTGTCTCAGCCGGAATCTTGACTAACCAAGCCGGAGCGAGAAAACCAAGGAATCACGCCCGCTCGCCTCGAATTGCGCGCGTCTCGACTTCGGCAAATCCTCCACCGTGGCGGGGTCGTAGCCGAGCTTCCCGGTGAAAAAATTCGCCGCCCGGTTGCTCAGCGCGAACACCCGCGGGATTCCACGCTCGCGCGCGACCTCCTCCACGTGGCGCACCAGCTCGATGCCGTATCCCCGGCCCTCGTGCGCCTGCTTCACATACAAACAGGCCACCTCCGCGCAGTGCTCATCCGGATATTCGTGCAAGGCCACGCAGCCGACGACGTTGTCGTCGATGGCCATCACGTAAAAATCTGCGATCCGCGACTGGATGTCTTCGTAAGTGCGCTCGACCAGTTTCGTCCGGCGCACCGAGCGACCGATCATGCCTAGCAACTCCGGGATATCCTCCTCGCGCAGCTTGCGGATCAAGCGGTAGCTGTCGGCGTGGACCATGGTGCCGACGCCTTCGTTAGAGAACAGCTCGTCCACCAGCACGCCCTGCTGGCGGCCGTTGAGGACATGCACCCGCGGCACGCCGCGATTGCAAGCCGCAGCCGCCGCCCGCAGCAGCGCGGCTCCGGCGACGTCGGTGCGGCTGGCCAGCGCCTCCGCATCCGCCGCGCGGATGGCGTGGGCCGGCGCGCCGTCGATGAGAATCGCCTCCTCTAGCAGCGTGATGATCTTGGCCACGCCGATCCCTTTGGCGAAGTCCACCACGGGAATGTCCAGCGGCCCGGTCGCCGAGGCGTCGATGACCGCGGACTGGCCGCGGCCGAGAATTTCCAGAACCTCGCGCACCGCCAGTGGATCGGTGATCGGCCGGGAAACACGCGCGGCCATGATTTCGCACTCCAGCGTCCAGTCGTAGAGATCCTTCAAATCGCCGCCGAGCACGCCGAGCACCAGCTTGACGCCGAGGTCTTCGAGGACCGCGAGATCCAGCAGGGTTTCCGCCACCGCCGGCTCCGGCAACAGCCCGGCCTCGATGAGCACGAAAAAAATCTTCCCGCGGAATTGGGGAATATACTGGAGAACCTCCCGGACATCACTTTGCTGCGCCACGGGCTTTTTCTACCAAACCCCGCCCGCCCCGCAAGCGCGGATCAAGCGATCTGTCACTTCACGCTTTCGAACACCCCGCCGCCTAGCAGCCTGCCGCCTTCGTAGAGCGCGCAGATCTGGCCGGGGGCGATGGCGCGTTGCGGGCGTTGGAACTTCAGGTGGATCTTCCCGCCTGCCAGCGGTTCTAACGTGGCTGGCTCGGCTTTGGCGCGGTAGCGCGGCTGGGCGTCGATCAGGCGGCGGGTATCGAACGGCTCGTTCAACGCGGTGAGCGTGCCGACGGTGCACTCGGTGGCGTAAAGGCCTGCGGATTCCTGGGTGTCCCAGCCGACGATGAGGCGGTTCTTTTCCGGGTCCTTGCCGACGACGACGTAGGCCATGCCGTCGCGCGGCGAGGCGACGCCGTGGCCTTTCCGCTGGCCGAGCGTGTAGAGGTGCAGCCCGCGATGCTCGCCGAGCACCTTGCCGGATAGATCGACGATTTCGCCCGGCGTGTCGGCGACGTAGTGGCGGAGGAAATCGCTCATTTTCACCTGACCGAGGAAGCAGATTCCCTGGCTGTCCTTTTTCTCCGCCACCGGCAGGTTGAAGCGGCGGGCGACTTCGCGGACTTCCGGCTTGAGCATTTCCCCGGTCGGGAAAAGCGCGTGCGCGGCCTGGCGCCGGGTCATCAGCGAGAGGAAATAACTCTGATCCTTGTTAGGATCCGCGCCGCGGAGAATCGCCGCCGAGCCGTCGCTCAAAGTCCTCCGCCGGGCGTAGTGACCGGTGGCGACGTGCTCGAATCCCTGGGCGAGCGCGTAGTCGAGAAAGACGCCGAATTTCATCTCGCGGTTGCACCAGACGTCCGGGTTCGGCGTGATGCCGGAGCGGTAACCTTCGATGAGATACTCCACGATACGGTCGCGGTAAGAGTCGATTAGATCAATCACGCGGAACTCGATTCCTAACGAACTCGCCACCGCGCGCGCGTCCTCGATGTCCTGCTCCCACGGGCAATCGCCGGGAATCCCCTCGTCGTTGATCCAATTCTTCATGTAGCCCGCGGCCACCTCGTGGCCCTGCTCCACCAGCAGCGCCGCCGCCACCGCGCTGTCCACTCCGCCGGAAAGTCCTACCAACACCTTCGCCATGCGGGGAGCGTCGAACATCGAACATCGAACGTCCAACATCGAACGTTGAAAGAAAGAAAAATTTCCCGCTTCGATGTTCAATGTTGGACGTTCGATGTTCGATGTTCATCCTCCGGCCATGCATTCAATGACAGGATTCGGCCGCGGCTCGGCGGCGACGGCCGTGTGGCAGGCCACCGTGGAAATCAGCGCCGTCAACCGCAAGCAGGCCGAAGTCGTCGTGCAAGCGCCCCGCGAGCTCAACGAGCTCGACGCCCGCATCCGCCAGGCCGTGCTCGCCACGGTTTCCCGCGGCCGCATCCAGGTTTCTATCAATCTCGAGCGCGCCCACACCGCCATCGCGGATTTCCGCATCGATCCGGCGCTGGCGCAGGCCTTCGCCGCGGCCTTCACCGCCTTGGGCGAGGCCATCGGCCACCCGGTGGTTCCCGCCGCGGCCGACTACCTCCGCCAGCCCGGCCTGATCACGATGGGCAGCGGTGAGATCGATGCGGAAGCCGCGTGGCACGCCGTCGAGCCCGCCCTAACCGACGCTCTCGCCCAGCTCGCCGCGATGCGTTCCAGCGAGGGCGAGCACCTCAAGGCGGACTTCATCGCCCGCCTCGGCACGCTGGTTTCCTTTTCCCGGAAAATCGCCGCCGAGGCTCCCGGCCGCCCGGTCCGCCAGCGCGAGCTGCTGGCCAAGCGCCTGCGCGACGCCGGCCTCGAGCTCGATCCCGCCGACGAGCGCGTGGCCAAGGAAATCGCGCTGTTCGCCGACCGCTGCGACGTGAGCGAGGAAATCACCCGGCTCGACTCCCACTTCGCGAAATTCCACGAATACCTCGACGCCGCCGAACCGCCCGGCCGCGCGCTGGATTTCCTCTGTCAGGAACTCTTCCGCGAGTTCAACACCATCGGCTCCAAGGCGAACGACGCGTCCATCGCGCAAACCATCGTCGAGGCGAAGACCGAGCTGGAGAAAATCCGCGAGCAGGTGCAGAACATCGAGTGATAGAAGCAACAGCTCCGCATTTGGACTCCGGGCGAGACGCCCGGCCAACGGTCTGGAGCGAGACGCTCCAGCCACTTTCATCAAGGCTCTTCGACACCTTCTTCGATCACCTCGTCCTCACCGACCGGGATCGCGCGGATGGCGCGCGGGCGCTCCTCCGTTAGTCCTTCGGAAATTGTTTCCCCGCCCGCATCGAGCCGCTCGACGGGAAGGGCTTTGAGGGGACCTTCCACCGGGATCGCGGCGGGTGGAGTGGCGTTGTCGGGATCATTCGGCAGCGCCTCTCCGGCAGGAGCAGGCACGCCTTCCGGCATCACGATCAAGGCTTTCTTGGGCGGCGCGATGTCGTCCTTGATGTCGTCCTTGATGCCCTCGAAAAACTTGCGGACCATCGGTGCGGCCATGCGTCCGCCGGAGACGGTTTCGCCGGGGCGGCCTTCATAAAGCACGGCGAACGAGTAGCGCGGATTGTCCTGTGGCAGAAATCCGGCGAACCAGGCAAGGCGCTGTTCCTTCACCGGCGGCCCCCATTGGGCGGTTCCGGTTTTCCCGCAGAGCGTGGTGTAGCTGAGGGCCGCGCCGTGACCGGTGCCGCCAGCGCCGTTGACGACGTCGCTCATGCCCTGGCGGACGATTTCCACGGCTTTCTGATCGATCCCGAGCCAAGTCTTGCGCTCGGGAACCGCCGCCTGGACCACGCGGCCGCGGGTGTCCTGGGTCTGGCGGATGAGTTGGAGCTTCGGCAATGCGCCGCCGTTGGCGATGCCCGCCATCGCCTGCGCGACTTGCAGCGGCGAGGCTAACAAACTCCCCTGCCCGATGGATAGGTTCGCCGTGTCGCCGTTGAGGATCCGGCGCTTTTCGTTCTTGAGCATCCACTCGTCGCTGGGGACCAGGCCGGGGCTTTCGCCGATGAGTGGCAGCCCGCTGCGCTCGCCGAACCCGAGGCGGCGGGAAAGACCGAGGAAGGCGGAGGGACCCACGTCGATGCCGACTTGATAGAACCAGGTGTTGCACGAGCGGGCGAGCGCGCGCTTCACGTTGATCGAGCCTTCGGGGGTTTTATTCCAGTTGTTGAACGTGGCGTTGCCGATGTTGAGGGCGGCGGGACAGTAAATTTCCGAGGTCTCCGTGACCTTGCCGTTGTTGAGCGCGGCGAGCGCGACGATGGGCTTGAAGGACGAGGCCGGCGGATAGGCGGACTGGAACGCGCGGCCGAAAAGCGGTTGCGCGGGATCGGCTTCGAGCGCTTTGAAATCCGTCTCGTTGATGCCGGGGATGAAATGGTTGAGATCAAACGACGGCCGCGAAGCCATCACCAGCACCTCGCCCGTCACCGCGTCGAGCACCACGAACGCGCCGCGGCGGCAGCCTTTGAGGAGGGTTTCCTCGGCGCGTTTCTGCCACTTGAGGTTGAGGGTGGTGACGAGGGTTCCGCCGGGCCGCGGGCGGCTGACCTGTTCCTCCAGCAACTTGTTCCCGCTCTCATCGAAGAGCAGCCGCTTCATGCCGGGCTCGCCCGTGAGCTGGGTGTTGAAGAGTTTTTCCAAGCCCGCGCGGCCTTCGGATTCCTCCCACAGCGGCTCGTTGAAATTGATCGGGCCGGTGGGAAGTTTGCCGACGCTGCCGGAATAACCGATGATGTGCGAGGCGAGCCCGCCTTCCGGATAGAAACGCTGATAGATCGGATGCAGGACCAGCCCGGACGTGAGTTTCGTCTCGATGTCGCGGGCCTCGATCTCGCCGAACTGGCCGGTGACCAGCAAGGGCAGCCAGCGGCGGTGGCGGTAGTGGTCGAAGATTTCGTCGTCGGACTTCGTCACTTGGTTTTTGACGAGGGGCTGGAGCGAGTCGAGCCGGGTGCGGGCCCAGTTGATGACGAAATCGCGGTCGGCGTTTTCAAACTGCCGGAACTGGAGGGCGATTTGATAGGCGACTCGGTTCTGGGCGATCGGCGCGCCCTCCCGGTCCACGATTTGGCCGCGCGGCGCGGGAATTCTCAGGGTGATGGCGCGCGCGTCCTTGCGGGTGCTGATCGCTCCGTCCGCGGCGCCGCGGGCGACGGGCTCCTCGGCCGTGATCGGGGCCGGGGCTGGCATGGCGGAGGGTTTCGGCGGGACCAGGTTCTGGGCGCCGACCGGCACTGCCGCGAGACACAGGACCAGGAAAAATCGAAAAAGAAACGAAGGGCTCACCATGGGGATTTGCGCAAGCTAGGCGCGGATGGCGTTCAAGGCAACGCTCAATCCCATGCGGATTAGGCACCCAAGGAGGGTGCGATATCTGATCGCCCTGCCCCTGGGGGGACCAGGAAAAGCGATTCTCTCATCTCATTGGCTTTCCATGGGCTCGGCGGTCAGATACCGCGGTTCCTTGTAAACCGCCGCTCTTGCGGGCGGCGGGAGCGCGTGCATGATGACCGCCATGAGCGAGTGGAATTTCATGGCGATAATCATCCTGGTGGGGCTTTTCATGCTTTGGAAGCTGGAGTTCGCCGCGACCCTGCTCAATTTGAAAGCCTTCCCCGATGCGGTGCCAAAGGTGCTGGAAGGCCTGATGGATGGCGAAAAACTCGACAAGGCGCGTTCCTATCTGGTGGCGAACGCGCGCTTCGGCATCCTCCAATCCACCGTCTCGCTGGTCGTCCTGCTGGTGTTCTGGACGATGGGCGGCTTCGGCTGGCTGGATGCGCTGGCGCGGTCGTTCGCACCATCGACGGTGGTGGCGGGCCTGATTTTCCTGTCGCTGCTGATGCTCGGGCAGGGCGTGATTTCACTGCCGTTTTCGGTGTATGACACCTTCGTCATCGAGCAGAAATTCGGCTTCAACCGCGCCACGCCCGCCACCTTCATCCTGGACCGGCTCAAGGGCCTGGTGCTCGGCGCGGTCATCGGCCTGCCGTTGGCGGCGGCGGTTTTGTGGATTTTCGGCAACGTCGAAAACGCCTGGCTGTGGGCATGGGCGGTGTTGACCGGCTTCCAACTGATCCTCACCTACCTCGCGCCGTCGCTCATCATGCCGCTGTTCAACAAATTCACGCCGATGCCCGAGGGCGAGCTGAAGCAGGAAATCGAAGCGCTCGGCGTGAAATGCGGCTTCCCGCTCTCCGGCGTGTTCGTGATGGACGGCTCGAAGCGCTCGACCAAGGCGAACGCGTTCTTCACCGGCCTCGGCAAGCGCAAGAAAATCGCGCTCTTCGACACGCTCGTCGAGAAAAGCAGCACCCCGGAACTGCTCGGCGTGCTCGCCCATGAGATCGGCCATTTCCGCTGCGGCCACATCAAGCAGCGGCTCGCCGTGGGCATCCTCCAGACGGCGGTGATTTTCTATCTGCTCGGCCTCGCCACCGACCCGGACGGCAAGTTCGCCCGCCTGTTATTCGACGCGTTCGGGGTGAGGGAAATTTCCCCGCACGTCGGGCTGGTGCTTTTCAGCATCCTGCTGGAGCCGGTGAGCAAAGCGCTCGGCGTGCTGGCCCACGCCTGGTCGCGCCGCCACGAATTCGAGGCCGACGCCTACGCCGCCAAAGTCACCGGTAACGGCGCGGCGCTCGGCGAGGCGTTGAAAAAAATGACCAGCGACCACCTTTCCCACCCGTCTCCCGCCGCGCTGCGCGTCTGGCTGGATTATTCGCATCCGCCGCTGGCCCGGCGGCTCGAAGCGCTGCGGAATGCGAACTGAGCCGCGGCTCTTCAAGGAAGGGCGGTATCCGACCGCCCATGTCCATGAGAGGGCAATGAAAAGCGATTCTCTCAGCTCATTGGCTTTCCATGGACCCGGCGGTCGGATACCGCCGCTCCATGGGTTCGTGGATCGCGCCGTCCTTGATGATGAGCGTGCGGTCGCCGATTTTGGCTAAATTCTGATCATGGGTGACGACCACGAGGGTGACGCCGTGCTCGCTGGCGAGGTCGAGCAGGATGCCCATGATTTCCGCGCTGTTGCGGGAGTCGAGGTTGCCCGTCGGCTCGTCGGCGAAGAGGACTTTGGGCTCGTTGACGATGGCGCGGGCGATGGCGACGCGCTGCTGCTCGCCGCCGGAAAGCTCGGCCGGCAGGTGGTCGGTGCGGTCGGCGAGGCCGACGCGGGCGAGCGCCTTGAGCGCGAGCTCGGTGCTGTCCTTGCCGGAAATCGCGCCGGGCACGGCGACGTTTTCCAGCGCGGTGAGTTCCGGCAAGAGGTGGTAATTTTGGAACACGTAGCCGATCCGCTGGTTGCGGAAACTTGCCTGGGCGCGGCGGCCGAGGGCGTAGATGTCGGTGCCGTCGATGTGGACGCTGCCTTTTTCCGGGTGCTCGAGTCCGGCGAGCGTGTAGAGCAGGGTGGTTTTACCCGCGCCGCTGGGGCCGCAGAGGAAAACCTTCTCGCCGCGGTGGATTTGGAGGTCGATCCCGTGGAGCACTTCGATGGATTTCCGCCCGATCCGGTAGCTGCGGTGAAGGTCGGTTGTTTGAATCATCACGTCGCTCATGCCGGAGGTTGTGCCATCCCGTTGGCCCGCGCAAGCGCCGGAACGTCATTCGGGCTGGCGTTCCGGCCGGGATTCCGCCACGGTCCGCCCGCTGACGAAAAAATTTCCGGTTTTTTCACCTAAATCCGTGCGCGGCAGCAATCCTGCTCTAGAGATACCAAGTTTTTCACCTATTCTCACCATGGCTTACGATTCTGACAGCAGCATGAAACTCTATTTGCGGGAAATTTCCAGGACCCCGCTTCTCACCGTCGAGGAGGAAAACGCCCTCGCCGAGCGGATCAAAATGGGGGACGACGAGGCCCGCACCCACATGATCAAGGCGAACCTGCGGCTGGTGGTGAAGATCGCCCACGATTACTCCGGCTATGGTTTGTCGCTGAGCGATCTGGTTTCGGAAGGCAACATCGGCCTGATGAACGCCGTCGAGCGGTTCGACCCGGAAAAAGGCGGCAAACTTTCGACTTACGGCGCATGGTGGATCAAGCAATCGATCAAACGCGCGCTGGCCAACCAGTCCAAGACCATCCGCCTGCCGATCCACATGGTGGACAAAATCGCCCGGATGCGGCGGATCTCCTCCACCCTCGCCGAATCCCTCGGCCGCGAACCGACCGATGACGAGCTGGCCTCGGAGCTCGGCCTGCCGCGCCAGAAGATCGCGATGCTCAAGCAAGCCGCGCAACGTCCGGCCTCGCTGGATGCGCCGGTGAATGAAGGCGAAGCCACCGAATACGGTGAAATCATCAGCGACGAGTCCGCCTCCGATCCGCTGGAACTCCTCACCGACAAGAATCTGCACGCCGAGATCGGCGGGCTGCTTTCCATCCTCAACGAGCGCGAGCGGCGGATTATCGACGAGCGGTTCGGCCTCAGCGGGCTCAAGCCGATGCTATTGGAGGACGTGGGCCGCGAGTTCGGAGTGTCCCGCGAGCGGATCCGGCAGTTGCAGAACTCGGCGCTGGCGAAGATGCGCAAGGCTCTGATGAAGAAGGACAAGCCCGCGCTACAGCCGTTTAACCCGGGGATGGCCGGGGCCTGAGGCGACGCTCCCGGCTGAGACAGCTGGGACACGTTCTTCAGGGCATTAGGGTTGCGGACGGATGCGGGTGATTTTCGAGCCTTGCAGGCCGAGTCCGCCCATCAGGCCGCGCTGGTCGAAGAAGAAGGCATACATGTTCTTGTCGAGCGTGGTGGTGGTGAGCGAGGTGGCCATTCCCTTGTCGACGATGACGAGGCTCGGGCTGCTGCCGATTTCCCAACCGCCGCTGCGGTTGATGCTGCGATAGGCGGCGTCATTCATGAAAAACAGGGCGTAGCCGAATTCCTGCACGCCGGCCTGAAGGCCGTAAGACGCGGCGGTTGTTTGGTAGAAACCGCTGATTTCGCCGGTGTCGCGGATCATCGCGCCATTGCCGGCCTGGGCGCCGACGATGAGCCCGCCTTTGACGACGGATGGAAACACGAGCACGCCCTTGGCCTGCTTGCCGATGGCTCGGGCGGCCGGGTTTTGGGCGTAGAGGGATTTCAGCGCGGCACGGGAGTCGCGGGAAATCTTGGAGGCGCTGGAAGTGGCGGCGTTCGCCTGGGTGATGGGATCGGTGGTGCAGCTAGGAAGGGCGGCGACGGCGGCGGAAGCGATGCAGAGGGCGATGAGGCGGGGGTTCATGATGGTTAGTTTTGGTGGAGATGGAGGTGGAGAATGCGGCGGAGTTCGTCGAGGGTTTCCGGGAGTTCGCAGGCGCCGTGGGGGCCGGGCACGATTTTCTCGGACTTCCCGCCTTTGAGATGAGAACTCCAGTAAGGCACGATGCCGTCGGAACTGTTCGGCGTGTTGCCCTTGCCCTCGTCGCCGGCGATGGTGTGGTAGTTGGCTTGGATGGGAATCGAGTCGAGGATTTTGAGGGTGGGATTCTTCGGCGAAAGTCCGGTCACGCTGGTAGGCATGCGGCCGGGTTCGCCGGTGAGAACGCCTATCGCCCCCATCGAGCTGGTGAGGGTGGAGGTGAGATCGAGGGGCAGCGAGATCAAGCGCATGCCGATTTCCCCGACTTTGCCGAGGGCCAGCTCACTGCCGCGGTGGGGCGTGCAGATGAAAATGATGCGGTCCACTTTCGGGTTCGCTTGGAAGACGGTGGAACGGTCGATCACGTCGCCCTTTTTGACATTGGCGAAGAATTTCGCGGCGTTGTCCTCACCGAGGATATTCCACGACTCGCGGGTCACGGTGGCGGCCTGCATGCGGGAAACGAGCCCGCCCATGCTGTGGCCGACGAGCACGTAATCCGGGCAGTTTGGATAGAGTTCGCGGACTTTCGCGAGCTCCTCGCGAAACCGCATCGCCGAGTAGGCCGGCGGATTGCCGGTGGGGTAACCGAAAACCCAGCACTGGTAGCGGCCGCGCAGTTCGGGGTCGGTTTCGAGCTCGTTGATCACGTTGCGCCACATCCGCGGGGTGGAAATAAGGCCGTGTACGAAGATCAGCGGGATGCGGTCCGGATCATAGGGCTGGAGCATGTAGAGGCCGGTGGTTTTCATGTATTTGTCCACGCGGATCGCGCCCATGATGCCGTTCCAGTATTCCGATCGCTGCGGGTAATAGGCCAGCGGCGCGGAGAAATCGGCCTCCAAGGTGCGCGTCACGCCGGAGATTGGAAACTTCGGTTTCTCCGTGGGATCGATGAGCGTCAAGGTCACGTCGCGGCCTTTGAATTCGAGGGTGGCGGTGACCGGTGCGGTCACGCCGACCAACGGCGAGAAGTGCTCCAGCGGATCGGCCTTGCGAACTCCGACGAGCGCGCCGCCGATGCCGGACTGGAGATTCCGGCGATGCAGGTTTTTCTGCGCAACCTCGGCGGCGGCAGTGAAGGAAGTGAAGTAAGCGGGATCCCACACGCCATCGCGCCTGGGTCCGGCGAAGCGGAGGGAATAAGCGCCGCCGCCGGCGGCGATGGTCTGGGGACGGTTCCAATTCCGGCCGCCGTCGGACTCGCGCAGCAGGATGGTGAGGTCCGCCGCCGCTTTGTTATAAATTTGCCGGGCGGCCTCGCCGGAGGTCGGGGAAGCCAGCAGGGCACTCGCTTCACGGGCGGATTCCAGATAGAGAGCGGCGCGTTCCGCGGCGGGGAGCGTCTTTTGGGAAGCCGCCTTCAGGTGGACCGCGGCGGCGCGGTGCTCGCCCTCCGCGGATGGCAGGCTGGTGACACAAGCGGTGAGACCGAGTGTGAGGACGAAAGGCAGAAGGTGGGCGATTTTCATGAGCAAGTTCCCGGGGCGCGGCGGAATTTGGTACGTCCAAATGAGTGGCTTTTCAAAACTTTTTATTCGAACCCGCGCCAACCGTCCGTGGGGCGAGTGCCAAGAAAAAGGCCGCCCGGAGCGATCCGGACGGCCAAGCGGTTGAAAACCTGAGCAACAGGGAATTAGAAATTCACGCGGGCACCGATTTCCCAAGCGAACTCGTCGTCGAGTTCGAGTGAGGAATCGCCGAAATCCAGACTGTCGAGGTAGAGCCAGCGGGCGCCGCCGAACATCTCGAATTTCTCAGTGAAGTTATAGACGAGGCCCGCCGACGCTTGGGCGTAGAAGCCGCCGTCCGTGTCCGATACATCCAGGACATCCGAGTCCGTGAAGGCGTATCCAAGGCCCGCGCCCAGATAGAGTCCCAAGCCGCCGATCAGATTGCGCTCCATTCCCAAGTTCACGGTCACCGGGACGATGTCGATGTCGGCATTGAGATCACCGAGGAGCTCGGCGATTTGCGGATCGCCGTCGAAGCTCACGTCCGTGTCGCCGTCGAGGTAAGCCACTTCGAGGTAGGCGGTGGTGTTGAAGCCGTAAAAGCCATCCCCGAAATTTCGACCCAGATGCAGCGAGTACATGTCGAAGTCGAACCCATCAAAATCGAAGTCGCTGGAATCCGCGTCCTCACCGATGGAGAAACCGTCACCGATGGTGCCGCCGACCTCGCTGAGACGACCGTAGCTGACACCGAAAAACCAGTCGCCGCCCATGACAGGCGGGTTGGCAGGTGGCGAGCGGGTTTCGGTGGTAGCGGTCCCGGCAAAGGCGGAGGCAGTCAAAGTGACTGCGAGCATGATTTGATGGAATTTCATGGTCGTGTGTATTGGTTAGTGGTCTGCAAGTCCGTGGACGTCATTCGTCCAGAGGGGTCACAGTAGCCTGCCCGGAAGCTCGGCGAAAGATGCTTCGCTATTCAAAAAACGAAAAACGCGCCAACGGGTCCGAGAGGTCGGCGCGGATTTTTTCCCGTTGCGCTTGGCGGATTCCGCCTCAAAATCAGGTGTCCCGCCCGGCGGGCTGCATTCCATGCCTGTCGTTTTCTTCATCATTTTTGGAATCCCGCTGCTGTCGCTGGCGTGGTGGATCTGGGCGGATCGGCGCTTGCAGCGCTTGGGCGCGGGCCGCGCTGCCAGACTGGCTTTGTCCGTTGCGGTGCTGCTGGTTTTGGGCGGCTTTGTGTGGGTGATTTGCGCGCGGCGGGACGTCGTGACGATGCCGATCCCCGCACCGCTTTACTCGCTGGTCCTGCTGTGGGGCTTGATTTTCCTGCCGATGCTGGGCTTGCCGAGCATGATGGGTTGGTCGCTGTGGTCGCTCGGGCGGCGCTTGACCCGGAAAAATCCCGCGGCCGTGACGACGGGCCGGAACTGGACGCGGCGCGAGTGGCTCGGCGCGGCGGCGGTGAGCATGCCGGTGATGGCGACCTTCGGCACGACGGCTTACGGGATTCCGCAAATGACGCGGTTTCGGATCCGGGAACTGACGGTTTCGCTCAAGGATTTGCCGCAAGCGCTCGACGGCATGCGGATCGCGCACGTGACGGACACCCACGTCGGCAAGTTCACCCGCGGCCGGGTGCTGGATGAAATCGTGGCCGCGACCAACCGACTGGAGGCGGATTTGGTCCTGTTCACCGGCGACTTGATCGACAACACGATCCGCGACCTGCCCGACGGCGTGCGAATGCTCCAACAGATGCGGGCGAAGTCGGGCGTGTTCGTGGTGGAGGGAAACCACGACCTGTTCGACGATCCGAGGGAATTTGTGAGAGGCCTGCGGGACGGCGGCATCGCGCTGCTCCGGAACCAGGCGGCGACGGTGGAAGTGCGGGGCGAGGCGGTGCAGATTCTCGGGATTATTTGGAATCGCAGTGAGCAGGAAATGGCCCTGAGCGTGGAAGCCGTGGCCGGCCTGCGCGACCCGGACGCGTTCCCGATCCTGCTGGCGCACCATCCGCACGCCTTCGAGCGCGCGGCCGAGCTCGGAATCCCGCTGACCTTGGCGGGCCACACTCACGGCGGGCAATTGATGCTCACGCCCGAACTCGGCGCGGGCTCGGCGATGTTCCGTTATTGGTCCGGACTCTATCAAAAAGCCGGACGCGCGATGGTGGTCAGCAACGGCACGGGCAATTGGTTTCCCGTGCGGGTGAACGCTCCGGCGGAGATCATCCACCTCACGCTGCGGCGGGCGTGACCCGCCAGACTCGCAGCCAGGCGCGCCGGACCGCAAGCCGCCGCCACCGAGCCTTGATGTAACAATCCGTGCTTGATCCGTCGCTGCCCCGCACCGGCTATTTTCCGGCCCGCGGCATCGACGATGTCATGGCTGACGGGGTTTTCAAAGCAAGCGGCAGGCGGCCCTGCAATGAGTATTGACGCCGGATATCGGTTTGCACAGTTTCCGCGACATGAAACCACTTGTCCAAGTCGCGAGCTTGCAATTGGCCTGGCTTGCCTCATCCGAAGCCTTGGTGGTCTCGCTGAATCCCGCCGGCGGCATGGATCCCAATGCCTTGGCGGGCTTTCAGGCCGCGGCGAACTATTGGCAGTCCAAGCTCACCGACAACGTCACCGTCAATATCGATGTGGGCTTCAGCGCTTTGGGCCCCGGAATCCTGGGCAGCGCGGGCTCTACCAGCGCGGTTTTCAGTGTTGCAGACGTCCGTGCCGCTCTGATCGGAGACGCGACTTCTACTAACGACATGCTCGCGATTGGCAACCTGCCAACGCTTTCCGGTCTCGGAGGTATCAGTTTTCTTACTCAAGTGAACTCCGAGACGGGAAGCTCCGCAGTCACTCTCGACAACGACGATTCCGGCAACAACCGATTCCTCGATCTCAACACCGCCAACGCGAAAGCGCTCGGTTGGATCGCGCCGAATCCACTCGCCGCCGATGCCTCGATCACATTCAGCTCGTCGTTTTCCTGGGACTTCGATCAGAGCAACGGCGTCGGGGCCGGCCTGCAGGATTTTGTCGGCGTCGCCATCCACGAGATCGGCCATGCCCTCGGCTTTGTCAGCGGCGTCGACATCGTGGATGGTTATATCGGAAACCCGACGAATTTGGATAGCTACGCGATTTACTCCGCCCTTGATTTCTTTCGCTTCAGCGCCCCCGGAACCCTGAATCTCGCGGCGGGCGACGCCGCGTATTTTTCCCTGGATGGCGGCACCACCAATCTCGGCAACTTCTCCACCGGCTCCATCTACGGAGACGGCCGGCAAGCCAGCCACTGGAAGGACAATCTCGGCCTCGGCATCATGGACCCGACCGCCAACCCCGCCGGCCAAATCAACACCCCGTCCACGCTCGATCTGGTCGCCTTCGACGTCATCGGCTGGAATCTCGTTCCCGAGCCATCGTCGGCTCTGCTAGGTTCCCTCAGCCTCCTGTTCGTGATGACTCGGCGCCGCCGCTGAAACCACAGGCGAATGGGACTCGGAAATCAAATCGATCCGGCCCAACGCCGGAGCATCGGGCTGGAAAAGCTCATCATCGGAATCCTGCTACTCTCGGCACTCGCCATTACGCTCACCCTGCTGATCGGCGAGGGATTGATCCACCGGAAACCCAAGGCGGAACCCGCCATTCCCAAACCAGTCAGCACTCCACCCGCACGGATGGAACCCGCCGCGCTGGCCGCGTTAGAAGCGTTTTTTGAAGCGCCCGATCTCGCCGCCAAGACCTCGCTCGTCCGCGACGGCGCGCGCGTCAGGCCAATGATGGAAGACTTCCACGCACGCCGCGGCCACCCGTTTCCCACGCTCGGGCGGGCCTCACCAGGCCATTCCGCCAGACTCGGTGAAACGCCGATGGTGCTGTTTGAAGTCGAGCCATTCTCCGGCCCGCGCTACTTCGTCGCGGTCGTGTGGGATGGCCACCGCTTCGCGGTCGATTGGGAAAGCCTGACCTGTTACGGAACCATGGACTGGAGCGAATTCATCGACAGCCAGCCCGCAGCCCCCCAGACGCTGCGCGTATTCATTCGGCAAGCGGCGGAAACCGCCCGCCAGCCGGGCACCCCGGATCCGATCCGGTTCTTCCAAATCGAGCATCGGGACCATCCGCAGCCTCTCATCGCCGCCGCCAACGCCGCAGTCGCGGCGACGCTCCAGCCGCTGGTCGAAAACCGGCGGGCACCCGTGACTCTAGAGCTCGTCTGGAAACCGCTCCTCCCCGGCGCGACACCCGTTCCATGGATTGAGCGGATGGTCGCCGAAAAATGGAGTCCGTGAAAATGACAGTCATCCTCAATCCTTCTGCTGGATGAAATCGTGGCCGCGACCAACCGGCTGGAGGCGGTGCAACTGGTTTCCCCTGCGGGTGAACGTCCCGGCGGAAATAATCCACTGACGCTGCGGCGGGCGTGACCCGCCGGTCTCAGCGCCGGGCGGTCCACGCGGCCAGCGCGTACCGCCCGCGCACCTTCGCGGAAATCACGTCTGCCGGCGGATGGAATTCATGCGTCTCCCAGTTTTGTGCCAAACTGGCAGCCAGGCGCATCGCATCGCAAGCCGCCGCCACCGAGCCTTGGTGCAGCAATCCGTGCTTGGTCCGTCGCTGCCCCGCACCGGCTATTTTCCGGCCCGCGGCATCGACGATGTCATGGCTGACGGGGTTTTCAAAACAAGCGGCCGCCCCGGTTTCCGCGGCACCCGAGCTGAGGCGGGCGTCGATCCCCCCGCCTGCCAGCGCCTCCGCAAGCGCCCCATGCAGGATCCGGTAACTCTCCGCGCCACGCGCTTTAACCAGCGCTTCTCCCGCCGGGGCCACCACCGTGTAAGTCCAGTCCGCCCGGTGATCCACCGTGCCGCCGCCGGTCCAGCGCCGCACCCACCCGACTCCGGGAAACGCCGCCCGCGCCTCCGCCAGATTGCCGAAATACCCGACGCTCCCCCACTCTCCCAGCCAGCCGTAAACCCGCAGCACCGGCGTTTCCGCCGTCTCCAGCAGCCACTCGTCCACCGCCATCGCCTCCGGTCCGGAGCGTTTCACCGGATCCATCCACAACCGCAAGCGCCCGAAAATCACCCGCTCGTGATAAGCGCCGCCCGCAACAACCGCAACCTTCTTCACCCGATCCGTCAACGCCGGCACGGTCATGTCTTTGGGGAGCACCCGCGCGAATCAACAGCCGCCTCCCTCCCCTGTCTCCTGCTAGTTTGACCGTATGTTCGTTAGCCAGGACTGCCACCAAAACAGGCGCGGATTATTAGCCCTTGGGATTAAAGATCGGCTCTCGGGACTCCAGACGCTCCGCGAGACTTGTGAGCAGTTTAGGATCCTTCTTGCCCTCACCTGAAAGCTGCCCTGCTGCTTTGGTGAGCTTCCCTATCATGTTCTTCTCCTCATCGCTTTTCGGTTCGACGCGGTAAAATCGATTCTTGTGGATGACGATAAAGACTTGGCGGCGCTCCTTCTTGTCCTGCGCAGTCCAGTAGGCAGGATTGGCTACCATGAGATCGAATCTCTCGCCTCCATCAGACTCGAAGAAAAAGACCTTCGATCCGCCGTCGAATGGGACATCCCATCCGAGGAAATTCTTGATGCTCCAGTCCGAAAACTTCAGTTCTTGTAGTTCTGACCACTCCGCTCGCAAACCTTTGGACGGCAGATTCGCATCCTCCGCGTGCACCAAAGTGAGGGCGGTTGAAATCACCAGTAGTAGTCGGACGAGAGTCTTCATTTTCTGGCCTAACTTTGTAATTCCTTCCGTCGGAGGATGGGTGATGTCTGCCGAGTTTGACGAGAAGAATCTCGGTCGGGTTACCCGAACGACAATTCAGCCAACGGATGCTGGCGGAGGCTGGGCAAGGAAGGGCGGAATCCGTCCGCCCAAGTGCATGAGGCGACCATGAGACGCGAGAGTCGCTAGACATTGGCTTTCCATGCGCCCGGTGGTCGGATACCACCGCTCCTTGGTGTGGGAGATCAAGCGGCGGGGCGGCGGGTTCATTCGCGGTTTCAATTTCCCACTTTGAATAAAAAATCCGCCGGCGGGACGGACCCGGCGGCGGATTGGGAAACGGGAAGAACGACGGTCGCAGACCGACGCGACAACTCAATGCTCGCGGCAGAACTGCTCGAAGCGGGTGAGTCCTTCGTTGAGGATGTCCAGCGTGGTGCAGTAGCTCAGGCGGATGCCCTCGTCGTAGCCGAAGGCGATGCCGGGAACGGCGGCGACCTTGTAGCGGGAAAGCAGCTTGTCGCAGAGGTTCATCGATTTCAGGCCGGTGTTGCCGGTGTAAACGAAGAAGTAGAACGCGCCGAGCGGCTCGACCACGCGGATGTTGTTGATCGCCTTGAGGCGGGCGAACATGAACTGGCGCTTGACGTCGTATTCGCCGCGAAGGTCTTCGATGAAGCTCTGGTCGCCTTCAAGGGCCGCAAGCGCGCCGTATTGGGCGAAGCTGTTGGCGTTGGAGGTGGTGTGGTTCTGGATCTTCTCGATCGCGTCCGCCAACGCTTTCGGCGCGGCGGTGTAGCCGAGGCGCCAGCCGGTCATCGAGTAGGCCTTGGAGAAGCCGTTGACGGTGATGGTCAGGTCGTAAAGTTCCTTGCTGAGCGAGGCGATGGAAACGTGCTTCGCTTCGCCGTAAACGAGCTTTTCGTAAATTTCGTCGGACAGAATGACGATGTCCTCGCCGAGGGCGATTTCACCGAGGGCGCGAAGTTCGTCGGCGGTGTAGATGGCGCCGGTCGGGTTGCCGGGAGTGTTGATGATGACCATCTTGGTGGCCGGGGTCATCGCTTCCTCGAATTGCTCGGGAGTCATTTTCCAACCGGTCGATTCCTTGGTCTCGACGATGACGGGGACGCCGCCCGCGAGACGGACCATTTCCGGGTAGGAAACCCAGAATGGAGACGGGATGATGACCTCGTCGCCTTCCTCGATCACGGCGAGAATGGCATTGTAGCAGGCCATTTTGGCGCCGCCGGTGACGCAGATCTGGCTCGGCGCGTAGTCGAGGTTGTTGTCGACCTTGAACTTGTTGGAAAGCGCGGCGCGGAGTTCGGGGATGCCGCCGGCCGGAGTGTATTTGGTCTTGCCGGCTTGGAGGGCTTCGATGGCCGCGTCCTTGATGAACTGCGGGGTATCGACTTCCGGCTCACCACCGGCGAGCGCGTAAACTTCTTCGCCCTTGGCGATCATCGCTTTGGCCTGTGCGGTGACGGCAAGCGTGAGTGACGGGGAAACCTTGGCAATACGGGATGAGATGCTTTCCATTTGAGCGCGCGATTGAGGATTGGGCCGCCATCCCGGGCGGAGCAACAGAATGTGCGCGACCCCGGTATGGGCGGAGCGCTTTTCTGAGGCTTCCCCCATGCGGTGGCAAGCGAAATGGTGCGCCAATCCTGAGCAGAAAACTCCGCTTGTCGGGGTGTGACGAAATTGTCACCTTCCCTCCGTGATCTCACTCGCGAAGCTGTTTGGAAAGTCGGACCGGTTCTTTGAACTCCTTGCCTCCAGCGCCAAATCGGCGCACCAGAGCATCGAAGCCCTCGCCCGGCTGTTGAAGGAATCAAACGGAAACGTCTCGCTCGCCGAGCTCGCCGTGGCCCGCCGCAACGAGAAAAGGAACTCGGAAATCATCAGCGAGGAGCTGGTCAAGGTCTTCATCACCGCGCTCGACCGCGAGGACATCGAGGCGCTCTCCAAGGCGCTTTACCGGATTCCCAAGACCGTCGAGAAATTCGGCGAGCGCTACGAAATCGTCCATCACTTGATGAAGCCCGAGGATTTCGCGCCGCAAATGGCCATCGCCCAGGAAGCCGCGCTGGTGGTCGTGCGGATGGTGGACATGCTCGCCAAGAGCCCGAAGCTCGAGGACATCAAG
>CAMCCX010000022.1 GCA_945873305.1 Akkermansia muciniphila
CAATAGCTCATCAAACATAAGCGACGCAAACTCATGACAACCATCACCAACAAACTCCTCTGTCTCCTCTTCCCGCTTGTCACGGTCGCCGCCGTGAAGGCGGACGACCCAGGCGCGATTTCCTCCCATGACGTCATCTGGAACACCCCCGGCAAGAACGCCGCCGACTCCATGCCAATTGGTAATGGCGAGCTCGGAATCAATCTCTGGGTCGAGGAAAACGGCGACCTACTTTTCTATCTCGGCCGCAACGACACCCTCAGCGCGGTTTCCCAACTCTGCAAAGTGGGTGCCGTGCGGGTTTCGCTTTCACCAAACCCCTTCGCCGCCGGCGCGCCCTTCCGCCAGCATCTGAAATTGCGCGATGGAGCTTGCGAAATCACCGCCGGCCCTCCGGACAAACAGGTCAGCCTCCAGGTGTTTGTCGATTCCGCATCTCCGGTCGTTCATCTGCTAGGAAAATCCACGCAGCCGGTCACCGTTACGGCCAAAGTGGAAAGCTGGCGCACGGAACCCCAGGCGGTATCCGATGATTCATCATGGACCATGGCTCAGGCAGCCAACAAACCGCTGCAGGCAGCCGACATCTTTCCCAAAGCGGCAAAACACTCCGTCAGCTGGTATCACCGCAACGAAAACTCTTTCGCCTTTGAGGAAACCATCCGCGTCCAATCGCTGGAATCCATCCGCGATACACTGAAAGACCCGCTGATTCACCGGACCTTCGGCGGCTGGGTCACCGGAACCGGTTTCGAATCCACTGATGATCGCACCCTCGTCACTCCGCAGCCCGTCGGTGACTTCCACCTGCGCGTGGCCAGCCCCTGCGAGCAGACTCCCACGGCAGAGGCATGGCTGAAATCCGCCGAATCCATCGCAAATGCTGCGGCGGATGGACAGGCCGCCCTGGCCCGCACCTCCGCCTCATGGCAGAAGTTTTGGGATCGCTCTTATGTCGATACCGGATCTTCCCCGGTCACCGGAATCGGCATTCCGGAAAATGCCCACCCCGTGAGGATCGGCGTGGATTCGCAAGGCGCCAATCGTTTCGCCGGCAGCATCGGCACCCTCCATCTCACAGGCGAAGTGATCTCTCCGGAAAAAATCGCCGGACTCGCAAAATCGGAGCCACAGACCGAAACCACCCGCAATCTCGACGCTCCTTCATTCAAGAACGGACTCAGCATCGAAGGTTGGATCAAGCCGGATTCGGGAGCTGCCGCCCGTATCCTCGACAAGCTCACGGTGGGCGTGAACGACGGGTTCCTGTTCGACATCCAACCCGAAGGAGCACTCCGTTTGATCGCAGGCCCCGCTCTCATCACCTCGCCGCAGAACGTGATCAAACCCGGCCAATGGCAACATGTTGCTGCCACATTGGATCCGAAAACCACAGCGATGATACTCTATGTCGATGGCACGCCAGTGGCTTCGGCGCAGTCCAAGGCTACGCCCGATAACATGACCGTGGGCAAGGCGCACACGCTCCAGCGCTACATGCAGGCCTGCGCCGGACGCTCGATCTATCCGATCAAATTCAACGGCAGCATCTTCACCGTCGAGCCCACCTATCTCGGACGTGAGGGCAATCCCGACTGGCGGCGCTGGGGCGATTGCCACTGGTGGCAGAATGTCAGAATGCCCTATCACGCGATGCAGGCTGCCGGGGACTTCGATCTGATGATGCCGCTGTTCGACACCTTCGAGCGCATCCGCCCTTATGCCGAGGCGCGGGCGAAACTCTACTTCAAGGCCGAGGGCTGCTATTTCACGGAGACCATGACCATCTGGGGCACCTACGCCAACCGCGACTACGGCTGGGACCGCACCGGCAAGAAACCCGGAGAAATGGTGAATATGTGGGTGCGCTACGTCTGGAACCAAGGACTCGAATTGACGGGGCTGATGCTCGATTACTACGATCACACCGGGGACCAGGTCTTCCTCCAGAAGCGTTTGCTGCCGATGGCGACCTCCGTGTTGAACTACTTCGACACCCGCTTCCGCAAGGACGCCGAGGGCCGCATCGTCATCGATCCCACCCAGTCCGTGGAAACTTATTGGTATGATGTGATCAATGACACCCCTAGCCTGGCGGGTCTCAACGATGTGAGCGCACGCCTCTGTGCGCTGCCGGAAACTCTGACATCGCCAGAACAGCGGAAATTTTTCACCCACATGAAAGCGGCCGCGCCGGTGATCCCGATCGAGGACGCACAACTCGACGGCAAAACCGTGCGCCGCATCGCGGTGGCGCAGAAATACAATCCGCAGCGCTCCAATTGTGAGAATCCCGAATTGTTCCCGATCTGGCCGTTCCGCGTCTTCGGTCTGGAGCGCCCGATGTTGGAAGAGGCTCGCAATGCCTATCAACTGCGTGGCGACCACAACGATGTCGGCTGGGGTTATGACAGCAATGCCGCCGCGCTGCTGGGGCTGACCGATGAGGCCGCTCGCATCATGAAAGTGAAGTTGGCCAACTCCAACGCCGCCTACCGCTGGCCCGCCACCTGGGGGCCGAACTTCGATTGGTCGCCCGACCAATGCCACGGCGGCAACCTGATGGCATCCATCAACTACATGCTGCTCCAGCATTCCGGCGACAAGATTCTGCTCCTGCCCGCGTGGCCGAAGGATTGGGATGTTTCCTTCAAACTCCACGCGCCGCGCCAGACCACCGTCGAAGTCATTTATCGCGGCGGGAAAATCGAAAAACTCGAGGTTTTTCCCCGGGAAAGGAGCAAGGACATCACGCTCCCGGCGGGGATCGACGCCCCGTGATCCCACGAAATTCACTGTCTTAAGCCGCTTGCCCGAATCCTCTCAACACTTCAACCTTCCCGCCGATGTCTTCGTCACAATCCACCATCAACGGCATTTTTGTCCCCAACATTGTTCCCTACGACGCCAAGGGGCGCATCGATGAGGACGAACTCCGCCACATCATCCGCTGGGTGGGAGACAAGGGCGTCACCGGATTCTATCCGAACGGCAGTATGGGCGAGTTCATCCGCCTCAGCTACGAGGAACGCCGGACCGTGGTGCGCATCGTCAGCGAGGAGGCAAACGGCCGCCCAATCCTCGCCGGTGCCGCAGAAGCGAACATCGAGTTGGTTTTGGAAATGTGCAACTACTGCGCCGATCTCGGCTGCCGCGCGGTATCCATCACCGGCCCGTATTATTACAAACTCACCCAGGAGAGCATCGAGGCCTACTTCCGCGAACTGGCCGCCAAGTCGCCGATCGACATCGTGGTGTATAACATCCCGGTCTTCGCCAACGAAATCTCGCTGCCCGTACTGGAGCGCCTCGCCATGGATTGCCCGCGCATCGTCGGCACCAAGGACACGTCCAAGGACATGGGCCGCTTCCAACAGACACTGCACACCATCAAGCGCCAGCGCCCGGATTTCTCGGTGCTCATCGGCTGGGAGGAACTGCTCTGCACCGGCCTCTTCATGGGGGCCGACGGCGGCACGCTCTCCAGCGCCGGCGTCGTGCCCGAGGTGGTGATGAGCCTCTATCACGCCGCCCGTGCCGGAAACTGGGAGAAGGCGAAGCAAATCCAGTTCGAGCTTCTCGACCTGTTCTCGCTGATGGTCGGCGCGCCGAATTTCCCCGAAGGCTTCCGCACCGGATACGAACTCCGCGGCTTCAAGGCCGGGAACGCCCGATTCCCGCTTTCACCCGCCGAACAAGGACTCATCGCCGAGATGCGCTCCAAGCTCGCCTGCGTGCTCGCCGGCTGCGGCTTCGAGGAGGCTGCTAGCGAGTGCAAAATCAGCTGCCCGCCCAAGGCTCCGTCAGCCATGGACATCGACGCCATCGTCCAGGCCGTGATCCAAGGGGTGCAGGCCGCCCAATCCCGCTAACCGATCATGCAAGCGCTCGGATTCATCGAAGCTCCCTTCCTCAGCATTTCCGCCATGCTCGCCCACGAGGCGGCCACCGCGGCGGATGTCCACATCCTCGGGTTCGAGGGCACCGGCAACGAAAACCTGCTCATCCGCCTCTCCGGCGACATCGCCCAGGTCCGCGCCGCGCTCGATGCCGCGGAGAGACTCGCCCCGCAGCTCGGCGCATCCATCGTCACCGGGACCATCGCCCGCCCGGCCGAGGGATTCGACCCGATGATTCATTTCCCGAATGCAAACAACCCGCTCTACGGCGGCCGTGACCAACTCCTGCCCACCGACCATCCAGCCAACCCCGACTCTACCAAAAACATGAAACCACAAGCCATCGGCATCCTTGAAACCCAGGGCCTCACCGCCATCCTCGAAGCCACCGACGCCATGCTCAAGGCGGCGGACGTGAAACTCGTGGGTAAGGAAAAAATCGGCGCAGCCTACGTGACCGTCATCGTCAGCGGCGACGTCGCCGCCGTATCCGCCGCCATCGAGGCGGGTAAACAAGCGGTCGGCTCGCTCGGCAAAGTCATCGCCGCACACGTCATCGCCCGCCCGCATGACGAGTTGGTCGCGCTGTTGCCCAAATAGGCTTTCTTGTCCTCCCCGATCGGCGTCTTAAGCTGTGTGGCGCATGACAATTTTTAAGAATCCGTGGCCGCATGAGGCCCATCGTTTGATCGAAATCCTGCGGTGGAAGTTGAGATGGGGGCCGCAGGAAACGCCCGAGCTGCCGGATGCGCCGCAGACGCCGGCCGCTTGGCGCGCGGTGTCGCGGGAGGAAATCGCCAGTCCGCCGGAAGCCGGCTGGCGAGTGACTTGGCTGGGGCATGCGTCGTTTTTACTGCAGGGCGGCGGGTGCTCGCTGCTGGTCGATCCGGTGTTTTCTAACTACTGCTCGCCGCTGCCGTTCCCGAGTTTGCGGCGGAAGGTGCCGCCGCCGTGCGCGATCGGCGACTTGCCGAGGATCGATGCGATTTTACTCACCCATGGGCATTACGATCATCTCGATTTGCCGACGCTGCGGCGCATCGGAAAGGGCACAAAGATCATCATCGCGGAGGGGCACGCGGCTTGGTTGCGGCGCATGGGCTTTGCCGATGTTAGTGAGCTTGCGTGGCATGTGGGTGCGGAGATTTTCCCCGGCATCCGGGTCACCGCGACTTCGGCCCAGCATTTCACGGCGAGAAGTTTGTTTGATCGGAACCGCGGGCATTGGTGTGGTTGGTTAGTCGAAGGAGCTGATTGTAAGCTCTGGCACGCGGGCGACAGCGGCTACTGTCCGGCTTTTTCGGAAATCGGCGGACGCTACGGGCCTATCGATTTCGGGATGATCCCGATCGGCGCCTATCTGCCGCGGCGAATCATGCGGGCGATGCATTTGAATCCGAAGGAAGCGGTGGAGGCTTTCTTGGAGACCCGCTGCCGCCGCGCGGTGGCGATGCATTGGGGAACCTTTCAACTGACGGACGAGCCGCTCGGCGAGCCGCCGCTTTTGCTAGAAAAGGCGCTGCGGGAAAAGTCCCTGCCGGGGGACGTCTTCGAGGTCGCGGCAGTGGGTCACCGGTGGGAAATACGGCGGACGGACTAATGACTGGCAGCTCGGTTACACCGCTTTTCCAAAACGAGGTGCTTGTAGAGCGATCAGGACAAGTCGCCACCGGCATAGCAGGCCGCGACGGATCATGTAGCAGGCGTTCGCAGCAGCCCCGAGGAACGCCAGAAAGCAGTCGCCGAGGATGAGGCGGCTGGATGCTCATTTCAAATAGCCGTCCAAACTCTCCGCGCCCGGGGTCCAGTAAGCGATGGATGCGACCTTGCCGCTAGAAAGCGTGAGAACCGTGACTTTCCCGGTCTGCACGGGGAAATGGGCGATCAGCGCGGCGTCGTCGGCGAGGATGATACGGTGGCTGTATTTCTTCATCTTGGGGATGGCGAACATGCGGCCGATGCCGGGCATGCCAAAGATGTTAGCCATGTAAACGGCCTTCTTCGATCCGAGGAATTCCATGCCGAGCGGGGAGAGCACGGCGTTGGCTTTCTTGCCGGTTTCCATGTCGTGGCTGACGAGCAGGAAGCGGGTGTCTGCTGGCTTGAAGGTGAAGGCGTTGTCGTTTTGGTCCTTGGCCGTGAAAGGCTCGACCTTCGATCCATCCGCGTAAGGTGCGGCGAAGCTGAGGCTGATGGAAAGGGCGGTGGCGGCAAGTGCGATGCCGGCGAGTTTGATGAATTGTGGTTTCATGGAGTTGTCAGGCGGGGTGGTTTGGTCTAACGAGAAATGCGGGCTCACTTCGGCCCTGTCATCGGATTGAACCGGATGGATGCGCTGAAATCAAGCGGGCTTTGGCGGACCTCGAAGGCGATTCCGGAAGCGTTGCAAATGCCGCGGATGAGGCGCAGTCCGAGCCCGAGCCCGGCGGCGGCGGTGGGCGCCGGGTCCACGTCGTTGTGGATTTCCAAAACCGGACCGTCGTCCTCCGCGCGGCATGACACGCGGATCTTGGATTTCGCGTAGCTCACGGCGTTTTCCAACAGGCCGTGGAGTGTCTGGCGCAGCAGGTCGGGGTCTGCCTCGATCCGGGTGTTTTCCGCCAGATCGAGCGTCATTGCCAGCGAGCGCTCGGTGGCTAGCAGCTGGTAGTCCTGGGTCACGTCGCGGACAAGATCGGATAGGGAGAAGGGCGAGGGGACGGGGACCAGCGCGCCTTGTTCCGCCTTGGCCGCCAGCAGGGCCCGCTCGACAAATCGCGAGAGCCGGGCGAGTTCGTCCTGCAAGTCCTCCTGGAATGCCGGGGGAATCCCCGCCGGGGCGTGTTCCACGCGCAGCCGCAGCAGCATGAGCGGCGTCCGGAGTTCATGGGCGACTTTCGCGGAAAACTCGGCCATTTCCTGATAGGCGGTGCCCGCCCGGTCCAGCAGGCCGTTGAGGTGGTTGGCGAGATCGGCGATGATCGGGTCCGCCTCGGGAATGGTGATGCCGCCGCGAAGGGAATCCGCCCGCATGTCGGCGAGCTGGCGGTTGATCTCATGCACGGGCCGCAGTGAGCGGCGGGCGAGCAGAAGTCCCGCGCCGAGCGAGAGGCAGACCAGCGGCGCGGCGGTCCACAGCCAGGTTTCCAACAGCTCGCCGAGGATGTCCTGGATTTCCTCCTCCGAGTAGCTGTTATGGAGCACCCAGCCGGGAATCTTCGGGTGGGTGCGGTCCCAGCGGCCTTCGCGCAGTTCCTCCTCCAGTTGACGGTAGGCGGTGAACATCATCACCCCGATGAGCAGCGTGCAGGACAGGACCACCCAGGCGGCGATGCGAATACGGAAACTCATGGCTCGGCGGGTGTTTCCTCCTTGAGCGCGAAGCCCACGCCGCGCTCGGTGTGAATCAGCGGTTTGAGCCCGGGCGAATCGATTTTTCTCCGCAGGTAGTTCACATAAACATTCACCACGTTGGAGCCCGGGTCGAAGTATTGATCCCAGACGCGCTCGACCAGGCTTGCCTTTGACACCGGCCGTGGCGAGGCGGTGGCCAGCGCTTCCAAAAGTGCGAATTCGCGGTTGGTGAGGAGGATTTGCCTGCCGCCGCGATGGGCGGTGCGTTTGATCAGATCAATCTCAAGATCGGCCACGCGCAGCAAATTCGAAGTCTCCGGTTTCGCCCTGCGCTCGGCCGCGCGCAGCCGGGCCAGCAGTTCCTCGGTGGAATATGGTTTGACGAGATAATCGTCCGCACCCGAATCGAGGCCGGCCACCTTGTCGCCAAGCTCGCCGCGGGCGGTGGACAACAGCAATGTCGCGCGGCACCCTCCGGCCCGGGCCTCGCGAACGACGCTCACGCCGTCCATGCCCGGCATCGTGATGTCGAGCACGCCGGCGTCGTAAGAACGACTCTCTAACAAGCGTAGGGCCTCCAGCCCGTCGCCGGTTTCATCGATTTCGTGACCGGCCTCCCGCAGCGCCGCCACCAGATGCTTGCGCAGCCGGGCGTCGTCTTCGGCAACGAGGATTCGCATGGCGGCAGCTTGCCATGGCGGCGAATCGCTGGAAAGCCCCGAGATTCGCGGGGGCGGCTGGCCTGCTTCAGCGGTTGGCATGGATGCGGGTGAAGCGTTTCGGCTGGCCGGAGGCGGGGAAGGGGTCTCGCACTTCCAAGAGGAACGGGCTGTTGGTGATGGTCACTCCGGAATCCCAGTGGATGAGGTCCGAGCTGAAATCGACTGCTGTCGAGGCATCGCCCGGCACCGGCCCGCGCGGGATGCTCATGGTCCAGTAGCGGGTGCCGCCCATGTCGCGGAATGCCATCTTCTGCGAGATCGGCGCGTTGGGATAGCCGACGGTGAGGCCGAGCGCGTATTCCAGCAGATCCGGCCATTGGTCGCCATCGCTGTCGAGCTTGGGAGCGGTGGCAGGGTCGCCAACCGTCACGCTGACCATGCCGAGGTTCGAATCCGCGTAGCCATCGAACGCCGCATAGCTGAACGAGTCCGCTCCGGCGAAACCATGATCCGGATAATAAGTAGCGACGTGATTGTTCAAAGCCACAGTGCCGTGCTGTGGCTGGCTGACGATGCGCAGGGTGGCGCTGGTCTCATTGGAACCGAGCGTCAAGCTGCCGGACGCGTTGACCGCAGTGACCAGTGTCTTGCGGGTGACGACGGGCGGCGCGTTGCCGTTGAAAAGCCCGCCGAGAGCTCCGTTGTCCTCGCGTTGGTGGCACAGGAAACAACTGACGTTTGCTCCGCGGAAAAGCGGGATGTCATGTGGTGTGCCATCGTGACTGAAGGTGAGCGTCTGGTCGGAAAACGAGCGCGAGAGCGGGGTGCCGCGGCGGTCAGCACCGTGGCAGCCGAGGCATGAGCCGCTTTGGCCGTAGTCCTTGTGGGCATTGATCCAGTTGGTGCCGGTGGGATGCATGCCGTGAGGTCCGCCGCTGACCGTGGAGGGCATCGATACGTGGCAGGAGGTGCAGTTGGAACGGGTGCCGGCGTGCCCCTGCGCAGTGATGTTCTGAAGGTTGTCGTTCCGATGGCTTGCGGGAAACTCGGCGTGGGTCGAACCATGACAGGCGCTGCACTGAAGGCCGCCATGACCTTTGGAGAAACGATAAAGTGATTTGTCGGCGAGAGGCGTGTTGGGATTGGTGGCGAACATCTGGCTGACGGGAACACGGGGCGCGCCATTGGTATCAAATACCGAAGTATAACGGAGCTGGCCATTGTTCTGGGTGGCGCTGCCTGTATGGCACTGTTGGCAGTTAGGCTCATCGAGCCAACCGGTGCGGTCGGCGGCTCCGACCTGGCTCATGGTGCCGTGGCAACTCTGGCACTGCATCGCGGCGGAACCGTCGGGCGCGACCGCCGAGCCCATCGCGCCGCGCAGGCAGCGTGTTTCCGATCCCGGGTGGCATTGATAACACGAACTCCGGTTGGCGATGTTGTTGAGACTCATGCCGGTGTTTGGAGCGATCACCTCAGCATGCTTCGAATGCATCGACCGGGTCAGCGAATTGACGTCGGGGAAACTGGCTGCGCCGAGCGCCTCCGAAGCGTGGCAGGCGGCGCAGAGGACCGGATGGTCATGGTCGCGCACGCTCGCTTCGAGTCCTTCCGGCGGATAACCCTTGGCGGCCAGCGCGTCATCATAAGGCTGCGTGCCGACGTGACGGTCGTGCAGGCGCAGGATGTTCAAGCGGTGATCGCGCGCGGAGTCCGGCTCATTCACCCAGCCGGCGGCCGGTTTCGCGGCATCGCCCGAGCCGGACGAGTGGCACTTGCGGCAATCCATTTCAGTGGAAACCGGCAGCACCACATCCGTAGTCGCCAGCACCGTGCCGCCGGTGGTTTTCGCCGTGAGGCGCATCAACGGATAGGGATTGAATTGACCTGCGTCGTCCACCGGCGTGATCGGCACTCCCGCCGCCTCGAACCATTTCATGGCTCCGTCAAAGCCCATGGCCTGCGGCGTGTTGGATGCCCCGGGCATGTTTCTGCCAGGATTTCCCGCCGGAAACGGCAGCCCGTAATCCGGCGGAAGCGGCGCGTTGAAAAGCACCGGCGAATAATCCCAGAAGTTCGTTTTCCCGATGGAACTCGTGTTGATAGATCCATCCGGATCGGCGACGGCCTGGTAGGTCACCACGATGCCGGTCGAGTCCGTGACCAGATGGCCCTGGGCATCGAGGAGTTGGCAATCCACGGTGTTGTAGGGCGGCAGGATCGAGAACACCGAGTAATCATCGTCCATGCAATGCATGCCGAGATTGTTCCAGCCGACGAGCGTTTGCGCCGCTGCGGCGGCGGCGAGACCGAGCAGTATGGCGAGGGGTTTCATGGCTTTTTCAGACGGAAGAACAAATTCTGCGGTGCAGGATCGGCCACTTCCACATGATGCAGTCCGTCATGCGGCGTATCGGGACGATTCGAGTTCGTCCATGAACCGGGAGCCAAGCTTGGGCTTTCCTCAAGGATCCAGTCAGCGGGAGCAAGCGACCATTCCATCGAGAACGCGACGCCCGGCGCGGGGGCATGCTGGATATCGATCGGCGTGGGTACGTCAGCTACCACGAAATTGGCAACCAGCGAGCGCACTCCGTTCACGGTAAAGTCGTAGGAATTCAACGTGCTGACGCTCGCGCCGTTTTCCGTCCAGCCTTGGAAGACATAGCCGGGAGTCGCCGTGGCGGTTAGGGATGCGGTGTCACCCGCGATGTGCAGGCCGCCGCCAGTCACGACTCCGCCGATTGCGGGCGAGGCACCGGCCACGATGTTGAGATACGGTGTGAAATTGGCGACCAGACGGCGGTTTGCCGCCGCAGTGAACACGTAGTTGGTATCGGCGCTGACCTCCGTGCCATCCTCGGTCCATTTCACGAAGGCGTAACCTTCCTCAGGCAATGCCGAAACCATAACATCATCTCCGTCGGCGTATGGACCGTCGCCGGTGGTGGTGCCGCCCATGCTGGTTGACGAAGTCGTGGTGACGGTCACGCCCGCGTCCCAGGTGAAGTGTGCCACCAGTTCGCGGTTGCCAGTGATGGTGAAGTCATAGGTCGGGTTTGTGCTGACCACCGTGCCGTGATCGGTCCAGTTCTCGAAACTCCAACCGTCTTCCGGGAAGGCTTTTGCCTTGGCGTTTTCGCCGGTTTTGTAGCTGATGCTGTCCATCTCGGTGGTGCCGCCGATGGCGGGTGATGAGGTCGAAGTGACCACGAAGAACTCGTCGAACTTCGCCACCAGCGTGCGGTTGGCCGTGACAGTGAAGCTATAGCTCGGCGAGGTGCTCACCTGCGTTTCCCCCTCCTGCCACTTTGAAAACTTGTAGCCGGGTTTGGGAGAGGCCGCGACGGTGGCGATGACGCCGGTTAGGTAGGTGCCGTTTCCACTCACCGTGCCGCCCGCCACCGGGTTCGCGCTGGTGGTGACGGATTTGGGAACTCCCGCTAGAACGAAGTCCGCCACGATTGCTTTGTTGGAGGTGATTGTGAACGTATAGCTCGCTGGACTGCCCACGAGAGTACTGCCGACTTTCCATCCGGCAAAGACATAACCCGGCGATGCCACCGCCACCACGGTAGCGCTGGCGCTGCTCGGATAGTTTCCTCCGCCGCTGACCGTGCCGCCTGCGACGGGTGTCGCGCTGACGCTCATCGCAAAGGTCGGAGTGACGATGAAGTTCGCCATCAGCGTCCGGTCCGCTGTGGCGGGGAACGTATAGGTTGCGTCGCTGCTGACCGCGGTGCCGCCCTCGGTCCAGTTCACGAACGAATAGCCCGCATTCGGGGCTGCAACGACCGTTGTAATGCTGCCGTGGTCCACCAGGCCGCCGCCGCTAGTGCTGCCTTCCGCCGGGCTGGCGCTGGTGGCGATAGTCCGTTGCTGCAGGTTGGAGAAATTGGCGACGAGCGAATGGTTCACGTCGATGGCGAAGGTGTGGCTGGTCGAGTTGGCAACGACCTTGCCGTTGTCCGTCCAATTCACGAAATGGAAGCCATCCGCGGCGTTGGCGGTAGCGGTCAGTGTGACATCCGTGCCGGACGCAAACGAACCGTCACCCGTGGTTGTGCCGGAACCGGGCGGTGAAACCGACGTGTCGACCAAGCTCTCCGGAGGCAGCGCCTGCCCCTCGGCCGCGACGCGAAGCGTGTAGGTTTTCGAAATTTCCGGGAGTTCGCCGTCGTCGGCGGTGATTTTGAAAATGAACTCGCCGCTCGCCATGGGAGTGCCGGAGAGCACGCCGGTCACGGCGTCGAAATCCATGCCGACAGGCAGCCCGCCGGTGATGGTGCTTGTGAATGGCAACGCGCCTTCCACTACCACCGTGCGTGCGGCAAAGGGCGCGTTCACCTCACCCTCGCCGATGTGGTCGATGAGTCCGACGGGTGCGTCCGCATCCACCGCCGCCATTTGTGAACCGGTGAAGTCGCCGACGATTTCCACGGTGGACAGGTCCACTTCGACGCCGTTGATGAGTTTGACACCCACGCCGTGAATGCCGTCCGCAGCGACGGATTGCGCCAAGGCCTCGGCGGTTTCGATATCGAGCGGGCCGGTGTATTTGTAGAACTCGTAGCGCCGCGTGACGACTTCATCGGCGTTGGGCAGTTCTTCCGCCGCGGCTGCCAGTTCGTTGTTCGGCGCATCCGCCTTGTGGTAGTCCTTTTGCAGGACCTGCCATTCGGTTTCCACCTCGTCGGGCTCGCCGTTGCGCCAGTTCTTGTCATTGGAGTCCTCGGGATCGTCCGAGAGCAGGTTGCGCAGCTTCACCTCGTTGTTGTTGTGGGTGGTGGTGCGGATTTCCTTCACCCACACCGCCTTGCCGAATTCCTTGGGCTCCGGCGCGGGTGGCGGCGGCGGCTGGATCACGGCCTGCACCGCCGGCACGCCACCAACAGCAGCCGGAAAATAGGTGAACGTCGGCGTCGAGACCTGCACCGCCCCGCCGCGCACCAGCGCACCGGCCTGATCGACGAGCCAGTTGTAGCGGATGGCGCCGACGGCGACGTTGTAGCCCACGCCGAAGTGCTCGCCGCCGAAGTTGACCGCCGGATTGGTGAACATGTGGCCGTTGGTCGGCGCGATCGGGCCGCTGGGAATGGCGGTGTAGGATGCCCAGGAGCCATCCGGGTTCTTCTTGCTCTCCCAGCGGATGATGCACTTGGGATGCCCGGCCACTGAGTCGTCCTGGGTGATTTTGGGCGTTCCGTAGTGGTTGTAGTCGTAGGTGTAGCTGATGTCGGTGCTGCGGCAGTCCTCGAGTTCGATCTCGAAACCGTGGCAATCGCTGCCGGTATCGTTGACGGTGTCGAAATTATTAATGCTGCCGTAGGCGATGCTCGCGCGGGCTGAGCCGGCGAGGAGCGGGATGAGGCATGCGATGGGGAGCCATAACAGGCGGGGGCGGCGCGGGCCGGCGGGACGGGCTTTCATGATGTTAGGATTTTAAGGATCGACCGGCTTCTAATCACACACCGGAAAGCGCCAAGGGCGACCAGTGCGGCGAGGGCCGCGGCACTGCGCGAGAACGATTGCGGGATGGAGCGCATCGGCCAGTTCCATGTCGCCGATATTCGATCGAAAAAGCAAAATATGCGAAGCGTTTTAACATAAGGAATTTCTTATCAAACATGGGGTTGTTTGGGACGCTCAGACTGCAATACTCGCCCACCACGCTATGAAAAACGGAACGATCACCCAACTTTGCGGCATCCTCTGCACCATCACCTTCGCCCATGCCGCCACGCTGGAGGTGGACAAGGAGCGCAGCCGGATCCAGGTCGATGCCAAAGCGACCGGACACAGCTTCGCCGGTGATCTCGGGAAATACACCATCAAAGCGGAGGGCGACGCGGTGAGCCACAAGCCAAGCGCGCTCGACCTCGCGTGGGATTTCAACGATCTCAAAACCGGCGACGAGAAGCGGGACAAGGAGATGGTCAAATGGCTCGGCGGCGGCAAGCCGAAGGGTTCGTTCACCTTCGTGAAATCTTGGGACGAGAAGCCCGGCAGCGGGATGGCCCAGGGCACTCTCACCATCCACGGCTTCTCCAAGTCCGTCTCATTTCCTTACACCGTCAAAGTCGATGGCGAATGGGTGACCCTCGATGGCAAGGTCTCGATGGACTATCAGGATTTCAAGCTGCCGATCATCCGCTCCATGGCCGTGATGACGGTGGACCCTAAGCTGGTGATCCGCTTCCATGTCGTGGGAAAGGTGAAGTGAATTTCTAACTAGATCAATTATCGATGACCCCGGATTCATGGTGGCGCAGGCGTGCGGGATGCGCGCACAAGTTGATGGCAGGAAGCTTCGCCCACGGCATGGGCCGGCTGAATCGCGCGGAACCCAGGATGGCCGCAGCTCTGCAGGACATCCTCGCGCGGCCCGGCTCGCTGGTGCGGGCGGTGGCCGCTTACCTGATGGGTATTGAAATGGGTGTGACCGAGGAGGCGGCGCGGGCCATCGGCTGCGGGATCGAGTATCTGCACACCGCTTCGCTCGTTTTCGACGATCTGCCGGCGATGGACGACGCGCGGATGCGGCGCGGCGCGGCCTGTGTCCATGTGGTCCATGGCGAGGCCGTCGCGATGTTAGCCGGGCTCGCCTTGATCAACCGTGCCTACGCGATGATCTGGCAGGGCATCCGCCATGCCAACCCTCAGCGGCGAGTCGCGGCGGGCGAGTGGGTGGACGGTCGTCTCGGCATCGGCGGCGTGATCGGCGGACAAGCCTACGATCTGCGGGGCTGGCGCGGTGAACAAAGCGCCGCGGAAGTCTCGGAAGTGGCGGCCCGGAAGACGGGCGACTTGCTCCGTCTCTGCCTGGTTTTGCCCGCCATCGTCGGGCGCGGGACGGCGAGGGAAATTCAAATGCTCGACCGTCTCGCCTTGCTCCGTGGCCTGGTCTATCAGGCTGCGGATGACTTGAAGGACGTGATTTCCGCCGAGAAAGATTCCGGGAAAACCGGCGGGCGAGACGAAGCGCTCGGCCGTCCGAATCTGGTGGTGGCGGAAGGCCTGTCTGCCGCGTTGCGCCGGTTCCGCCGTCTGAGCGACGTCGGAGACCGGGTGCAAGCCACGCTGCCCGGACCACCCGAGCGCTGGCTGATGCTGGAAATGCTCAAGGTGCCGATGCCGCTTTCCCAGGCGGAAGCGGATTCATCCATGCTGTCGGCGGCGATCTGAATTCCTACAAAACCGGCATGAGTCTCTGGCGAATGATTTTCACAAACCTCCGGCGCCACCGGGTGCGTACCGCTATCGGTGCGACTGGAATCGCGCTCGGGGTGGCGACGATGCTGAGCGTGGTGGGCCTGCTAGGTGGCGCGGTCAAGATGTTCGAGCGCATCCTCCGGAGTGACTCGGAGATGGTGGTGTTCGAGAAAAGCGTGTCGGACCTGTTCTTCAGCAACGTGCCGGTGGACGTCGTCGCGGAGCTTGAAAAGCAGCCTTTCGTGAAGGAGGCGCAGCCGGTGCTTTTCTCAATCATCGCCGCGCCGGACCGGCCGGTGGTCACTTGTTTCGGCATCCGCGCGACGGACGGTCGCTTGCGGAAGGGCGAGTGGCTCCAAGGCAGCGCCGTTGCATTCCGGGACGACGGTGAGGGCGTGGTGCTCGGCGAACGCGCGTCGGATTTCCTCAACGCCAAGGTGGGCGGCACCATCGAGCTGGGGCAGGGGATCTATCCGGTGGCGGGTGTGGTGCGGCTGGAAAACGGATTTGAAAACGGCGGCGTCTTCATGCCGCTGCTTGCCTGCCAGAAGGCTTTCCACAAGGAAGGCGTCTGCTCGGTGGTGACAGTCGCGCTGGCACCTGGCCACGAATCCTCGGAAGTGAAGGCGTGGATGGCGGAAAAACACCCGAAGCTCACGGCGCTGGAGAACGAGGAATTCAGCCGCAGTTATTCGCAGTTCAAGATCATGAAGACGACCGCCTGGGTCGTGGGCGGCTGCGCGTTCCTGCTCGGCGGGCTGAGCGTGACGAACACGATGATTCTATCGGTTTTCAGCCGCATCAAGGAAATCGCCATCGCGCGGGTCTGCGGATTTTCCCGCTGCCAGGTGGCGATGATGATCTTCGGCGAGTCGCTGCTGGTCTCGGCCATCGGCACGGTCGCGGGCTGGGGCTTGAGCGCGGGCGGGCTGCGGCTGCTCAAGGCGGTGCCGGATTTGCAGGGCTACATCGAGCCGAACATCGGCTGGCAGGAAGTTTCGGGAGCGATGGCGCTCGCCGCTCTCACCGCACTCGCCGGGGCGATGTATCCGGCTTGGTATGCCGCGCGGCTGAAGCCGGCGCAGGCGCTCAGATTTGAATAACGAAAGGAGAAACGATGAACACTCAAGTATTGGTGGAAGACGTTTGGAAGAGCTTTGATCGCGGCCGCATCGAGGTGCTCAAGGGCGTGGCGCTGACGGTGCCGAAGGGCGAGATCGTCGCGATGTGCGGTAATTCCGGCTGTGGCAAGTCCACGCTGCTCAACGTGATTTCCGGGCTGGAGGAAGTGGACCGGGGAAACGTGCGGGTCTCCGGATACGACGTGGTGAGGGAGTCCACGCGCGTCGATTTGCTGCGGCATCACATCGGCTACGTGTTCCAGTTCCACCACCTGATGCCGGATCTAACTCTCGCGGAGAACTGCATGGTGCCGGTGATCGCGGCGGGTGGAAACCGCGCAGACAGCCTGGCCCGCTTGCACGAGCTGGCAGTGGCGACCGGCGTCGAGCACCGGCTCGGCCAGCGGGTGCGCGAGTTGTCCGGCGGCGAGCGCCAGCGCGGCGCGCTGGTCCGCTCGCTGATGAATGATCCCGAGCTGCTGCTCTGCGACGAGCCGACTGGCGCGCTCGATGAGAAGAACCGCGAGCGGGTGTTCGACCTGCTCATCGAACTGGTGCGTGCGCGCGGCCGGACGTTGGTTTTCGCAACCCATGATCCGGAGCTCGCCAGCCGCTGCGACCGCACGGTCCGGATGCGGGATGGCAGGATCGAAGGATTTTCCAACTGATGTCAGCAAGCGCGCCCGCTCCGGAAGGCGAGGGTGTCGCCACCGCGGTGAAGCACGCCCTGGGCTGGCTGGTGTTGGGAAACGCGGTTGGACTTTATCTGTCGATTTTGTTGCTCGATCCGTCTCTGCAAATCGCGGCGTGGACCTACGGTCGCTGGGTGCCGGTGCATTTGAACGCGCAACTTTACGGATGGACGTCGCTGCCACTCGTTGCTTGGCTGCTGTTCATGTATGAGGTGAGCAGCAGCAGGGCCGCGCGTTGGGCGGCGCCAGCGGTCTGGGCATGGACCGCGGCGCTGGCGCTGGGCGCGTTGCACTGGCTCAACGGCGAGACCGGCGGCAAGATTTTCCTCGATTGGAAGGACGGCGCGCTGTGGGCGTTCGTCGCCGCGCTGGTGTTGCTTTGGAGCGTGCTGGCGGTGGCCTGGAAACAGCGCGCGGGCGGCTGGAGCAAACTGCGGTGGCGGGTTTCGTTAGGCGGGCTCGTCGGGCTGGCGATGGTTCCGGCGGCTATTATCTTAACGGCTTCGCCCGCGACTTATCCTCCGGTGGATCACACGACCGGCGGGCCGACGGGGTCTAGTTTGTTAGGGTCTTCTCTGATCGTCGTGGGGCTGATGCTGTTGCTGCCGCGAGCGGTGGCGGGCATTGGGAAAGGCAAGGCGGGGTGGGGGACCTGGGCGTATTTCGGATTCTGCTGGGTGTTCTTCGGTATCGCGGAAGCGGTCGGCGGCACGCATTTCGACTGGTGGCAGAATGTCTCGCTGCTGCTGATGCCGCCGTGGGCCTGGCTGCTGGCGCGCGACTGGAGCGGCTTTGAATGGCCTGCCGGGTCGCGTGTGTGGCGGACGGCGATGTTCGGCTGGTGGGGGCTGCTGGTGCTGACCGGGTATCTGATGTATTTCCCGTGGATCTTGGACCGGATCAAGTTCACGCAGGGCCTCGTCGCCCATTCCCATCTCGCGATGGCGGGCTTCACCACCTCGTTTTGCGCGCTGCTGACGGTGATTCTAACTGGTAAGCGGCTGGGCGGCCCGGTCACGGTGGGCGTCTGGCATTTGGCGGTGGTGGCGATGATTGTCACTTTGGCAGCGATGGGCTGGCGCGAAGGTGCCGGGCCGTCGTGGATGTTGAAAAACCCCACTTGGCGCGAGTGGGGACTGATGGTGCGCTGTGCTTGTGGCGTGGCGATGCTGTCGGTTTCCTGCGTCTGGCTAACCCAATGGAAAACAAGATGAACAAGGTGAAATTTCTCAGGTTTTGGAGTGTCGCGGTGGGATCGATGGATGCCGTGACCGGGCTGTTGCTGATTTTAGTTCCGGCGCTGGTTCTGCGAATGTTGAAAATAGAGCCGCCGTCGCCGGACGCGCTGGTGTTTCTGAGTTGGATCGGCGTCTTCGTCATGGCGGTGGGCTTGAGTTATGGAATGGCGTTGGGCGGGCGCACCCGGGGCGAGACGGTATGGGCTTTCACGGCGCTGGTGAGGATTCTGGTCGCGGTGTTTCTGGTAATCCGGATTCTTGACGGGACGATGGACAAAACCTGGGCTTTGGTGGCCGCCTCCGACGGAATCGTGGGTGTCCTGCAAATCGTGATCCTGCGTGCGGGCTGGTGGAAAGTAGTTCCCAAATGAAAGTAGTGGAGGTTCGCGCGGCCGTCGTGGTGGCGGCGGTGTATGGCTATTTTTTGATCTTCGCGCAGTTCTCGTTCGTCGAGATTCTGCGGGCGGGTGGTGCGAGCTTGATGCAGGAAAAGGCGGCGCTCGGCGCGATGGCGGTGGCGGGGATGGCGAGCGGTTTTTTCGCCGCGTGGCGCGGGGCGGGTCCGGTGATGGTTAGGGCTGCTTTGGGATTGGCGGGGCTGAGCGCTGCGTTGGCTCCGTTTTGCAAGGCGATGCCGGGTGCGCTCGCTGTGGCGGTGGCGACCGGATGCGCTTTGGGCGTGGCCACCGTGAGCCTCGCCGCGATGCTGCCCGCCTGGTGCGGCGTGGCGTGGGTCGGTGTCGGCACGGGGCTGGGTTATGCGTGCTGCAATCTGCCATTCGTTTTCATGCAGTCTCCAACAGGCCAGGCTTGGGTGGGGGCGGGCTTTGCAACCGCTGGTTTGTTAGCGGTGCCGTCCGTCACGGAGCGGCGGGCGGATGAGGTGGTGAAAATTTTCCCGATGTGGGGCGCGCTGGCGTTGTTCACCGCGCTGGTGTGGCTGGACTCGGCGGCATTTTTCATCATCCAGCATTCGCGGGATTTGAAATCCGGCACTTGGGGCGAAGGCCTTTTGTGGCGGAACGCGGCGGTGCATCTATCGGTCGCCATTGCCGCGGGACTCTGGCTGGCGCGCGGAGGGGCGCGGATGCTGCCGGCGCTCGCGTGGGCGATTCTTGCGGCTGCGGCTCTGGCGGTGAATGTGGAATCCACGCGCGACCTCGCGGGCTGGCTCTATCCGGCGGGGGTCTCGCTTTATTCGGCAGCGCTCGTCGCATGGCCCGGCTGGTTTTCCGGGGCTAGTGATTCGCGGCGGGCGGGTTGGTGGGCGGCTTGGTTGTTCGCAATCGCCGGTTGGTTCGGCTCGGCGAACGGCATCGGCATGGCGCAGACTTTGGAGCGGGTTCCGGCTGGGTTCGTCGCCGCCGCAGGTGCCGTGGTCATCGCGGTGATGGTTCTTTCCGACCTGAAGCGCTGGCGCTCCGCCGTCGCCGTGGGTGCGGTGGTTTTGGTGGCGACGGCATTTCCGAAGGGCTCGAAGCAACCGGTCGGCGATGCTGCTGGGCGTGGGCGGCAGGTTTATCTATCCGAGGGCTGCATCCACTGTCATTCGCAATACGTCCGCCCCGGTTCTGCGGATGAGGAAATCTGGGGACCCGCGCGAACGGTGGAGGAGGTGTTGAAAGGAGAGCCTGTCCTGATCGGCAACCGGCGCCAAGGACCTGATCTATCCAATGTCGGCGCGCGGCGCTCGGCGGCCTGGCTGAAGCTTCATTTCATCCATCCGCAAGTGCTTGCTCCCGGAACGCCGATGCCGTCGTATGCGCATCTTTTCGAGAGCGGCAAGGGCGACGATCTCGTCCGTTATCTGAAGGAATCTTCCGAGAGCAATATCGGAAAAGTGCTGGAACAGGCGTCGAAATGGCAGCCCGCTGGCTCGGCGGGTGATGGAGGTGGCAAGGAACTCTTCTCTCTGCACTGCGCCGGCTGTCATGGTGCTGGCGGGATCGGCGACGGTCCGCTTTCTTCGGATCTCGTGAGAAAGCCTGCGAATCTCAAGGACGGCCCGTTTGTGCGGACGCCGGCGGGTGATGGCTTGGATCTGCGGATCGGGCGTGCCATCAAGTTCGGCCTGCCCGGCACCGACATGCCGGGCCACGAGGTGCTCGAAGACCGGCAAGTGCTGGCGCTGACGGATTACGTCCTGAAACTACGCGGGAACCGATGAGGCGCGGGCGACGATTTCCTCCATCGCTGCCATGTTTTCCTCAAGCGCGCGGAGGAAGGCGAACTGATTGCGGCAGCGGTCGAGGTTGTGGCCGGGGCGCTTGATCTTGAAATAGGTGTCGCCGTTGAGGTGGTCCGTTAGGAAGCGGATGCCGCATTCGAGGGTGATCAATTTCCCGGAAAAAGCGAGGTTGGCGAGTTCGGCTTCGTTCAGGAAGGTCGCGGTTGATAGGTAGCCGCGCACCAGAGCGTCGAATCGGTCGAGGTTGACTCCGATGTGCGAGACATCGGGGTCGTCTTCCCGAGTCGTGGGGGCGGCGGTGCGGACCATGTCGCCGAAGTCGTAGAGGGCGGAGCCAGGCATGGTGGTGTCGAGGTCGATCACGCAGATGCCTTCCGCCGTGGCCTCGTCTAGCAGGACGTTGTTGAGCTTGGTGTCGTTGTGGGTGACGCGCTCCGGGACGGCACCGGAGGCGATGAGGTCGGTGATACGCGAGCAATCGGCGGCGCGGGCGCGGGCGAAATCGATTTCGGCCTGGGCGTCGGCGGCGCGTCCGGCGAGGTCGCTTTTGACCGCGGCCTCGAGAGCTTCCAGGCGCTTCGGGGTGTGATGGAAATCCGGGATGGTCTCATGAAGCCGCTCTCCTGATAGGTTGGCGGTGAGATTTTGAAACGCTCCGAACGCCTTGGCCGCTTGGAAGGCCTGCTCGTTGCATTCGATTTCATCATAACCGCGCGCGCCCTCGATGAACGGATAGGTCCGCCAGAGGTTGCCCTCGGCGTCGATGGCGTAGGGCTTGCCATCAAGTGCGGGGACGCAGGTGAGCGTGCGGCGGTGAGCCTCGGGATTTCCCTCGGCGAGCAGGGTGTCGAGCGCGTGGCGGGTCACGCGGGCGACGTTTTCCATCACTTTGACCGGGTTTTTGAAAACGTGGTGGTTGATCCGCTGGTGGATGTAGCGGATGCTGCACCCTGCCTGATTATACAAGGCGCAGTAGGTGTCATTGATGTGCCCGGAGCCGTAAACCTGCGCTTCGACAAAGTCGGCGCGCATTTGGAAGAGCAGGGAAATGGCGCGGAGATCGTGCATCACGAGAGGGTCGCGGGATATTCTCCGGTTTCGATCAGCTTGAGGATTGAGGCGACGACGTGTTGCTTGTCATCCGGATAGGTGACGCCGAACCAATGGCTGGTCGTGTCGAGCACGGCGCAATCCGCCGTGCCGGCGCGGATGAGCGCGTCGACGACGGTGGGGATGTAGTATTCGGATTTTTCCACGTGGCCGAACCCGGTTAGGAAGTTCGTGAAGTCGTGTTCGAGGTGATCGTAGAAACACGGGGTGAAGGCCCAGAAATTCATGGAAACGGGTGACTCCTCGGACAGCGGGTTGCGGTTGCCGTTGAGGGCGTTGCCGCGGACCACGCCGTCGGCGTCGCGCTCGATTTTCACATACTCTTCGACGCCTGAGAGCAGCTTGTCCGCGGACAGGGCGCAGATGCCGCGGTTCACGTCGCCGTGGTCGGAGAGGGTGTTGATGAGCGGATAGCCGATCATGGCGTAATGGGCCTTGTCGTTTTCCGCGCGGGGGGCGGTGAGGAATGCGGCGGCGCGCTCGTAGGCGTCGCTGCCGTAGAAATCGTCGGCGTTGATGACGGCGAAGGGTTCCTTGACCAAGTCGCGGGCGGCGCGGACGGCGTGGGCGGTGCCCCAGGGTTTCGCGCGGCCTGACGGCACGGTGAATCCGCCGGGCAGGTCGTCGATTTTCTGGAACGCGTAATCGACCTGGATCCGGTCCGCGAAACGCGCGCCGACTCCTTGTTTGAATGCCTCGGCGAAATCCTCGCGGATGATGAACACCACGCGTCCGAAACCGGCGCGGATCGCGTCATAGACCGAGTAGTCGAGCACGGTTTCTCCGTTCGGGCCCATCGGGTCCATTTGTTTGAGGCCGCCATATCGGCTGCCCATTCCGGCTGCGAGAACGAGTAGTGTTGGTTTCATGGTTTGCGAAAAACTGCGGCGGATCACAAACGGGCCGCGACGCGGCCCTTAGATGCCAATTGGCGGACGTTGTGGCAATCTTTCATGTGAAGGCGGAACAAGTTGAGAGTGGGGAGTTGAAAGTTGTGGTTTGAGGGGAAGATTGTGGAAGGCGTGAAAGCCCGATCCGCATCCACCGCCAGCCGGCTTGAAGACCTCCCGAACATCGGCAAAAGCATGGCGCGGGACTTGAGTTAGATCGGGATCGGGATCGGGATCGGGATCGGGATCGGGATCGGGATCGGGATCGGGATCGGGATCGGGATCGGGACGCCGCGCGAGCTGGCCGGCCGCTGGGCACTGGTGGTTTTTCGCGAGCTCGCCGGGGTCATCGGAAAGCGGCATGATCCCTGCGTTCTGCATACGCTGCTGGCAGTGGAGCATTTCTTGAAAACCTCGGAAGCGCTGCCTTGGTGGGAATTCACGTTGGAAGGAAAGCGCCTGCTCAGCGAAGATCCGCCGCACGGGTTTGCTAGATAGCCCTCCCGTGGTATTTGCCTAATGGAGGAACCCTGCTCACTCTGGCTTCGTCGCCCTGTCAACAAGCCTGCTACGGTCCGCAGATCAAGCGGCATGGCGCAGCAGCGCGACAAGGACTCCTTGGATGATCAACTCCTGGGCGGGAATTAAATCGGGGTAGTCCGCGTTTTCAGCACGCAGGAAAGGTTTTCCATGATCCACCAGATAGCGTTTCAAAGTGGTTTCACCATCGATCAAAGCAGCCACGATGTCGCCTTTCCGGGGTTCGCGGAATTCGAGGATGACGGTGTCTCCGTTGCAGATATGGGCGTCGATCATGGAGTCTCCGCGGACTTTGAGAGCGAAGGTGCGGGCGTTGCGGGGGATGCCAAGCGCGGTGATGTCGATGGAAATGCAGCCTTGGCGCTCCTGCTCCACGTCTTGGGCCATGCCGGCGGCGATGTTGCCGTAAACCGGGATGTCGAGGATTTCCCCGCGGTCGAGTTCATCCGGGAAAATGACGGCACGGGCTTTTCCGGCGAGTCGCTGGATGACGCCTTTGCGTTCGAGCGCGCGCAAGTGGCTCATGGCAGCGGTTTGGCTGGCAAATCCAAAGTGTTGCTGGATTTCACGGGTCGATGGCATGATGCCCTCTTCGCGCTGTGTCTTCCGCAAGTAATTAAGGATCTCCTGCTGGCGGTGGGTAAGTTCGGGACGTTGCATCGTTTTATGAACAGTGTTCCTTCGAACAAAGTCGAGGACCGGGGCTGGATCAAGCGAAATTTTCGAGGTTTGTCACGGCTGCCACATCCCGCTGGCCATTCACGCGGCGGGCGTCTAGTTCCCTCGTGTGCAGGGCGAGGAGGAAATGAGGAACAGACCGACGTCGGTTTTCGGATGGCTCTGGATCGTGTTTTTTTTGCACGGAATGACGCCGGGGTTTTGGTTGCCGGCGCTGACGAATATTTTGAAAGCCCGTGAACTGGGTGGCTGGGTGGCGATTGTCTTTGTGGTGCCGCCGCTCTGCGCGTTGGTGTCGCCATTGATCGGCGGCGCGTTGGCGGACCAACGGATTGCGGCGGACCGGCTTTTTGCCTGGAGCTCGTTGATCAGTTCCGGCGCGCTGTTCGCCGCGTTTGCGGCTTTGGATGCGGGGTGGAATCCATGGTGGTTCGTCTCTCTGCTAGGAGCTTACTCGCTTTTCTCCGCCCCTTCGTGGGGACTTCTGGCGACGATTTCCCTAACGCACCTGCGGCACGGCGAGCGCCAGTTCCCGCTGGTGAGGCTCGGGGCGACGGTGGGGTGGATGGCGGGCGGCCTGATCACCAGTTACGTGCTGCGTGCTGACACCAGCCCGGTGGCCGGTTACGCCTCGGCGGCGACGCGTCTGCTAGGCGGGGTGCTGGCGTTCATGCTGCCTCACACTCCTCCTTTGGGCCGGGGGAATTCTTGGAGAAGCCGACTGGGTCTGGACGCGTTCTCGTTGATGAAGCAGCGGGATTACGGCGTGTTCTTCGTGGTGACGGCTTTGTTTTCCGTGCCTCTATCGGCCTTCTACATGTATGCGCCGGAGCTGCTCAAAGTTCTGGGAGACCGGCATTCCACCGCGACGATGACCATCGCCCAGCTGACGGAAGTCGCCGCGATGTTGCTGGTGGGATCGGTGATGGTGCGGTTCAGGGTGAAGTCGGTGTTGCTGTGGGCGCTGGGTCTATCAGTGTTGCGTTTCGGCATGAGTGCTTACGCGGGGGGCTTGTGGTTCGATCGGCTGGCACATCGGTGGAATCGCGCTGCACGGGATGTGCTACACTTTTTTCTTCATCACGGCGCAGGTGTTTTTGGATCGGCGGGTGGATCCGGGGCTCAAGGGGCAGGCGCAGGGTTTGCTGGGCTTGGTTTCCGGGGGGCTCGGACCGCTGGCCGGCGCTTTGATTTGCGGGTGGCTGCGGAACCGTTGTGTCACGGCGGACGGTCAGGGATGGATGGAGTTCTGGGCGATTCTCGCCGCGATGATCGCGCTGTGCTTCGTGATTTTCGCGGTGTTTTACCGGGGGCTTGGGAAACGCCCGGCGGGTTAAGCGAGTTCGCAGGCGAGGCGGATGGCGGCAATCATGGAGGACGGGCTGGCGAGGTTTTTCCCGGCGATGGAGAAGGCTGTGCCGTGGTCCGGACTGGTGCGCGGCTTGGGCAGGCCGAGGGTGACATTCACGGCGGTGTCGAAGTCGAGAAGCTTGAGCGGGATGAGTCCTTGGTCGTGATACATGGCGAGCACGGCGTCGAACCGACCTTGGGCGGCATCGCGGAAAATCGCGTCGGGAACGGCGGGGCCGGTGAAAATCGCGGATCCGGCCTTGTTCAGTTGGTCGATGGCGGGGCGGATGATGCGGATTTCCTCATCGCCGAAAGCGCCGTTTTCTCCGGCGTGGGGATTGAGTCCGGCGACGGCGATGCGGGGGTGATCGATTCCGCGGCGCTTGAGGAACTCCGCGGTGAGCATGCCGATGCGGGCGATGCGCTCGACGGTGAGTAAGTCCGGCACACTTGCGAGCGGCTCATGGATCGTCGCGAGACCCACGGTGAGGCTGGCCCCTGTGAGCAGCATGCCGTAATTTCCGACGCCGAAGGCATCGGCGAAATATTCCGTTTGGCCGGGGAAGGGGAAACCCAGCGATTGCAGGCCCTCTTTTGAAACGGGGCCGGTGACGACCGCGTCGGCAGAGCCGTTTTTCAATTGGCGGACGGCTTCGTCCAAGGCCGCGAGCGCGGCGGCAGCGGAGCGGGCGTCGGGCTTTCCGAGGTTTCCCGCGCTGCGGTCGCCGAGGATTTCGAGGTCAAATCCCCGAGGAATGAGCGGGGAAGCCAGCGCGAGGTCGATGACTTCCGGTCCGACGCCGGCGGGATCGCCGAGGGTGATGAGAATGCGTGGCATTGCGGAATTGTCGGGCTATCTCGGATGGCTGCCAAGCGGGGAAATCGTGGAATGAGGGATACTCCGTTTTTTCCTTTTGGGAGCTTGCGGGAAGGAAACGGGCTTCTTAGCTTCCGCGCATGACGCTTTCAATAACCCATGTCATTATTCTCGGAGCCTTGTGCTCGTTGCTCACTCACTGTGGCCCGTCATCGATGGGAGGCGGCAATCTCGGCGGGCCGAGCGTGGAGGAGAGGAATGCGAAAATCGCCAGCGAGCCGACCGGTGACTTCTTCTATGGCCGGCGCTACTATGTGGAGAAAACCCGTTTCTGGGGCTACGTCCGCCAGCCCCGGCAGCCATGGAGCCGGGCCAAATTGGTGATCATGCGCGAGGATAAGAAAACAAGTCCCGACCGGTTTTCCGAGGACGGTGCGCCAGGCCAGCGATACGCCTTCGACAACAACACCGAATACCGTCTCCGAGGATACTATACCGGCCAGCAGGCATATGATCCAAACAGCAACCAGTTCCTCTCAGAATTCATGTTGACCGGGTATGAGCCGTTGGATCGCCAGCCGGGATGGTTGTTCCGGCCGGACGACCGCTATGATCGCTCGCGGATCACGATGATTCCACGTTGAACGCCATTCCGGACTTTTATCAGCGTATGAAAATCAAGGATGTCAGGCGTTCCGTCCAGTCCTACCGGGCCACCCGGGCGGCGGGTGATGCTCCCAACATGGGACCAGTCGCGCGGATGCGTGGCACGGGTCTGCCGAAGCAAGGGCGCAGGCAAAAGCGCGATGAAAGTAGCCGGGGCAAGCGAGGCCGGGACTATCGTAAGAGGCTGGTCCGGATGTGGTCGGTGATCTTGTGCGGAGTGGCGCTGGTGATCTTGGCGGCTGTCTTTCTCCTGTGGCTGGGTCCGAAGATGCAAGCGGACGGAGGCCGGGCGGGACAGGTTTCGACTGAGCCTATCCAAGAGGTGCGGGTGGTCTCGCGGTTTGACTCGCCGTCCGAGGACGAGGCGCTTGCTTTCGTCAAGCAGGCTCTATCTGTTCGTGAGCCTGGGAAAATCGCCGGTTTCTTCCGTCCGGGGGCGGCGACTCCGCAGGAAGTGGTGGACTTTCTGACACGCATGGAATCCGTGGACGGCGTGATCGAGCGCTATACATGGCTCAGCAGCATGGATGCGAACCGGCTTTCGATTGACGGAGTGTTAGTGGGCTTCAAGGGGCTGGAGAAGCCGATTCCGAGACTGGCATTGCTCACTCCCGACGAGACTGGCAGATGGCGAATCGACTTTGACGCATTCGCCCGCGTTGTGAAGCCGTCGTGGAAAGATCTGTTTGAAAAAAACGCAGCTCTCGCGCAAGTGAGGGTTTATGTGGCCAAGGACAGTTATTATAACGGCGCGTTCAAAGACGACAAGGAATGGATCTGTCATCGCATGGTTTCACCTGACACTGAAGACGTCCTGCTGGGCTATTGCAAGGTCGGGTCACGCCAGGCCGCCGCGCTGAACTGGATGTTTTCCAAGCAAGAGAAGGTGGCCCGCGCGACCTTGGAAATCCGGAGGGTGGAGGGCGCCGAGCCCCATCAATTTGAAATTCTCAAGGTCGTTGCCGAGGACTGGGTCGCGGGCGAGGTGCCTTTTGAAGAAAGTTTCAACGACTTCAAATAACCGGGGAGCGGATCTCTATCCGTAAAAAAAGGCCGCCCTTCCAAGCGGAAGGACGGCGGATTTTTCCAACGGATCAGGCGTAGGATGATTCCACGCGTTGGGCGACGTCGCGGTAGCCGTAATCCACTTCGTAGATTTGCTTGAAGCAATCGAGGGCGGAGGGCTTGTCACCCACTTCGGAGTGAATGAGTCCCTTTTCGTAGAGGACTTCCTTTTTGGTGTTGTCCATGGCGACGAGGTCGGCGAGGGCGTCTGATAGCTGTTTGATGGCAAGGTCGAACATGGCTTTGGCGCGGAACGCGCGGGCCAGTGTGAGTAGCACCTTGGTGCGGATGTGCGGGTTGCGGGTCGCCTGTTGGAGGTGGGGGATGGCGGCGCTGTATTCGCCGGCCTTGTAGAGCGCGGTGCCGAGTTCGAAACGGAGCTGTGGATCGGTCGGGTTTTGATCGACACGCTTTTGGGCTTCGGCGACTTGCTCGGCGATGCGGTCGGCCTTGCGGGCGTCGAGCGCGGCTTTGAGTTCCTCGTTTTCCGGATCGGCGGCGGCGGCGATCTCGAGATTTTTCATGTCGGTCTCGAGGGCGCGGTCGTTCATCGCGGAGGCCTTGGTGGCGAGGGCGACGTCGCCATTGCTGAGCGAGTGGGCCCAGCTGAAGAAAGTGTGGGCCTGGTGCCAGTCTGCGAGCTGCTCGTAAATGCCTGCCAGATCCTTGACCGTCGCGAGGTGGTTGGGATCCGCGTTGTATTTTTCGATGATCTTGTCGCGGCGTTCTTCGAGTTGTTCGCGCGTGAGGCCGGTGCGGGAGGCTCTTTCGAGCTCTTCGAACTCGGCGGAGTTTTTCATGAGCGAACGCATGTCGGCGTTTTCATCCCACTTTTGCTTTTGCATGGAGGCCCGTGCGGAGGCGTCCTTGGAGCCCTTGATGGCGGGGCCGTCGGTGGGGTGGTGTTTGATGATGTCGTTGTAAACTTCCGACGCCAGTTGCGGTTGTTGGCGGGAGATGTAGAACTCGGCGAGCTTGTGAAGCAGCTTGGCGTTTTCGGGGTTGCCTTTGCGGATGGTTTCAAGGGCGAAAGCGGCAGTCTCGAAAAGTTCGAGCTTGAGACAGGTGTCGAAGAGCAAGTCGTTCGCTTGGTCGCTGAGCGGATCTTTTTCCAGTTCCTTCTCGATCAAGGGGAGGGTGCCCTCGGGGTCCTTTTTGGCCTGGCCTTGGAGTTTCATCACGCTCATGCCGCCGCCCGACATGCCGAAGAGGCCGCCTTTTTTCTTGGTGTTTCCGGTCAGCTGGAGCTCGCAGGTCCGGAGTATTTTCCGGCCGTCGAGGAATCCGGGGCTGTCTTTGAGGACGGCTTGGAGAAGGGTGATGCCGTAGGGAATGTTGGACGTTTGGACAGCGGTGAGCGCTTTGAGCCAAAGTGGTTTGAGGTTCGGCGGAAGTTCTTTTTCGGTGATCTCGGGCATGGCGTTGAGAATAATGGGGTTTTTTTAAGAATGCCACTTTGCGATGGCTGAGGCGGGAAAACTGGAGCGGTTGCGACGGCTTGGCAAGCATGGGGTGGTGTAGAAAAGAGGGTGAATGCGAGAATCGCGCGCTTTTTGGGATTGATGGCCCGGATTCGATGAGTTACCGAAGTCCTGCAAGGCGTGGCTTTCCAGTCCGCCTTTTGTATTATCGCTCAAGTCAATATGCCTCCTCGCCCAAAGAAATCGGGACGTCGTCTCAATCGCAATCGTTATGGTCCACCGAAGCGTTCCACCAAGGACGAAGAAGAAAAAGCGGTGGAAGTGGATGGTGAAATTTCATCCGTTCTCGCCGGCACCATGTTCCGGGTGAAGCTGGAGAGCGGGCACGAGGTGCTGGCTCACATTTCCGGTAAAATGCGCAAGCGTTTCATCCGTCTGGTGGTCGGTGACAAGGTCAAGATGGAGATGTCTCCGTATGACCTGACCAAGGCCCGGATTGTCTTCCGCTTGAGCTGATTCAAGCGTAGTCGGCCCCGACCTCGGCGGCTTCGAGCGCGGCAACGGATTGGTTGTCGCGCCTTTCGATGACGATGTCGCCGAGCAGTTCGCTCTGGCGAACGATGAATTGATTGAGTTTCATCAATTCGAGCAAGGCGAGGAAGGTGACGATGACCTCGGCCTTGGTGGTGGCCGTTTGGAAAAGCTCTTCAAAGCGGCGCGACTCGCCCGGCGCGAAATGGCCGAGAAGCAGCTCGATTTTATCCGAAACGGTGTAGCGGTCGTCGATGATGTCGCCGAAATCGTGGGATTCCTCGAAGCGTTTCAGGACGTTTTGGAACGCGCGGATGAGATCGAAAATCGAGACTTCAGCCAGTGCGGCGGGTTCCTCGGCGGGCAGGTCGGAGGTGTCCGGTTGGTGGGCGAAACGACCTTCCTGCTCGAGTTCGCGGAGGCAGAGAAAACCGGCGGCGTCCTTGAATTTCTTGTACTCGATGAGCTGACGGATGAGCTCCCAGCGCGGATCGTCTTCCTCGGCGTCTTCCTCTGGCGGTTGATCGACGCGCGGCAGGAGAGTCCGGCTTTTCAGATACATCAGGTTGGCGGCCATGACGATGAACTCGGAAGCGAGGTCGATGTTGAGCAGCTTGAAGGTGTTGATGTAATCGAGATACTGGCGGGTGATGCGCTCGATGGAAATGGAATGGATGTCCACCTCGTCCTTCTTGATGAGGTAGAGGAGGAGGTCGAGAGGACCTTCGAAGATTTCGAGGCGGACTTTGTAGTCGTTGGCTTCCACGGGGCGGGTGGTAGGGGATGGGTGAAGTGTGTGCGAGGTAAATTTCCCTCGCCTCAGCAGTGGAGGAGCGTTTTACTTCCGGCGCCGCAAGGCGAGTCGAATTATGGAAGCCGAACAAGCGCAAGATTTTAATGAACGCCTGAGCCAGTGGGTGGCAAACCAAGGGTTTTGGTTTCAACTTCGGTATTCGATGACGGGCAGCGGCGGCAAGGGAACGGCGATGTTCCATTTGCTACGAATGTCCTTCAGGGTCTTCGTTTTCCTGCTCGTGGTGGCCGCCGGGACGTGGGTCTATCTGGCGAAGCGGACTGAAACAAAACGGTTTAACACCGGCTTGCAGGCATCCCTTCAGTCCGGGCTTTCCGCGTCCGAGATTGAGCTCAAGGGGTTTTCCCGCGTCCAAGGCCAGCTCGAAATCAATCGGCTGGCGTGCAAGGGCGGCGGGCAAACATTCTTCACCACGCTGGAGGCCAGAAACATCCGGTGTAAAATGGGATTCCTCGATGGTTTGACCGGGAAATGGGATCCGGGAACCATTGCCCTATCAAGGCTCGATGTGGATCTCCACGCCGGCGCGGATGACGCGCAGTCGGCCAAGATGCTCGCAGCGGCTCTCTTCAAGAAGTCTAACGATGTGTTGATCAACTCGTTGGAGATCACCGACGCGACCTTGCACTGGGGATATTCCGAACGGACGCGCGGGGCCATCGAGAACAGCGTTCTCAAAGTCCAGCGTGTGGGAAGCGGCTTGAAATTGAGTTTCGCGGGTGGGACGTTTTCGCAAAATTGGTTGCGGCGGGTCGAGATCGTCAGCTTGGTGGTGGTCTGCGATCCGGATGGTTTGATCTTTGAAAAGGCGGAGTTTCGGCGAGGGCAAGGGACGGTCGATTGTTCCGGGCTGAGAGTGACCGGGGGCGAGCGCCCGTTGGTCGAGGGACTGGCGAAGATCCGCAAGCTCGGCTTGGACAGCGTGGTGCCACCGGCTTTGAGAAGTTTCGTCGAGGGATCGATCTCCGGGGATTTCAAAGTTTCGGGATCGACCAATTCGTCTGACGGGATCGGCTTCGAAGGCCAGGTCGCGTTGGATGGCCAGGATACGATCAGTCTGCGGGAGCGGCTTCATTTGCTGAAGGCGCTGTCGGTGGTGGACTACGTGCGGAACTATCACCGGGTGGATTTCCGGGAAGGTTCGTTCCAAATGAAGACGGGCGGCGGAGGCATGGTTATCACCGACCTGAAGTTGAAAGCGGAAGATCTGTTTTCCCTCGAAGGAAGCCTGCGGGTGAGGCTGCCCACGGCGGAGGAGACCAAGGCGGCTTTGGAGAAAACCGCGGGAGCCGGGAGTGCGCCGTTGTTCAAGAGCGATGAGACTGAGAATGAAGAGGTCGTCTCCTCAAAGGGGGGCGATTCGGATTTCACCCTGCGCCGTGCGGCTCTGGCTGACAAACGGTCGAGGGACGGCAACATGGGAGAGACGGCGTCCTCTTTGTTTGACCGCCTGGGGCTCAGTCTTGAGATGCGTCGTCTTGAAGAGCAAGCGGCGGACCGCTTGTCCAGGACGCTACGTTACGACGGTTTGTTCCGGATCACCCTGCCGGCGGATGCTTTCGAGCGCGCGCCAAAGCTGTCCGCGCAGTTCCCGGTGGATGCCAACATCGGCAGGATTCCGTTGATGGTTCCCGTCGAGGGCGGTCTCTATGAAATCACCCTGACGCAGGCCGAGGACATCTATCAACAAGGGACTCGCTAGAAATCACGCGTCGGCCGCGAGACCGAGGCTGTGATAGATCTCACGGGTCGCGTGGCTCTTGTTGAGCGTGTAGAAGTGGATGCCGTCCACGCCTTCGTTGAGGAGTCCGGCGCATTGCTCGGCGGCGTAGTGGATGCCGACGCGCTCGACGGCTTCGGCGTTGGAATTCGCCCGGTCAAGCGCTCGCAGCAACTTGGCGGGGTATCTTGCGCCGGCGGCGAGTTCCGCCATGCGTTTCATGCCGGAGAGCGATGTCACCGGCATCACGCCGGCGATGATCGGGACGCGGATTCCCGCCAGATCGCAGCGGTCGCGGAAATCCAGGAAGTCGTGGTTGTCGAAAAACAGCTGGGTGCAGATGTAGTCGGCGCCTTCATCGACTTTCGCTTTCAGGAAATCGAGTTCATCCATCCGGTTCGGAGTCGTGGGGTGGCCTTCGGGAAAGCCCGCCACGCCGATGCCGAAGCCGCGCGGGTCGGGGTGGGCGCCGGATTCGTTGAATTTGCGGATGAAGCGGACCAAGTCGGCCGCATGGCGGAATCCGCTTTCCGACCAGTCGTAATCGGGTTGGTCGCGTGGTGGATCGCCGCGGAGCGCGAGGATGTTGCTGACGCCCGCCGCGGCGTAGCGTCCGAGGATTTCCGCGACTTCGTGTTCGGAATGACCGACGCAGGTGAGGTGGGGCACGGGCGGGATGGTGGTCGTCTGTTTGATGCGGACGACGAGGTCGTGGGTCAACTCGCGGGTGCCGCCACCGGCACCGTAGGTGACGGAAACGAAGGACGGGCGCAACGGTTCGAGCTCGCGGATTGCCTGATAGAGATCCTCCCAGGAGGCTGCGGTGCGTGGCGGGAAAAATTCAAAGGAGAGCGACGGTTTCGAATCGCTGAGGATGTCTCGGATGTGCATGGCGGATGGGTGAGTGGTAACGGCGGGTTTCCGGGCCGGAGACCGAAACTTTTTCAGGGTGGCGGAGTTTCTTTGTCACTTAGCTTCGCGTTACGCAGCTAAAAAAGCGTCAATTGCCCATGAAAACAATCCCTGTTTCCTTCCTTGCTGCGGGAATGCTGCTGCCTGTGGTGTGCCTTGCCCAGCCGCCGGCTCCGCCGAAAAATCCGCCACCGAACGAGAAGCGCGAGCGGCGGGGAATGGATCGTCCGTTTGGCGAGGGATTGAAAGCCGCGGATTCGAATCACGACGGTCTGATTTCAAAGGAGGAGTTCGCCGCGATGCCCCGGATTGCGAATCTGCCCGAGGAAAAGCGGGGAAACCTGTTCAAGCGTTTGGACAAGAATGGCGACAGCTCCTTGAGCAGGGATGAGCTCGGTCAGATGGGCAAGCCTCGCGATGGAGAAGGCCAGCCGATGGCGCGCTTGTGGGAACTCGACACTGACAAGAGCGGCGGAGTTAGTTTTGAAGAGTTCAAGGGCGGGCGGTTTTTTGTGAAGCTGCCTGCGGAAAAGCAGGAGGCAGTTTTCAATAGATTGGATACCGACAAGGACGGATTGGTCACGCCGAAGGACCGGCCGGAGCCCGCGTTCAAGCGTCCCGACGGCAAGGAACATCGGAAAGGCCCTGATGGCAAACACCCGGCGCGAAAGGATGATTCGGGTAAGTCCGATCCGATCAATGCCCGCCTGGATTTGAATGGCGACGGTGCTTTGTCATTCGCTGAATTCCGCGCCGGACCGGCGGTCAAGGATCTCACCGAGGACGAGCAGGAGCAGCGCTTCGAGCTGCTCGACCGCAACGGGGATCTTAAGATTTCCCCGGAGGATTTCCCGCCGCCGCCACCGCGCGCCGACTGAGGTCTTGAAATGAAAAAACCTCGCGCCACCGGAGTGGCGCGAGGTTTTCCGTGAGTGGATGAATTAGGCGGAGGCGGCTTTGGTTTCCGCCGCGATCTCCGTAGCGAGCACGTCTGAGCGGAGATCTCCGCCCTTGCGGGTGCTCCACCAGAGCACGACCGGCGAGGCGACGAAGATCGACGAATACGTTCCGACGAGCAGGCCGATGAGGATCATCACGGAGAAATCCCGCAGCGAGGATCCGCCGTAGAGGGAGAGAATCGCAACGGTGATGATGGTGGTGGCGGATGTCAGCAAGGTCCGTGACAACGTGGCGTTGATCGCCTCGTTCATGATTTCCTTGATCGATCCGCTGCGGGTGAGCAGGCTTTCGCGAATCCGGTCGAAAACGACGATGGTGTCGTTGATCGAGTAACCTGCGATGGTCAGGATCGCGCCGACGTGGATCAAGGAGAGTTCTCCGCCAAAGAGAACGACGAATCCAACCGCCACGATCACGTCGTGAAGGATGGCGATGAATCCGCCCAGGGCGAAGGAGAACTCGAAGCGGACGGTGATGTAAATCAGGATGCCCAACAGGCCGAGGACGAGCGCGAGCAGAGATTCCTTCATGAAGGTGTCGCCGATGAGGGCGGAGACTTCCTCCTTGCTGCCGTCGATCAGGTAGTCGGTGCTGCTGTCGCTGGCGACTTTGTGTTGGCCGAGCACGGGGATCGATTCGCGCAGTTTGGCGGTGATCTGGTTGGCATCCCGCGAATCGCAGCGGATGGTGAGCAAGGTGCCGGTGGCGGGATTGCTTTGTTCCTGGGGATAGGCGGCCTTGACGAGGGTGAGGGGCTTGAGCGCGTTGTCGACGTCGGCGATGGGGACTTGATGTTCCTTGCCCAATTGGAACTGGATGAGCGTGCCGCCGGTGAAGTCGATGCCGAGCGAGCGCTCGCGCTGGATCCCGAAGGCACCGAAGGACAGCACCACGAGCGCGAGGGAAATCATGGCCGCCAAGCGGCGTTTGCCGAGGAAGTCATAGTTGGTCGCGTGGATGAGATTGAGGAAACTGAGTTTCTTGAGGATGTTGAGGTCGATTCCCCAACGGAACAGCACGCGGGTCACGAGAATGGCGGAGAACATCGACGCCAGGATGCCGATGGTCAGGGTGACGGCGAAGCCTTTGATCGTGCCGCTGGCCATCCAGAACAGGATGATGGCAGTGATCAGCGAGGTGAGGTTGGAGTCGAAAATCGCGCTGAACGCCTTTTCATAAGAAGCGGCGATGGCGTTCTTGAGGGATTTCCCGGCTTCGATTTCCTCGCGAAGACGTTCGTAAATGAGCACGTTGGCGTCCACGGCCATGCCGATGGTGAGGATCATCCCGGCGATGCCCGGAAGCGAGAAGGTGAATCCAAACATGGCCATCACGCCGAAGAGGATCACGCCGTTCACCACCAAGCCGAAGAGCGCGATGATACCGGCCAAACGGTAGTAGAGAAGCACGAAGACGGCGGTGATGGCCAGACCGATGATGCCGGCCCAGATGCCTTGTTCGACCACGGCCTTGCCCAAGGTGGGGGAAACCGTGCGCTCTTCTTCGACGACGAGCGAATTTTCCAGCGGGTTCATCAGGGCGTTGGCGAGGTTTTGAACTTCACCTGGCTCGGTGAGCCCGTCGATCTGGAACTGCTTTCCGAGAGGTCCGTGCTCCTTCAGGCCCGGGGCGCTGATGACCTCGCCATCCAGCACGATGGCGATGCGGTCGCCGGCATTCATGTCCTTGGTGAGGGCGATCATTTTGTCCTCTCCGTCACTGTTGAGAGTGATGGACACGGCGTCTGCTTGTTGGGGCGAAGGGGTCGCGAGGGCGATGTCTTTTCCGCCGAGTGCGGCTACGCGCTTGAGCAGGATCGGGCGTTGAAGCTCCTTGCCGTCCTGATCCTTGTTCTTTTGATTGAATGCGAGATAGCCCGGTTCCTTCTTTAGACCCTCGAAAACCTGCTGGGCAAGAGTTTTGCCGTCTGCTCCGACTTCATCATTGCGGGCGCTGACCTTATGAAGTTGGAGCTTGGCGACTTTTTCCAAGGTCGTCCGGATGCGGGCGGATTCTTCGGGCTCCACGCCGGGCATTTGGACCAGGATGCGGCTTTCACCCTGGCGGGCGATCATCGGTTCGGCGGTGCCCATGCTGTTGAGGCGCTTTTCGATGACGATGATGGCTTGATCCACCTGCTCTTTGGTGATGGGCATTTTCGAGCCGTCGTCGCCTTCCCGCTCTTGGATGCGGAGGGCAAACGAGGAGCCGCCGATGATGTCGATGCCGCCTTTGAGGCGTTCCTTGAGCGGAGTGGCGGCGAGCACGCAGAGGGCGCAAACGCCAAGCAGTAGCACGGTGCCGACGTTGCGCTTCCGCCGCTCGATGTCAGTGGCGAAATACCAGAAGAACAAAATCATCAGGATCAGCCCGGTGACGAACAGGGTCAGCGGATCTTCGTAGAAAGCGGTGGCGGCAAGCATGGTGGGGTGGGCGGTTTTAGGCTCCGGAATCGGTCAATCAGGGGGATTATTTGGCGGCGGCGACGTCCTTTTTGTGGACGACGGCGACGGCCGCTTTGTCGAATTCAAGCATGGTGCCCTCGGCGACTTTGATCATCACGGTGTGCTCTTTGACATTGTGGACGATGCCGTGGATGCCGGACGAGGTGACGACCTTGTCGCCGGACTGGAGCGAGGCGATGCGCGCGGCCATTTCCTTGCGCTGCTTCTGTTGCGGGCGGATCAGGAGGAAATAGAACATCACCACCATCAGGCCCATCATGACGAAGGGGCTTCCGAGAATTCCTCCCGCAGGAGGAGGCGTTTCAGCAAGCAGGGCGGAGGAAAGCAGGGCGTGGATTGGTGTCATGATGAATTGGATCGGGTGTAGCGCCGGATGAAGGAGTCTTTATAGGCGGAGAAGTTTCCCGCGGCGATGGACTCCCTTGCCCCGGCGACGAGGGACAGGTAGAAATGCAGATTGTGGAAGGAAAGCAACCGCAAACCGAGGATTTCACCGGCGCGGAAAAGGTGCCGGAGATAGGCACGGGAAAATCGGGCGACGTGCGGGTGCGCGCTCTCGCAGACCGGCCGCGGGTCTTTGGCGTGGATCAGGTTTTTGATGTTGATCGGGCCGTCGAGTGTCATCGCCATGCCGTGGCGGGCGATCCGGGTGGGCATCACGCAGTCGAACATGTCCACGCCGCGGGCGATCATTTCCAAAATCTGCGGCGGCGTGCCGAGTCCCATCGCGTAGCGCGGCTTGTCGTCAGGCAGAAACGGCACCGCGTTCTCGATGGCGCGGAACATCTCGTGCTCCGGCTCGCCCACCGAGACGCCGCCGATCGCGTAGCCGTCGAAGCCGAGCTCGACCAGTTCGCGCGCCGATTGCTCGCGCAGGTCGGCGTAAATCGAGCCTTGGACGATGCCGAAATGTTGCTGCCTGCCGCTGCCGGAGCGCGGTTCATTTTCCGTCACCCAGTCCTTGCAGCGCTTCGCCCAGCGGCTGGTCAGCGCCAGCGATTTCGCCGCGTAGGTCTCGTCGCAGGGGTAGGGCGGGCATTCGTCGAAGAGCATCGCGATGTCCGATCCGAGCGCGCCTTGGATTTCCATGCTGAGCTCGGGAGTGAGCAGCATTTTCGAGCCGTCGAGGTGGTTGTTGAAACGCACGCCCTCCTCGGTGATTTTGCGCAGTTTCGCCAGCGACCAGACCTGGAAGCCGCCGGAATCGGTGAGCATGGGTTTTTGCCAGGTGGTGAAACCGTGAAGGCCGCCGAGATCGCGGATCAGTTCGTGGCCGGGACGGAGCCAAAGGTGGTAGGTGTTTCCCAAAATGATCTGGGCACCGAGCTCC
>CAMCCX010000023.1 GCA_945873305.1 Akkermansia muciniphila
TGTCGCGCATCTTTTTGGTGTATTCTTCAATGCTGGTTTCACTCATGTCCATGGCTGGCGCCATGGTGTCTCCATTTGTGAGGCAACGGGACTCTCACGAACGATCCGCGAAATCTTTTCGGTGTCCGCTTCAATGAGGCAACACGGACTTTCGGGATTGTTCACAGAAGTCTTGCCAAGGAGCGGCTAAAACAGAAACTGCGGGGCAACCACTCCCCAGTTTTTAACTTATGAAGTTCCGCATCTCCAAGGAAGCCTTTCTCGACGGCCTGCAAAAAGTCCAACACGTGGTCAGCTCGCGCACCACCCTGCCGATTCTTTCCAACGTCCTGCTAGTGGCCAAAGACGGCCGTATCCAGTTCACCACGACTGACCTCGACGTCGGAATCACCGGCTCCGTGGAAGCCCAGATCGAGAAGGAAGGAGCCACCACTCTTCCCGCCAAGCGGCTCGTGAGCATCATCCGCGAGCTTCCTTCCAGCGAGGTGGAAGTCTCCGTCGATGCGAAAAACCACGCGTCCATCCGCAGCGGCCCGTCGTTCTTCAAAATCATCGGCCTCGGCGAGGCGGAATTCCCGCCACTGCCTGATTTCGAGGGAGCCAAGGTCTTCAAAATCCCTCAAGCCACCCTCCGCGACGGCCTCAAGAAAACCTCTTACGCCATCTCCACCGACGAGACCCGCTACGTGCTCAACGGCATTTTCGCCTCCTTCCGCGACGGTAAAATGACCCTCGTCGCCACCGACGGACGCCGCCTCGCGATGGTCGATGCCGACCTCGAATTCCCCGCTTCCCACGAGACCGACGTCATCATCCCGACTAAGGCCGTGCAGGACCTCCAGCGCCTGCTCGGCGATGCCGGCGAAGTCATCGTCAAACTCAGCGACAGCCAGATTTCCTTCGCCATCGGCGACAGCCTGCTCGCCAGCAAGCTCATCGAGGGCAACTATCCGAACTACCGCCAGGTCATCCCCGGCGACAGCAACGAGCGCGTCGTCATCGGCCGCGAGGCGCTGCTTGAGACCGTCCGCCGCGTTTCGCTGCTCTCCTCGGACAAGTCGAACTCGGTGAAACTCGTCTTCAGCGAGAACCACATCGAAGTGACCGCCAACTCGCCGGACGTCGGTGAAGCCCAGGAATCGATGGACGTGATCTATCAAGGTCCGCCGATGCAGATCGCCTTCAACCCCGAATTCCTCCAAGCCCCGCTGCGCGCCCTGGACACCAACGACGTTTACCTCGACCTGATCGACGAGATGAGCCCCGGCGTCCTGCGCATCGAAGGTTCCTTCCTCTACGTGCTCATGCCGATGCGCGTGACGAACTGAGGAGCGGGAAAAATTGATTTTCAAAAGCGTCTGTCAGCGATGACAGGCGCTTTTTGTTTTCCCGGCGGAAAGCGATCTGCCAGAAAAAGGCGTGAGAGAAAAATGGCAATGTCTCGCCCTGTGGTTCGCGCTGGTGATTTCCGCGTGCGGCCATGTCGTCACGCAGATTTCAGCCGAATGGAAAGGCGGCCAGCCGTGGGAAATGGAAGTCCTGTTCGACGCCGGCTACGCCATTCCAGAGTCGCGGGGCGACGCCCAAGCTCCGGCACCGCAGCGCGCGTGGCTGCTGGAAATCGGCGAGGCCGGATGGGCTCCCCTGCGGCAGGAGGCGGAACGGTATTTGCGCGAATGCCTGGAAGTTAGATCCGGCGGGAAAGCCGTGGAATGGCAGGTGGATTTCATCGATTTCGCCAAGAACCCGCCGGATTTCGTCGAGTTGCTCAACGACGGCGCTTATTTCCGGATGAAAATCACCGGGCGGGAACCCTTGGCAAGCGGTGCGGAAATCGCATGGCGGGATGGCGTGCGGCCGACGTTTGTTTTGAAACTGCCGGGAGAACAAGGCGGCTATCTCACGCTCGCTCCGGGGCAATCCCGGCCCTTGCCGGTGGAGGAAAACACCGTGGCCGGACGCACGCCGTGGGCGGAGTCGTTCCGCCAGGGATTTCTGCACGTCCTGCCGTTAGGGCTGGATCACGTGCTATTCGTGATGGGGCTGTTTTTCTATCGCCGGGCATGGCGGCCGCTGCTTTCACAATCGCTGGCTTTCACGCTGGCGCACACCGTGACGCTGGGGCTCGCCGCCGCCGGGCTCGTGCGGGTTCCGGGAAACTGGGTCGAGCCTATCATCGCGTTGAGCGTGATGGTGGTGGCGCTCGAAAACCTCCGGCCCGCCGGGAAATCCACGGACGCGACGCGCCTCGGCATCGTGTTCGGATTCGGCCTGATCCACGGCCTCGGCTTCGCCGGAGCGCTTTCCGTCTGGATCAAGCCCGGCCCCGATTTCCTGCCGGCCCTGCTCAGCGCGAACCTCGGCGTGGAAGCCGCCCAGGCCGTGTTGATAGCCCTTGCTTGGTGCGTGACGGCAGGCTGGCACGGAACGCCGGCCTACCGTCGGGCGCGCCTCGCGGGTTGTCTCGCCATCGCCGGAACCGGTTCCTTCTGGCTGGTGCAAAGATTATAAGAAAATCCGCGGCTCAGGAATTGAGCCGCGGATCATGGGATTTCACTCGGCGTCTTTGTCCTTTTTCGCCCGCTCCTCTTCCTTCTCTTTGGAGGCCTCGGGACGGGGTGTGCGCTCCACTTGAGGCGGTTTGGGAGCTGCGCGCTCGGGCTTCGCCTGTTGTGGCGCAGGTCGCGGACGTTCAGCTTGTCGTCTCTCGACCGGCGGCGTTGGCTCGACCCGGCGGGACGGCTGCTGCGGACGTTGGATTGGCTGCTGCGGACGTTGGATTGGCTGCCTCTCCGCGGGAGCTGGCTCGATCCGGCGGGGCTGCTGGACTTGAGGTTCTTGTTTCCTCTCGGTGCGTTCTTTCCGCTCCGGCTCGGGTCGGCGCGGTTCCTCGACCTTTTTCGGAGGAGTCGGTTCCGCTTTGCGCGCAGGGGCGCGTTCCACTTCGCGAGGGGCGGGTTTCGACTTGGGCTCAAGCACTTCCGCCTCCTTGCGGCTCCTTTCGGCATCCATCTTCCGGACAGACTCGGGAGCCACCTCGCGCTTGGGCTCGGGTTGCATTTTCGCCGCCGGCTCAGGCTCGCTCCGGCGTTCCCGTCGGTCTCTTTCGCGAGCTGGCTCCACCTTGGTTTCTCCCTTGGGAAGTTTTTTGGGCTCGGCCTGCTGCTCCGAGGCACGGGGCGCGAGTCTTTCCGGTGGCGCTTCGCCTTTGCCGGGACGATCCGATTGCCTCGCGACGACCGGCGAGCGGTTGATCTTCACGCGGGTGGCAGGAGCGGCGGATTCTTCCGTCGCGACTTTCGCATCCCGGGTTTCGAGTTGCCGGCGTTCCCGAGCGAACTTGCCGATCTCCTCACGCTGCGAAACGAAGCGCTCGCGGTCTTTTTTATCCACGGCTTGGAAGCGCAACCGTCCGCCATCGCCACTCTTCACCAAGCGATCAAGCGATCAAGCGGCTCCGCCACGGCGAGGTTTTCCGCACGGCGGTCTGCTTCCGGAATTGAGGTCAGGGCCGCCCAAGTGCGAGGTGGACGAGCGTCTTCGTGATCGCGGCGATATTCGAAATATTCGCGCCGCCGCCTGTCCCAGTTGTCATCATCGCGGTTTTCCAAGCTATAGTAACTATAGATCGGATCAAACCCGCTGCGACTGGAGCCATAGTAATAAGAGGCGTAGTAGCGGTCACGATAGCTCGGAGCATAATAATCGCCGAAATAATAGTGTCCGTAACGAGGCCTTAGGAACAAGTGGTTCAGAAAGACCGCGATGTTGATGACTGTGGTTGGTGTATAATAGAAATCGGGCCGTGAGTAAACATCCGGTCCGAAACGAACCGGAGCGAACAACACGCCGCGCCGGGCCACCACATAGTCCCAGTAGCCGTCGACATAGACATAGCCGCGGGGTGTCCAACGATAACAGCTTGGTACCCAAATCCAGTTTGCCCGGACCGGCGCCCAATAGCCGCTTCGCCAGGCGTAGCGATCGTCTCGCCATACCCAGCTGCCCGGCAGCCAGCTCACGTCACGGGAGGGCGCGTCGATATTCGGCCCGGTTTCGAGGCTGCGTGGAGGTTTCGGGAGATAGGAGACTTCGGCCACTGCGGCATCTTCCCAGTAGCCGGACGTCCATTGGTAGCGGTCATCCACCTGTGCCCAATAGCCAGGAACCCACTGCCTGCCCGGCGGCAAATTCCGCCAGATTCCACTCACCCACAGGAAGTCATTGCTGTCCTCGTCCCACGCCCAATAGCCCGGAATCCAAGTGACATTGTCACCTTCTAGCCGTTGGTCCGGGGGGATCTCCTCAATGACCGCCGGCGGCTGGACATTCACCAGAATCCCTGGCTCCGGATCATAGGAAACCGTGGCGGCAAAGGCCTCGTGGACCGGTCCGCGCGTCAACACCTCGCTACCCGATGCATCCGCATTTTGTGCCGTGGAAATCCCCGCCCCGAGCATCGCTCCACCGAGTATAAGCGCGGTGAACGCTCGTGAAATTTTGTGTGTGTTTAAAGTCTTCATGGTTTTGTGTTGGTTGCCGCTCGAGAGACGCTGCCGGACCGGAATCGATTCAAACAATCATTCTCTCCACCCATCATCGAAACCCTCGCAACCTGCAAGGTTCCGCCGGAATGGCGACATTGCAAATTATACCTTCGCCCGCGCTTGCTCAATCAGCTTGCCAAGCTCATGCCATCAGCTAGAAAAGTCCGATGATCAACCGTTCTTTCAAAGTTGCGATCGCCGGAATCTTGCTGGCCGAAAGCCTATCAGCCGGTGCCCGGACTTGGATGAACACGGTCGGCAGGACCTTCGAAGCTGAGTTCGTCCGGATGGACGGTGCCAATGTGATTTTCATGCTGCCCGACAGCCGGACCTTTTCCTCGCCGCTGGCGGACCTGTGCGCTGCCGACCGGGCGGTGCTGCAAGCCGGCGCGCGATCGGCGGGAGTGGTGGCGTCAACCTTCAACCGGCCCTGGCCGCGTGAGGTCCGGCTGGATGGTTCGGTCGCGTGTAAAGTGATATCCGAGGACCCCAAATCCGGGCGCTATATCTATGAAAGCCCGAGCTATCGCTTCACTTGCGATGCGCGTGTCACCGACGACGCGTTGAGGAATTTTTCCGTAATGTTCGAGACTACCCGCAGGTATGCGCAGAGCCTTCCGCTCTCGCTCGGCGGCGGCAGGGAGCGGAATGGCAAGTTGGACATTCTACTATTCCGCAGCATGGACCAATACATCATGGCGGGCGGCCCGCCTTCCAGCGCGGGCTGCTACATGCAGGGCTTGGTATTGGTGCCGATGGCAAGCCTCGGACTCAAGGAAGGCGGCACCGGCTTCAGCCTGGACACCGCCCGGCCTAACCATGTGCTGATCCACGAACTCGCCCACCAACTCACGCCGGATGCCTATATGGGGTCCGGCGCACGCGGCTGGCTTAGCGAGGGGCTTGCGGAATACATCGCGATCACTCCCTATAACTGGGGATACTTCCGTCCGGACGTCCACGGGAACGTGGTGAAAGCCTACGTAACCTCCGGCGGCGGCGACGGCATCGGAGGCCGGTCGTTAGGAACGGACATCGCGGCACCCAAGTTGAAGGATTTCATGCTGATGCCCTATGCCCGCTACTCGGGCCAGGACGCGAACTTCAACTACGGTCTGGGCCTGCTTCTAACTCATTATTTCTTCCACATGGAAGGCGGAGGGAAGGCATTCCGGATCACGCGGTTTCTCCAGGAGCTTCAGGCGGGCCGCCACGGAGAAGCGTCCCTCGCGCCGCTGCTGGGTGGAAGCACTTACGAAAAACTGGAAGGCGAGATTTCCGCCGCCTGGGCGCGCATGGGCGTGCGGATCCGCTTTGGGGAGTGATCCCGACTATTCTTTCGCAAAGCTGAAATCCACGCCTTTGCGGCTCCAGGACTTCACGACGTCTTCTTCGAGTTTGCTGAAGCTGCGACCGCCTAATAACAGGTCGATGGCTTTTTCGCTGTCCATGCCGTCGTGTAGCGCCTTGAGGAAAGCCTTGATACGCTTTCCGTCGCCATCGCCGTCCATGTGGAAAAAGTAAGTGGCGATGAGCAGGCCGCAGCCGTAGTTGAGCTGGGGCTGTTCGAGAAACTGGCTATAGTCCTGGAACATGAAGGTCTTCAAAGCAGGCAGCCCGATTTTGGTGCCGAGCGCGCGACCTCCCATATCCTTGGAGCCAAACCCGGTCGCGTAGTCGAAGATGTCTTTCTGGTTTCCGCGGACGCTGAACGCCCCGGACCGGTAAGGTGTCACCGCGACGTATTCGGCGAGCCCTTCCGTAAACCAACCCATCGCGCCCTTTCCGAAATAGGTCTTGGGCGTCAGCTGATGGACAAGCTCGTGGGGCAGCGTCTTGCTGCTTTTATCCCGGTCTAGCATATAACCACTGCCGACAGGCCTCACCCCGAGGCTGGTCAGCGGTACCATCACCACGCCTTTTGCGCCGATGAAAACACCGGCACTGCTTGGCGGGCCGCCGGCTTTGACGTAATCATCGAACTCTTCGAAAAGCAGGATCTGGTGTTTGTCATCCACGGTTTTCCCGCCGTTGATCGCCAGAGGCAGCGAGCGGCAATAAAGGTGGGTGGCTTCAAACATGACCGCGAAGCCCTTCACGACCGACTTCGAAAGCCTCACGTCACAGACGTAGCGGTAATTGGCACTCTCATAGATGAAGCGTTTTTTCTCCGCGTCTTCCTCCACCGTGTTGACCTCGGGATCCTCGCCGAACTTGACCCGCTCGGGCCACGGAAGATCGAAATTCAACGCTTGGACGGGCGTTCCCCCGCCGGGCAGGGCGCGCGATTGCTCGACGTAATTGCAGTCTGCCAGCGAGAGTTTCGCTAGCGGGTAGGGGACCTCGCGACCATCCTTCATCTTCAGAATGACGGTCTTGCCTTCGACCCGCATGAGGGTTGCCTCGATCTTGCGGTTCTGGATATCGGTCCATGACCGGAGCTCTGCCGAATGGGCAAGGCTCAGGAGCAGAAATGAAAAGGACAGGGTTCGCATGCGGCAGGCGGGTTTGAAACCCAACGGTATTGGGAATTTTCCAAGAGTCGAGCGGAGGCTTGCATCCGGGAAAGCGCCACCGGGGCAAGTCACTGCTTGGAAATCATCGGAACGCGGTCATGGTTCCGCCGCGCCTATGGAAGAACTTGGAACGAACGAAAAAGCCGCCGCCGAAGAGCCGATCCCACCACCGCCGCCGGGGTTGCGGCAGGATTTGATGGTCCTGATGAAGGTGCGGCTGAATTTCTTCGTGCTCGTCACCACGTTTTTCGGATTCCTGTTATATTCCCGCGGGGTGGAAATGAACTGGATGAAGCTGCTCCACACCATTCTCGGAACCGCGGCGGCGGCGTTCGGCTCGGCGGCTTTCAACCAGCTGATGGAAGTGGATCTCGATGCCCGGATGAAGCGCACGGCCGACCGCCCGCTGCCGTCCCGGCGGATGGATCCACTGGTCGCGTTCGGCATCGGCTGGGTGTTGTCAGCGGTCGGGATCATTCATCTGGCCGTGCAAGTCGGGCATCTCGCAGCGTATCTCACGGCGGCGACGATCGCAATTTACGTTTTCATCTACACGCCGTTGAAGCGCGTGAGCTCGACGAACACGCTGGTCGGCGCGATTCCCGGAGCGGTTCCGCCGGTCATCGGCTGGGTGGGCGCGGGCGGAGGCCTTGGCTGGGAAGCGTGGTTTCTGTTCGGGCTGCTGTTTTTCTGGCAGCTGCCGCATTTCATCGCGATCAACTGGCTTTGCCGCGCGGAATATGAGTCCGCGGATTACAAAATGTGGTCCAACCGCGATCTGACAGGACGGAAGAGCGGACGGCTCTCCGCGATGTTCTCGCTGGTGCTTGCCGTCTTCTCGCTGCTGCCGGCCTGCCTTGGTTTCGCCAACTGGCTGTGGACGATCATGGGGCCGCTGCTGGCCTTGGTGATGATGGCGCTGGCGCTGAAATTCTCGCGCGACGGCGAGCGGACTTCGGCGCGGCGCTTGTTTCTGTTCACCCTGTTATACCTGCCGGTCGCCCTTCTCGTGCTGGTGTTCGCGTGGGAAAGTTAGAAAAGCCATGAACGAGTTGATCGCATCCACGGAACGTCTGGCAGCGGAGCTGCGGGACCTCGAATTCTCGCCGCCGGTGGCATGTGTTTACCGGACCCTGGACTACACTTGGCAGGCGCACCGGCAGTATTTGGAACGCTTCGGCAAGGGAAGGAAGCGCGTCGTGTTTCTCGGCATGAACCCCGGCCCGTTCGGGATGGCACAGACCGGCGTGCCGTTCGGCGAGGTGGCGGCGGTGCGGGATTGGATGGGAATCAAAGCGCCGATCGGCAAGCCCGAACCGGAACACCCAAAGCGCTTGATCGAAGGATTCGCCTGCAAACGCTCGGAGGTGAGCGGCCGGCGGTTGTGGGGGCTTTTTGCGGAGCGGTATCAAAACGCCGGAGACTTTTTCAAAGATCACTTCGTGCTCAATTACTGCCCGCTGGTCTGGATGAGTGCGAGCGGCGCGAATCTAACGCCTGACAAGCTTCCCTCCGCGGAGATGGCTCCCGTGGAACAGGCGTGCCGGAAACACCTCCAGGAAGTGATTTCGCTACTCAAGCCCTCCTGCTTGATCGGCGTGGGCGGGTTTGCGGAGGAACGGTTGCGGCGCGCGGCCGAGGCTTCCGGCAGTTCGGCGTTGATCGGCCGCATCCTGCATCCGTCGCCCGCGTCGCCCGCGGCTAACCGGGGTTGGGCGGAGGCGGCGGGCCGCCAACTGGCAGATCTGGGAGTCTGGTGAGAAAGCTCACTCCAGAGTTGTCCGGAGCTTTTGAATCAACTGCGCGTCGTCGTCACGTCCGGCCTGTTCAAGAGCTTGGCTGAGATTGTTGAGCAAGCGCAGCAAGATCGTTCCCGGATCAACGGTTTGACGCAGGAGGTTCCGCTGGACCCGGTTGAGCTCGGAATTTTCTAGCAGGTCCGACTGGAGGTGGAGCTCGCCGCGGTCGAAGCAATCGATGACGAGAGGAAAGCCGTCTTCGAAGATCCGGCACATGAAGTGCCCCGGGAAATTAACGCCTTCGATCTCAAAATTGAGCCGACGTCCCACGAGCATGAAAATCAAACAGAGTCCGAGAGGGTTCGAACGGCCTTCCGCGATGCACCAGGCGAGGTCCGAGTTTCTGGGATCGTGATACTCCGTCTGGTTGGCGGCCAGGCGCGTTCCTTCGAAAAGAAACGCGCGGAGTTCGTTAGCCGTGGTCACTCCCTCATCGGCCGCTTCCTCCGCCAGAAGGTCGAGCGCGTCTGATAGAGGCTGGCGCAGCGAGATCCCGTCGTGAAGAAAATCCGATAATGAGCGGAGAAGCGCCTCGAAGGATTCCCAGTCTTCCTGCAAGGCGGCGGCACCGCCAGTGGGAGCGATCCACTCACGTGAGAGGATTTCGCGGCGGGGCGGACTGAGCATTTCCGCGAGGAGGGATTTCTCCTGCCTGCTCAGTGGGCGCGGCTGCGTGGCGAGCCACTCGCTGAGGTCGCCGCCGCAGAGCGCGAAGCGTTCCGCCACCCGCTCGCGGACCGCCGGAGTTTCGTCATCAAGAAGCCGGAGAAGAGCATCAAGCTCTTCAGGTGCGGGCGGCACTGCGTCCATCGCAGGGATCAAAGTGAATCAGGAGGCCGGGTGAAAAGAAATGGTGCGCGATACTGGGTTCGAACCAGTGACCCCCTCCGTGTCAGGGAGGTGCTCTACCACTGAGCTAACCGCGCAAAGGTGACGCCCGCTAGGGGCGGGGGAAGCTAGGACGGGCCCGGCTCCGGATGCAACCCCTTTTTTTGGCTAAAAAAGAGGCGGGAGATCCGAAGATCTCCCGCCGTTGACAAGCCCTGGGCGGCGGGCAGCGGCGCGGTCGACTTGAAAGCACGACGTCCGAAGTCCGCTCCGAGGGCTTTTAATTATTTCTTAGCAGCCTTCTTGGCAGCCTTCTTCGCGGTTTTCTTTGCTGGGGCGGCCTTCTTGGCAGGGGCCTTCTTCGCAGGAGCAGCCTTTTTAGCAGGAGCGGCTTTCTTGGCGGCGGCCTTCTTTGCAGGGGCTGCTTTCTTGGCGACCGTCTTCTTCACCGCTTTTTTGGCGGCTTTCTTGGCGCTTTTTGCGACTTTCTTCACCGCTTTCTTGGCTGCCTTTTTAGCAGGAGCCTTTTTGGCGGGGGCTTTCTTTGCCGCTTTTTTAGCTGCCTTCTTGGCCGGGGCCTTTTTGGCCGGGGCTTTGGTTGCAGCTTTCTTCACGGCCTTCTTTGCGGGTGCCTTTTTGGCAACTTTCTTTGCTGTTTTTTTTGCAGCCATAGTTTTGTGTCGTTGGAGTTCGCGTTCGATGTTTGTTTTCTCTTCCGGCGTTAATGTGCCGGCGGAGAGGATAGCGAGGAGCGCCTCACCGAGGCGTCCTCCAAAAGCGTTAGTCAGGAAGTCGTGGGTCGCGCGCTGCACGATCACTTCCTGCGAGTAAGCAGCCGCGTAAACATGCGCCCTGCCGACCAGCGCGCGTTTCACCAGGCTCTTGCGCTCGAGACTTTGCATCACGGAGAGAACGGTGGTGTAGGCCCGGTCCTTTCTATCGGGCAGCGTCTCGTGGACCGCGGCAACCGTCGATGGCCCTTCGTGCCACAAAACGGATAGGGCTTGAAGTTCGAGATTGGATGGATGGGTAGGCCGCGCCATAAGGAATGTCTCTTCGCTGACGACGATGAAACTAGTAGTTTGGATCTCCGTCAAGTTGAAACGTCCCGAATTTTAAGAAGTCTGAAATATTTTCGCGGCGCGCTGTCCTTGTTACTACGAGAGCCGTAGTGGGTCGTCGCCGTCACTCCGTTCCGTTACCTGTTACCGGGCGGGTGATTTCCGGATCGATCTTTTTCAGCGCGTCCCACAAGCCGTCGTCGGCGGGATCGCCGTTGAAGAGGACGCGTCCATCGTTAGAAACGAGGACGAAGACCGGCAGCGTTTGCACGCGGAGTTCGCGAGCCAACGGATTTTCCTTTTGATCGATGAGCCAGGCTCCCGGCGGATTCACGCCGAGCGGGCGGATCATCTCACGGGCGTTGGTTAGGAGTTCCGGCGAATCTTCGGGAAGCAGGGAAACCATCGCGACGCCCTTTTCGCCGAGGGATTTGGCGGTGATGAGGAAGTCCGGGAGGCTCGCCTCGCATTCTTTGCTGGCAGGCGACCAGAAGTGGAGAAGCATGGCTTTTCTATCCGCCATCAGGCTTTTGAGCGCGATGGCGTCGCCCCCTCCGAGCGCGATGAGCCTGGTTTCAAAATCGATCCTCACCGCTTGCATGGCCTCTTCAAGCCGCATGCGATCAATCTGCGGAGCGAAGGCGGACGCCTGGCGCGGACTCAGCCAGAAGGCTTCGGTGATGTGGGATTTGAAGGCGCCCTTGTCGCCCTTCTTGAGCGATGCGATGGCGTGGACGTATTCCACCACGGCGAGCCAGTCTTCCTTCACGCCGAAAATCGCCGAGTCTTGGATTTTGAAAACCTCGCGCTGTTTGAGGAACTCGGGAAGCATCGCGGCGATGGCGTCGTCCTCGCGACGGTCGATATGATAGAGAAAGCGGGCTTCAAGAACGGCTTGTTCGGTCACGCCGGTTTTCCTCGCCGCCTCGATGACAGCCGCGAAGGCTTGATCTGAATCGCGCTCGGAAAGGAGGTTATCAAGTGCGTCTTCCCGCGGTGTTCCGGCGGCAGTGATCGCGATGACGGCGAACAACGAAAGACAGACTGCTGGGATGCGCATGGTTTAAAAAAGAGAGCCGCCGGGAGAGCGGTGTCTCCCGGCGGCGGATTGAATGAATCAGCGGACAGGAGGGATGACCATTTTCCGGCCGAGCACGACGGTGTCTTTTGTCATGCCGTTGGCTTGTTTGATGGTGGCGGCGGGGACTTTGTATTTCGAACTGATGCCGGAGAGCGTGTCTCCCGCGACGACGGTGTGGATGATGGCGGCGCCGTTGGAGGAAGCCCTGGGAGCCGATGGCACAGGAATGTTAGTGTCGGCGACGGCGGGAGCGGCGGCCGTGGCGGTGCTTTCCTCGTAAGCCGCCGGAGTATCATAGACCGGGTTGGCGGGTTCGGTAACAGGCGCGTTGACTTGGCCTGCGTCCGCGGTGCCGTAGGGATTCGCGGTGTCATAAGTGTTGGCCTTTTGCGCGGCGCAGGATGCGAGGACGAATGCGAGAAGTGATGGGGCGAGGATGCGGATCGGAGTCATGGTGTTGGATGTAGCGGATTGGTGCCGGGTTGTGAAGAGCGGAAGTTGGCGCGCCAACCTCAGGCATGAAACGTCGCAAGCCGGATTTTTTATTCAAATGGAATCCGGGCGAAGCCGGAAAAACGCCCGACCGGTCTTGTCGGTGTGGAGTGCCAATGCTTCGAGCGATTCGCCGCGCAACGCTGCCAGACGTTCCGCGGTTTCGCGGACGAAGGCTGGCTCGTTGCGCTTTCCCCGGTGCGGTTCCGGCGCAAGATAGGGCGCGTCCGTCTCGATCATGAATGATCCCGCAGGGCATTGGCTGGCGGTATCTCGGACTTGATGGGCGGTCTTGAAGGTGGCGACTCCGCCGAATGAAACGAGCCCGCCGAGATCGAGCACGCGCCGCGCGTTTTCCCACGGGCCGATGAAGCAATGGAACACGGCGCGGACCGAGGCGTGGAATTCCTGATAGATCGCGAGCGCGTCTTCGAACGACGCGTGCCCGGCTTGATCGCGGGTATGGATGACGATGTTGAGCCGCGCGGCGGACGCGAGTTCGAAATGCCGGCGCAGGAAATCGAGCTGCCGGTCGCGGAACGATTGCTCATCCCAGCCTTCCGGCGCGGGATGATAGTAATCCAAGCCGGTCTCGCCGATGGCGCAGACGCGCGGATCGCGGGTGAAGGCGGAAAGTTGATCCACCGCGTCGTCCGGCGCGTGATGGACGTCGCACGGATGAATGCCGATGCAGGCGTGAAGCATCGGATGTTCCGCTAGGTCGAGGTTCGCCTGCACGTTTTCAAGACCGGTCGCGAGAGTCACCAGGCGGCTCACGCCCGCGGCGCGCGCGCGTTCAATAAGGTCCGGAATTTCCTCGGGCTCGAAACGATGGGAGGCGAGATGGCAGTGGGAATCAGTTAGCATGGAAATCAGCGGTGCAAGGCGGTAAGGAATGCCGCGACTTTTTGAAAGTCTTTGATGCCGGGAGAAATCTCCGCGCCCGATGCAATGTCGAGCGCGGCGGGTTGCACGCTCATCGCGGCGAGCCCGGCGTTTTCCGGGACGATGCCGCCCGCCAGGATGATAGGGAGCTGCGGATGTAGCCTGCGGAAATCCGAAGCCACCTCCCAATCAAACACCTCGCCGGTGCCGCCGTAGATGCCGGGCGCGTGTGCGTCGAGAAGGATGGCCGCAGCACCATAGTCGGTCGCACGCAGCAGGTCGGCGCGGGTCTTCACGCCGATCGCCTTGATGAAGGGAATGCCCGCGTCGCGAAATGGCGCGGCGTCCGCGGGCGTTTCATCGCCATGGAGCTGCACGGCGTCCAGATAGCCGCCGCGCACTAACCGCAACGGGAGCTCGGCGGGCTCGTTCACAAACACGCCGACACGCAGGATTTTCCCGGCGAGATCGCGCAGCCAGCCGGCGTCTTCCGGCGCGAGAAATCGTTTCGAGCGCGGCCAGAAGTTCACGCCGAGCGCATCCACGCCGAGCGAGACGAGGCGGTCCGCGTCGTCCCGCGTGGTGACGCCGCAGATTTTCAGCGAGACGGTTGAGAGGTCGAGAAAGCGTTCGAGCAAGGGCATGGCGGGACCGTAATGGAAATCCGGAAGGAATAAACGCCGAACTTGTTGTCGACGCGGGAGCGCTTTCCGGCGGGAAATGGTTCTTGACGCATGGGGCGTGGGTTTCTGTTCTCTTGCCTTTCGTTTGCCAATCCAACCCTGACGCCATTTCACCTGATGTCTCAAAGCCCGCCCGAAGAAACCGATTTCATTCACAGTGAGGAATTCCTCCACGGCTTGATGAAGCACCAGCTCAAGCTCTCCATCTCGTGTGCCGCGGCGTTTCTGCTGCTGTTGTTCGGGCTGCCGCTATTCAACTACCTCGCGCCGGAATTCATGGCGCGCCGCGTCGGCGGCTTCACCGTTAGCTGGCTGGTCTTGGGCGTGTTGTTCTTTCCATACGTCTGGATCATCGCCCGCATCTTCATCACCCGCTCGATGGCCTTGGAAGACGCCGAGGTCCGCAACGCGGCCGAGGGCAACAAGCGCCAATCCTAACATTTTCCGCGACTCATGAATTTCTCAGAAATCGATCCCTGGATTCTCGCCTTCGCCGGCATCACCGTCGCCGTCACGCTGTGGATGGGCTTCCGTTCCTCGAAAAGCTCCAAGTCCGCCTCGGACTTTTTCGTCGCCGGCCGCTCGGTTTCCGTCGGCTGGAACGCGTCCGCCATCTCGGGTGAATATCTCAGCGCCGCGAGCTTCATGGGCATCGCCGGCATGGTGATGTCGTCCGGCTACGACGCGTTGTGGTATCCGGTCTGTTATGCGTGCGGTTATCTTTTCCTGCTGCTGTTCATCGCCGGGCCGCTGCGGCGGTTCGGCGCTTACACGATTCCCGATTTCGCCGAGGGCCGCTTCGACTCGCCGTTGTTCCGCCGCATCGCGGTGTGCTTCGTTCTATTCATCGGCTTTTTCTACACGATGCCGCAGATGAAAGGCGCGGGCACCGCGCTTTCCTATATTCTGCCAGGCTTGCCGTATTGGGTCGGCGTGGTCGTCGTCGGCGCGGTCATCACGCTGAACGTCGCGCTCGGGGGGATGAAGGGCATCACGTTGATTCAAGCGGTCCAGTATTGGATCAAGATGTTCGCCATCTCCACGCCGGTTTTCGTTCTTCTATCCGTCTATGGCGGCTATGGGGAAAATCTCGCGATGAACCAATCCGCCGCCGAGGCTGCCTCGAAGCCCGCCATCGTCCAGCCCGCTGATCCGGCGGAGATGCAACGCAAGGCGCTGCCGGAAAAGGCCCCCAAGGACGACGCCTGGCTCGCGCCCTTCGGACCGCTCACGACCAAGGCCGTGAAGTCCGCCGCCGCGGCGCTTCCGGTCGAGGAGCGCGCGCCGTTCCTCGCGAAAAACGAGAAGCCCTTTTCGCTCATCTATACCTTCTCGCTCATCGTCGCGCTCGTCTGCGGCACCGCCGGCCTGCCGCACATCCTCGTACGTTTTTATACCAATCCGGACGGGGTCGCCGCCAAGAAGACGACCATGTGGGTGATGATCCTCATCGGCGTGTTCTATGTTTTCCCGCCGGTCTTCGGCGTGCTGGGTAGAAATCTAATGCCCGAGCTCTACACCGGGCTCGCCGGCGTCAAGGGCACCGACGCGGTGGTCCTGCGCCTCCCCACGTTGATCTCGCAGAAATACGGCGTCGTCGGTTCGATCCTCAGCGGCATCACCTGCGCGGGCGCCTTCGCCGCCTTCATGAGCACTTTTTCCGGCCTGCTGGTTTCGATGACCGGCGCGCTTGCCCACGACGTTTACGGCCGGATGCTCCGTCCTAACTCCACGCCCGGCGAGCGCATGCGGATGTTCAAGTGGTGCGCGGTCCTCATCGGCAGCATTTCCGTGGTCCTCGGCTGCTTCGTCGAGCCGTTGGAAATCAACTTCATGGTCGGCCAGGCGTTCGCCATCGCCGCCGCCAGTTATTTCCCGCTGTTGTTCATGAGCGTCTGGTGGCGCGGCATGACCATGAAGGGCGCGGCCGCCGGAATGCTAACCGGCGGACTTTGCGCGCTCCTCGCGGCCACCGCGACGAATGTCAGCAACCTCTCGCTCGACAAGGGCGCGATGGGCAAGATCTTCTCCGGCTTCGCTCCGCTCAATGATTTCTGGGCCGCCCATCCGCTGCTGCGCATCCTCTGCGAGCAACCCGCGATCTGGACCGTGCCGCTCGCGATCTTCCTCATGGTCGTCGTCTCCAAGGCCACCCGCTCCAGCGTGCCGAAGGATGTGCGGATGAAAATGCTCGTGCTCCACGCTCCCGAGGCGCTCGGCCTCAAGCAGGAATACATCCAGGAGCACCAAGGCCCGGCGCATTGAAATTCCAGTCCATCAGAAACACGGCCGCAGGCCGGACTTCCGGGTCCAGCCGTCGTAAACGGCACCGATCCTGCATGTCGGCGCGCCGTGCCGGTTGACACGAGCGGAATGGCGGCGTTTGCTTGCGCCGATGTCGCCCGATTCCCAGCAGGACTTTGCGCTCGCCTTCCTGAGCATCCTTTTCGAAGGCGTGCCGTTCATTTTGCTGGGCACGCTGATCAGCGGATTCATCGACATTTACCTGCCGCCGGGGATCATGGACCGCTTCCTGCCGAGAAACAAATTTTTCGCGGTGCTGACCGCCGGACTGCTAGGCGCGGTGTTCCCCGTTTGCGAATGCGCGGTGGTGCCGGTGATCCGGCGGCTGGTGAAAAAAGGCCTGCCGGTCTCCTGCGCGCTCACTTACATGCTCGCCGCCCCGATCGTGAACCCCATCACCGCGCTGAGCACGTGGAAAGCCTTCCAAGGCCAGGGCGCGGCGATGATGACGAGTTCGCGGCTCCTGCTAGGTTTCCTCATCGCGGTGGCCGTGGGAATCATCGTTTCCAAACTATCGCTCGCCTCGGTGCTGAAGCCATCGCTGGTAGAAAGCTTGGAAAAGGACCAGGCGAAATCCGACCACGACCACTCCGGCTGCGGCCACGATCATTCGCACGACGAGCCCTCGGAGGAAAACCGGCTGGTCGCCGCCTTCCGCTCTGCGATGAAGGACTTCGTCGATGTCGCGGTCTATTTCGCCATCGGCGTGTCGATCACCGCGCTGTTCAACACCGGCATCGCCCCCGGCGCGCAATGGCTCGACGGTCTCGCGAAAGACCCGACTGCGGCGCCGGCCGCGCTGATGGCCCTCGCGTTCATCCTCAGCCTGTGCAGCACCTCGGACGCGTTCATCGCGGCGACCTTGGATAAATTCTCATGGGGCGCGAAACTCGCCTTTCTCACCTTCGGCCCGATGATGGACGTGAAGCTGCTCTTTCTCTATCAAACGGTGCTGCGCAAGCGGTTCATCGTCCTTCTCGCGGTCGGTCTCTTTCTCGCCATCGGCGGGATCTCGATCTACTGGCAACAACTCGTTTTCGCAGCGAAATGAATCCCCGGAACCGGCGCATCCTGTTTTCCCTCGCGGTGCTCGTCTGGAGCGCGGTGCTGTTATATTTTTATGGTAGCGGGCGGATCAACAAGTACCTCGCGCCGGACTTCCGGATCATTTCCTTCGCCGGCGGACTGGGGCTCGCGGTGCTCGGGCTTTTCAACCTTTTCACGGCGGGGCAAAACGCGGGCGGCTGCTGCGGCGACCACGGCGGCGGGGAAGAGGCGCACGACCACGAAAGCGGCGACATGCACCCGCTCACCGCGGTGCTCCTGATGATCGTGCCGGTGGTTCTATCAGTCGCGTGGACCAAGGACGAATACTCCGTCGCGGCTCTCTCGCGGAAGGGCCTCTACGACGCGCCGTCCGCGGTTTCCTCGCCGTTTCTCGCCTCATCGCTGCCCGCGCTCACCCGTGAGGAGATCGAGAAAAGCCACCGCAAGACGCCGGACGGATTTCTCGAGTTCAACCTGATGGAGTTGTTTTTCTCCAGCGGCGACCGCGAGATGCAAGGCCTGCTCGACGGACTCAAGGTGGAAACCGAAGGCCGCTGGATGGACGAGAAAGTCCGCAATCCGCACGGCTCGCGCAAGCGCCTCTACCGGTTGTTCGTCACCTGCTGCGCCGCCGACAGCCGGGCGATTCCGATCATCCTCGAGTTCGGCAAGACGCCGCCCGAGCTTCCTGAAAACGGCTGGGTGAAAGTCGCGGGCACCATGCGCTTTCCGTTGGAAGAAGGCGTGATCCAGCCGGTGCTAACCGTGGATCGCGCGCTGGCCGCGGAGCCGCCCTACGAGGAGAGTTTCATGCGCAACAAGTGACCATGGGAAAACCCTCACACCCGCGACCGGAAGGTCATGTGTTAGTCCCGGCCGCCGTCATCGGCTCGCTCTCGATCCTGCTCGCCGTCGGGCTGAGCGCGCTCCGGATTCTGGACCGCGCGGACCTGGCTGTTGGGAGTTTGATCTCGCAGGGGAAACCGGCAGGTTTCCCCAAGGCCTTGCCCGAGTGGGCGGTGTGGCTGGCGGTGGTTTGGTTCGCCTTCGGGCTGGCTTTCGCGATCCTGAGCGTGGCCGGCACCTGGCGGCGTGTCGTGTTATGGATCACGACGGCGGTCCTGGTCGCGGCGTGGGCTCCCGTGCTGGCGCTGGCGGCGCGCGCGCCCGACATCGCCGCGCCGGTCATCGCCGTGATTTGGTCCGGAGTTTGCGCCTTGGTGTATGCGGGAAGCCACCGGATGCCCTGCGACGAAGCGGTGGATCTATCTGAAAAAACTGATGAAGCGCATTGATTTCCCGGAACCCGTCAAAGCCCTCGTCGGCGAGCTCAAGCGCCTGCCGGGGATCGGTCCGCGCAGCGCCGAGCGCATCGCGGTGTGGCTCCTGCAAAGCCCGAAAGCCGAGCCCGCGACGCTCGCCGGGGCTTTGTTAGCGGCCAAGGAAATGGTCCGGCCCTGCCCGGTTTGCGGATTCTTCGCGACCGAATCCGGCTGCGATGTCTGCGACGATTCGGCGCGCGACGACCAGACTCTCTGCGTCGTCGAGCAGGCCACCGACGTGCTTCCGCTAGAACGTTCCGGCGCGTTTCGCGGCCGCTACCATTGCCTCGGCGGCAAGCTTTCGCCGCTCGACCGGGTGTCGCCCGAGGACTTGCGCATCCCGTCGCTGGTCCGGCGGATCGAGGCCGCGCCGGAGGAAATCGAGGTCATCCTCGCGCTCGGCTCCGATGTGGAAGGCGAGGCGACCGCGAACTACCTGGCAGAACTGCTGCGCGGGCGGAATTGCCGGCTCACCCGCATCGCCCAAGGCCTGCCCGCGGGCGGCGGTCTCGAGCACGCCGACGAGCTCACGCTGATGCGCGCGATGCAGGGCCGGCGCAGTGTTTAAGTCCAAGAAATTTTGACAGGTTGCATGAACCGGCCTAGACCTGATTTCACGCATGCATCCGTTCCTCGCTCCCGATTTCCAAATCCGTTGGTCCACGCTTGTTCCCGAAGCCGTCGAGCCGGACATCCGCCACGCGCTTGATCTCGCAAAGCAAAACATCGAGGCGATCTGCGCGCAGGATCCCGCCGCGGCGACGTATGAATCCACCTTCCTCGCCTTCGAAAACGCCGCCGAACAACTCGGCGACGGCTGGGGCCGGCTCAATCACCTCGACTCGGTGTGCGACTCGCCCGCCCAGCGCGAGGCGCTCGGCAAGATGCTGCCGGAGGTCACCGATTTCTACTCGTCGCTCGCGCTGAACGACCGCTTGTGGGCGGTGATCAAGGCGGTGGGCGAGCGCCGGGAAATCGCCTCGCTGTCCGCGGTCCAGCGGCGCTTCGTGGAGGAAACCCTGGCGGACTTCCGCAACTCCGGAGCGGATCTGCCCGCCGCCCAAAAAGAGCGCATCGCCGCCATCGAGGCCGAGCTATCCAAGATCACCAAGGAGTATTCCGAGCACGTCCTCGACTCGACCAACGCGTGGGAACTCGTCATCACCGACGAGGCGAAACTCGCCGGGCTGCCGGAATCCGCCATCGCCGGCGCGGCGTCTAACGCCCGCGCCAAAGGCCACGAGGCGCCGGCCTGGCGCTTCACCCTGCAGTTCCCGTCGATGTTCCCGATCATGCAGCACCTGCACGACGACTCGATCCGCCGCCAGGTCTGGGAGGCGTCCTCGCAAGTCGGGGCCACCGGCGAGTTCGACAACACCGCGCTCGTCTGGCAGATTCTAACTCTCCGCCACGAGAAAGCCGCCATCCTCGGCCACGAGCATTTCGCCGACCTCACGCTGCTCCGCCGCATGGCGAAAGACGGCGGCACCGCGCTCGGCTTCATCGAGAACCTCCACGCCCGCGTGCGCCCGTCGTTTCTAGCCGAGCACAAACAGCTCGCCCAATACAAGGCCGCCAAGTCCGGCCAGCCCGTCGGCCCGCTTGAGCCGTGGGAAGTCGCCTACTGGGCGGAGAAGCAGCGCCAGGAAAACTACGACTTCGATGAGGAGGCGTTGCGGCCTTATTTCCCGGTGGATGGCGTGATGGCCGGCATGTTTGAAATCGCCTCGCGTCTTTTCGGCATCACCATCCGCCAGCTCAAGACGGTTTTCTATCAACCCGGCGCCGGGCCCGCCACGCTGCCGGAGGAGGTCGTGGAAGTCTGGCATCCGGAGTGCGCGTTCTACGAGATTCACGATTCGAAAACATCGGCCCACCTCGGCTCGTTCTATGCCGACTGGCACCCGCGCGAGTCGAAGCGCGGCGGCGCGTGGATGAACTCGCTGCACACCGGCGCGCCCGGCGAGCCGCACCTCGGCCTGATCATCGGCAACATGAGCCCGCCGGTGGACGGCAAGCCCGCGCTTCTAACTCACGGCGAGGTCGAGACGATTTTCCACGAGTTCGGCCACCTGCTCCACGGCTTGCTCAGCCAAGTCGCCGTGAAATCCCTCTCCGGCACCAACGTGCCGTGGGATTTCGTCGAACTGCCTTCGCAGATCATGGAGAATTTCTGTTGGGACCGCGAGTCGCTCGATCTCTTCGCGCGCCACTTCGAGACCGGCGAGGCGATCCCGGAGGATCTTTTCCTGAAAATGATCGCCGCGAAAAACTACCTCAGCGCCTCCGCCTTCATGCGTCAGCTCGCCTTCGCCAAGCTCGATCTGGAACTCCACACCCGTCTGGCGGATTTCCTCGGGAAAGATCTCGACGCCGTGGACCGCGAGGTCCTGGCCGACTACCTCGCGCCGCTCAAAACCCGGTCGCCCTCGATGATGCGGCGCTTCAGCCACCTTTTCAGCAGCCCCACCGGCTACGCCGCGGGCTACTATTCCTACAAGTGGGCGGAAGTGCTAGACGCCGACGCCTTCACCCGTTTCCAACAGGAAGGCGTTCTCAATCCCGAGACCGGCCTGGCCTTCCGCGAGCACATCCTCAGCAAGGGGAATTCCGTCGCCCCGGATGAACTCTACCGCCGCTTCATGGGCCGCGATCCGGAATTGGAGCCTCTCCTCGTCCGCGCCGGCCTCGCCGAGCCGGTGCTGGCTTAGGAAGCCCGCGATGTTCCCATGCGAGGACTGAATCCTTTCGGCCCTCGCGCGCCCGCTCCACATTCATCTTCCCCCTGGCCCGACCGCCTGCCGAAGCCCTGTCGGGCCTTTTCGGCCGCAAGAACAAGAAACGCAGCAGCAGGTCGAGGGGATTTTGGAGACTCACCACACGCCTGTGATGCTGGCGGATGCTTGGTTAAGGGCGATTTCATTGATCCTGATTCCGGAACACGGAGCGTCGATATTCTATCGACTGTTTCAGGCCGACATTCTGTCGGCCGAAGGCAGGGCGGCGGACAGGATGTCCGCGGCAAATAGCGCTCAGAATGAACGCGCTCCTTCAAGTGCCTGCGTTTAACGACATGCCATTCGGGAGTGGCTCCTTATCAACTCGCGATCTTCGTCCGCCCGCTCGCCCACCTGCGTTCTTTGAGAATCGCAAACGCGCCGGGATCCGCCATCAGCACGCGGATGTAGTTGCTGATGGAGGCGGAAACCTGGAACGGCCCTTTGAGCCAGCGGCCGATCATCTTTTCCCCGAATCATTGCGATTCGATTTTCTACGCTCCGGTCTCGTTCTCCGCAGCGGGTGGCGGCGGGACGAAGTCGGGCAGCGGGCGCACCAGGTTCGTGGGCAGGGGGAAGACGCGGTCGTAAATGCCGGGGGCGATCTCGGTGGCTTGCGAGTAGGCGTCGCGGAGCATTTCCATCTTCGCGTCCAAGTTGTCGATGTAATGGAGGGCGAAGGCTTCCGGGGTGCGCGGCAGCACGGGCGAGCCGAATTCATACTGGCCGTGATGGCTGCCTATCAGATGGAGCAGGTGGAGGCGGGTCATCTCGGTGGATGGCTTGAGCGTCTTCCACGCTTCGGCTTCCGGGCTGGCGAGCAGGTCGTTCCAGAGCTTGTTGACCAGCTCGATGCCGAGCGGGATGTGGCCTAGCATTTCGCCGTGGATGCTGTGGATCTGGCCGAAGCCGTCTTCCGGATAGGAGTTCTCCCAGAGTTTCCCGCAGTCGTGGAAGAGCACGCCGGTGAGGATCAGGTCGCGGTTGAGCTCGGGGTAAACGGGGCACAGCGCGGCGGCGGAGCGCATCATCTGGGCGACGTGCTCGACGAGGCCGCCGCGGCGGGCGTGGTGGTTTTTTTTCGCGGCGGCGGTGCGGCGGAAGCGGTCGCCCATCTGGGTGAGGAAATGCGCGCAAAGCCCGTGCAGGCGCGGGTCGCTGAGGGAGTCGCAGAAGCGCTGGATGTCGGCGTAGTCGCTCTCCTGTTTCTCGCGTGTCTGGGGGTCGCCGGCGATGAAGTTGGCGATGGCGGTGTCATCGAGCAGATGCCAGGCGAGGTGGTTGGGATTGACGCCGTATTGGTTCTGCGTCCACTCGCCTTCGAGGCGGACGATGGTGTTGTCGGCGAGTTTCTCGGCGGCGTCGTAGATCGGCGAGTCCGACCAGATTTTCAGGGAGAAATGGCCGGTGGCGTCGGCGAAGACGAGTTCCAGATAGGGTTTGCCGCCCTTGGTGGTGCGGGCGTTGCGCGACTGGAGCTGGGCGTGGATCGCGGCGACGATGGGGATTTCACCGGATTGTTCTTTGACGGCGGCGATGGTGATGGGGCTCACGGGGAGGAGTTGATGGTGGAGAGTTGATGTTCGAAGCAGGCTCAAGCTGCGGCGAGGGGGTTCCAGACTTTCTTGAAACCGAAGTTTTGAAAATCCTTCAAATTGAGGGTCGCGAAATCCGTGACTCCGAACGCGGTGAGACTGAGGGCGGTGCGGGTGTCGTAAACGCGGCGGCGGGCAAATTCGGGGGCGGCGGCCTGTTTCCAGAGCTCGTCGTGGAGTTCGCGGCTGCGGGGCGGGAATCCGAGGGTTTTCCAGCGGGGATGCTTGCGGTAACTGGCAATGACGGCGGCGGCGGCGGGTGCGTCCAGCGGATGCCGAAGGACGGCGGGGTTCCGCAGAAGCAGGTAGAACTCGGTGAGGATGAACTCGCTCAGGGCGACGTCTTCCCGGGCGGAAAGTTCTTCAAGGAAGCTTTTGGCAGGCGCATGAAAGGGGGAAGCCGCCGAGTAGCTGTAGAGCAGGATGTTGGCGTCGATGGAGATCATGGCAGTTGGAGAATCGGTTCCGCATCCTGGAAGGCGGCGGCGCGCAATTGCTCGGGGCTGAGGCCTTGCCAACCCACCGCCGCCGAGACGGGCGGTGTCCATGGCGTGGCAGGCGAAACAGGGTCCGCATCATAGACTTCCAGCAAAAGCTCGGCACCGCGGCGGAAGGTTTCGGCGAGCGACCATTCGCGGGCCTTGGCGAAGGACTTGATTTCGCGAAAGAGCTCCTCCGGGACTTGAATTTGCGTCTTTGTCATGCCGGAAATTTTACGGTGCCATGGATTTGATGTCAAAGCGGGAGTTGGAAGCTGATGGGACGACGAAGACGATTCGGTCCGGCGATCAGCGGTTGGTCTTCACCAAGTCTTCGAGGTCGGCCTTATCCATCGCCCGTTTCGGTGTGAAGCGATCATTGGAAAGATAGGCTACCAAAGATGACCGCATTTGCCGGGCGACAGGGCGATTTTTCAAATCGGAATCGAGATCGAAGGAACAGGCGATGAGTTTCCCTTGTCCCACCTTCGCCTCGAAGACGTAGCCGAGTTTCCGGTGGGTCACCCAGTCATCGATGAGCTGGACGACGGGGCGGAGGTCGTGGTGCCGGGTGAGGATGAACGGGCGGGCGTCCTTCTGAAGTTCCCACCATTGCCAGTTCGAATGGAAATCGGTGGGGAATGCCGCGAGCGCGGGATGCTTGGGATCGCAGAGGATGCCCAACGTGTGTGGTGGTTGCCAATCCGTCCATGCGGTGTTCCAGAAGATGGTGGAGAAACCGGCGGTGAGGGGTCGGGTCAGGTCGTCCTTCACATCGGCGGCGGTCGGCATCCATAGCACGCTCTTGCCTTGGTTCAATGCCGTCAGCGCCTCGTCGAGCGAGCGGGTGATGGTCACGTTCGGGGGCGCAGCGGGTGTTTCCCGGGGATAGACGAAGATGCTCCAGTCGTTGGAAAATTTCTGACCCCGCGCGCCGACAGTGAGCTTGAGCTGCGCGGGTGCCTGGACTTTGCCTAACATTACTTGAATGCTTCCGAGATCACGGAGTCCACCCGCGGCAACATCGCGGACCGGCAGCGTTCCTTCGGCGACAACGGATTCTCTGTCTGTTAGTCTCCAGGTGGCCTCCATTCCCTTGAAATCCGCAGGACCGAAGTGGCACAGCTGAAGCTCCGCTTCCAACGTCTCATTCGTTTGCAAGATCATTTTTTTCAGCTTGGCGAGCGGCACGACCGGCCCGGCGAAGCGCGCGTATTCGTCCGCTGTGACATAGCCCTTGGAATCCCAGAAAGCATCAAGCACGCCGACGAGCGCTGTGCCCTGCCCCGGGAAATCGTGGAGATCCAGCAATTGAAATCCACCGAAAGCCTGCGTGCGCATCGCGGCTTCGATGTCGTGTTTGTAGCACAGCGTCTGAAGTTTTCCGGATGCCATGAGGAAGTCCTTCGCCTGCGGCAACAAGCCATTGCGTTTGGCCATCTCCTGCAAGACCTCGAAGTTCTTCGCTTTGAAAAACCCGGTGTATTTCGGGATTTCCCCGAAGTTCGGATACGCGCACCATTGCCCGATCTCATGCGATACGAGCGGTGCGCCGGAATGGGTTTTCACAGGGTCAGACCAATCGAAGTCCGTGCGGGGTGGCTCGGCGTTGATGATGGATTTCATGCCCTCCCCCCAGTGCTGGATGCGCGGTTCCTGCACGTTGTGGTAATCACTTCCCGCCATGAGCGGCCAACCGGCAGCCGTGGTCCAGAAGCGTCGGGCATCCTTCGCTTTCCAGCGGGCCACCCATTCTTGTAGCCATTTCTTATGGTTCGGGCCGGCAGGCTCGTTGCCGTATGCCATCATCAGAAACGAAGGATGATTGCCGTATGCCCGGATCATACGGGTGGTCTCATCGTCGATCCACGCATCGAGCAATTTGCCGCTGCCGATGTTAGCACCTTGGTTCGCCCAGGAGGAAGCCTCGACCTGATAGTAAAACCCGGCCTCGTCCGCTGCGATGAAAGCAGCCTTGGGCGGACACCACGAGTGGAAGCGGATGTGGTTCAGCCCATGCGCCTTGCAGATTTTCACGATCCTCCGCCACGCATCAAGACCGGTAGGCGGATAGCCTGTGAGAGGGAAGATGGCGCACTCCAATGTGCCCCGCAGGAAAATCGGCACGCCGTTGATGGCGAGTCGCCCGTCTTTTCTGCTCAGATCCCGGAAGCCGAAGGTCTCGCTGCGGAGATCTTTTCCGGACGGGGATTCCAGCGTGATTTCCGCGTTGTAGAGATGTGGGGTGAATTCATTCCATACGCGTGGCTCGCGGTCCATGGGAACGGTCAACTCCGCCCTGCCATCGATGAGATCCGCACTAACGGACGCGCTTTCGAAATGATCGCGCAAGGGGCCGAGATATCCAACCTTCGCAGTGACCTTGCCCTGCTGGTTTCCATTCGCGGTCACGATCACTTTCACGGATTTCTCCGCGTGTGATGCCTCGATCCGCGCCTCTTCCACACGCAACGCGGCGACCGCACGCAGCTCGATCTTTCCGACCACGCCATTCCAATTCCCCTGCGTGTGATCGGTCATACTATGGGACAGAGGACCCGGGTCCACATCGACGATGCGGTTGTCGATGCGCAACGTGAGCGAATGTTTGCCGGGCGGCAGCACGCCGAGATCGTACTCGTGCGGCGTGCCCAGCGAGTTGCTTTTGCCAATCTGCCTGCCATTCACCCAGGCGATGCTCTGCCAGTGGACCCGCTCGAGGTGCAACAGCGCGTGCTTGCCCTGCCAGTCGACGGGAATTCCGATCTCTTTCTGATACCAAGCCGGACCGACATAGCGTAGCGGCGGCTGGAGGAAGAACGGGATCTTGAAATTGTCAGCCGCCTGCCACTCCTTGAACAAATCCCGATGTTTCCAACCGACGCCTGTCCACTGGGTGGCCATCGAGGGCTTTTCTCCAAATCCCTGCGCGGCAACCTGGCCGGGAAGCTGAATGTTCTTGGGAAACTCCCACTGCGCGGGCGTGGCGGTTAGGCCGGCATCCGGTAGATCGGGCGCGAACTTCCACGTGCCCGATAGATCGATGGATTCAACGGCGTGAAGCACAGTCGCGCCGAGCAGGGTGATCAACAGTGGTTTCATAAGTTGCAGGCCGTGGTTATTCATGCCGGAGCGCCTCGATGGGATCGAGTCCGGCGGCGCGGCGGGCGGGCATGAAGCCGAAGAGGATGCCGATGGCGGCGGAGAAGACGAAGGCGATCAGGTTGATTTTCGGATCGAAGAGGAAGGGCGCGCCGACGACTTTGGCGAGGGAGATGCAGAGGAAATAGGCGAGCGTGATGCCGGCGACTCCGCCGACGCAGGAGAGGGTGACGGCTTCGACCAGGAACTGGAGCAGCACCTCGCGGGCGCGCGCGCCGATGGCGAGGCGGATGCCGATTTCCCGGGTCCGCTCGGTGACGGAGACGAGCATGATGTTCATGATGCCGATGCCACCGACGAGCAGGCTGACGCCGGCCACCGCGCCTAGCAGCGAGGTCATCACCTTGGTGCTGGAGCTGATCACTTCGGCGAGTTGCTGGGAATCGAAGATGTTGAAGTCGTCATCCTCGTTGGCGGTGATTTTGCGGCGCTCCCGCATCAGGGCGGCGACGTCGGCAACGATGTTGGCACCGGGGTAACCCTGTTCCCCGGAAATCATGATCTGGTTGAAATTCTTGCCGCCCTGGCGGCCTGACAGGCGGTGGATGATGGTGGTGTAGGGGGTGAGCATGTTGTCGTCCAGGTCGTCGCCGAAGCCGCCCTGGCCTTTCACGGCGGTGACGCCGATGACTTCCAGCGTCATGCTTTTCGCGCGGATCTTGCTGCCGATGGGGTCCACGCCCTCGCCGAAGAGTTCCTTGCGGATGGTTTCCCCGATGACGCAGACGGGCGAGGATTCCGCCACCTCCTGCTCGGTGAAGAAACGGCCGCTGCTGAGGTCCCAGTTCGCGATGCCGAAATAGTTGGGCGTGGTGCCCTGGATGTCGAAGTTGCGGCTGTTTTCCTGATAGGCCATCTGGACGCTGTTGGAAATGAGCGGCGCGACCGAGGCGATGCCGGGCACCTGGTCGCGGACGGCTTCGACATCGGCCAGGCTGAACATCGGCGCGCCGTCGCCACGCCAGCCCTGGCCGGGGCGGAGAATGAGCAGGTTGTTGCCCATTTTGGAAATCTGGGATTTGACCGTCTCAGTCGCTCCGCGGCCGAGGGTGACCATGGTGATGACGGCGGCCACGCCGATGACAATGCCGATGACGGTGAGGAAAGAGCGCATGAGGTTCCGGCGGATTTCCCGGATGGCGATGAGCAGGGCGTTGAAGATCATGGCGGAGGATTTCTAACGAGTGATGACGTCGCTGGAGATCAGCCCGTCACGGACGCTGATGATGCGGCGGGCGCAGGCGGCGACCTCGTCCTCGTGGGTGACCATGATGATGGAAATGCCGCGGTCCGAGTTGAGCTTGTGGAGGAGTTCCATGATCTCGACGGTGGTTTTCGAATCGAGGTTGCCGGTGGGTTCGTCGGCGAAAAGAGTGTCCGGTCGGGTGACGATGGCGCGGGCGATGGCGACGCGTTGCTGTTGGCCGCCGGAGAGTTCGGCAGGGGTGTTGCGCTCTTTGTCCGAGAGGCTGACTTGGGCCAGCGCCTCGCGGGCCATCTCGTGGCGTTGTTTCCTGGAGTAGCCCCGATAGAGCAGCGGGAGCTCCACGTTTTCGAGCGCCGAGGTGCGGGCGAGCAGGTTGAAACCTTGGAAAATGAACCCCAGCGCGTGTCGGCGGAGCAGCGAGCGCTGGTCTTTATTGAGAGTTTCCACCTCGATGCCTTTGAAGCGGTAGGAGCCCTCGGTAGGCGTGTCGAGGCAGCCCAGCAGGTTCATGAGGGTGGATTTCCCCGATCCGCTGGGGCCCATGATGGCGACAAACTCACCTCGATGGATGGTGAGATCCACGCCGCGGAGGGCGAAAAACGCGGCTTCGCCCGTGCCGTAGCGCTTGGTGAGGCCTTCAAGCTGGATGAGCTTTTCGGCGTTCATTCGGTCTGCGGCGGCTTGACGCTGATGATGAGGGGAGTCCCGGCGGCCAGTTCCCCGCTGGTGATTTCGGTGAAGCGACCGTCGGTGATTCCCGTGGTGACTTCAATTTCCGAAGGTTCGCCGTCCTTGAGAGTCCAGACCTTGGGGGTGGCGTCGGACGAGCCCGCTTTCGGCGGTGGAGTTCCCCGCCAGCGCCTACCGCCACCCGGCGAGAGGCTCTGGACGAGAGTTCGCTTGGCATCATCCGGCTTGGCGCTGGCGGCGGCGGCCACGGGGTCGAAGCGGAGCGCCGCGTTGGGCACGACGAGGATGTCCGGCTTGTCCACGATGGCGATGTCCACGGTGGCGGTCATGCCGGGGCGGAGGGAGAGGTCCTCGTTGGTGACCTCGAGCTCGGTGCTGTAAGTGACCACGCTGGAGGACGAGGCGGCACCCTCCTTGGCGGTGGTGCCGGTGCCGACCGCGCCGAATGCCACTTTTTTGACCGTGGCGGTGTATTTGCGGGAGGGCCAGGCATCGACGCTGAAATCGGCGGTTTGGCCGGTTGCGATGCGGCCGATGTCCGCTTCGGAAACATTCACGAGGAGTTCCATTTTTTTCAAATCCTCGGCGATCGTGAAAAGCGTGGGAGCGGTGAATGAGGCGGCGACGGTCTGGCCGACGTCGATGGAACGCGCGAGCACGATGCCATCCACGGGCGAGCGGATGACGGTTTTCGCGAGGTCGCTTTCAAAAGCGCGGACGTCCGCCTCCGCGCCTGTCACTGCGGCTTGGGCGCTGGCGAGGTCGGCCTGGGCGCGGGCGAGGGTGGCGCGTGAGGTTTCCATGGTGGCACGCGAGGGGGTTTTCCCGCTGCTGAGATCGTGGAGTTCCTCCTGCCGGGCGAGCGAGGCTTTGCTTTCCGCGACGGTGGCCTCGGCCTGGCTGACGCGGGCCTTGGCCGCGAGAAGCGAGGCGCGGCTGCGCTCGGTCTGCTGGTCGAGCTTGGAGGTGTCGAGCTTGGCGAGGGTCTGGCCCTTTTTCACGGGGTCGTTGGTGTCCACCAGCACTTCCTTGGCGGTGCCGGAAAGTTCGCTGCCGACGATGATCTGGTTGGTCGGCGCGAGGTTGCCGGCGGCGGTGACGATGAGCGCGATGCGGCCGATTTTGGACTCCTGTGTCTGATAGTCCGCCTTTTCCCCGCCATCCCTGTTGCTTTCAAAAAAGTACCAGGCTCCCGCGCCTGTCAGGGCGACGGCAAGGGCGGCGAACAGCCATTTCCGCACCGGGCGCGAGGCGCCGCTGGCGATGATGGTGGCAAGGTCTTTTGCTGAATCGGGTGATGTCATGAAATGGGATGAAGTGTGGGGAAAAATTTCACGAACCGGCCGACCAACCGCCGCCGAGTGCCTTGTAGAGCTGGATGTAGGAGGTCGTCCGGTCGGCCCGGGCGTTGAACAGGTTGCTCTCCAGACCGAGCAACGAGCGTTGCGCATCGAGGACCGTGAGAATATCGGTCTCGCCCGCTTGATAGCTCTGCTGGGCGAGATCGGCGGCTTCACGGGCGGCGGCGGTGGCTTTTTCCAAGGTGTCGAGCCGCTCGCTGGTGCGGCGGCAGGCGATGAGCGAGTCCTCGACTTCCGAGAGCGCGGTGAGGACGGTGGCGCGGTAGGTTTGGAGCGCTTGTTCCTCGACGGCCCTCTGGGCGTTGATGTTGGCGCGGATGCGTCCGGCGTCGAAGATCGGTCCGGTGAGGCTGGCGATGAGGGCGGAGCTGGCGGTGTCGGGGTTGAAGATTTTTGCCGCGCCGAGCGCGTTCACGCCGAGGGAGCCGCTGAGGTTGAGGGAGGGGAAACGCTCGGCATCGGCGGCGCGGGTCTGGGCGGCGGCGGCGAGCAGTTGATAGCCGGCAAGCCGGACGTCCGGGCGCTGGCGGAGCGTGTCGGCCGGGATGCCGACGGCGAGGCTGGCCGATGGATTCGGGATGCTTTGTTTGCCGGAGGAAAGCAGACCATCGAGGCTGCCGGGAGTGCGGCCGGCGAGGAGGGCGAGCAGGTTTCGGGATTGGGCGATGGTTTGCCGCAGGGCGGGCACCCCGGCGCGCGCTTGTTCGAGGCTGCTGAGGGCTTGGCTGGATTCGAGGGAATCCGCCTCGCCCGACTGGGTCCGCCAGGTGGCGAGCTGCGACGTTTGCTCGCGGGACGAGACGATGCGCAACAGCACCTCAAGCGCGGCTTCCGCGACCCGGAGCCGGGTGTAGGCGATGGCGATTTCCGAGGCGAGGGCGGCTTGGACGGAGTTGAAATTCTCCTCGGTGGCGCCGACTTGGGCGGTGGCGGCGGCGATGGTGCTGCGGCGTTGGCCGAAAAGATCCGCTTCCCAAGAGGCGTTGAGCGCGGCGGCGGAAGACGAGCCGCCTTTCCAATCCGATCCGAAGCCGTCATCCGCGGTGCTGCTGGCGGTGGCGGACGCCGCCCCGCGCAGGCTGGGGAAGAGCGAGGCGACCTCGGCATCCCGCCGGGACCGGGCTTCGCGAATCCGGGCCGAGGCCGAGGCCATGTCCGGGCTGTTGCCGAGGGCGTCGGAAATGACGCGGTTGAGCCCGGGATCGTCGAAGCGCTTCCACCAGCGCGAAAGGTCGCGGGTGGGCGAGGCGACGGGAAATCCCGCGGCGTTTTTCCAGTCCGCCGGAACGGAGACTCCGCCATGCAGCGCAACGGAACGCACCCCGCAACCACTCAATCCGATGAGGATGAAGGCCGAAAATAGAAAAATACGATGAGAAGTCATGCGCAGTCTGATCACACTCCAATCGCCTGACTTTCAGAAAGGCCCAAATTGCTGATTGTTCTCTACGGGCTGAAACGGGCCGAACTTGCGGGCCAGAAATCCAGATAGATCTCCGTCCGCCGGTTCGCCCGGCGGCCCTCCGGGTCATCGCCGCCGGTCTCCGTGACGTTCGGCCGCCGCGGCTGGCTGGCTCCTTTGGCGTGGGTCACGATCTGGCGCGCGTCGACTCCGGATTTGATCAAATGATCCCGGACCACGTCGGCCCGGCGCGAGGAGAGGCTGTTGTTATAGCCGACGGTGCCGAGGGCGTCGGTGTGGCCGCTGAGGGTGATTTTCTTGCCGGGATCGGAGCGCAGGATGAGCGCGACGATTTCCAACTGGCGGCTGGTGCGCGGGTTCATTTCGTCTTCGTCGAACTCGAAATAGAGCGCGAGCGTGTCGCCGCCGTTCGGGTTTTTGACCAGCGGCGTGTAGTAGAGATCGCCGCCGGCGACGCGGCGGGCGTAGTCGGCGAGGAGTTGGTTGAGGTTGATCTCGGAAACGGTCCATTTCGCGGCCGCTTGTTTGAGGGTGATGGCGAATTGCGCGCTTTGTTTGCCGTCGCGGGTTTCCACGTTGGCGAGGTAGCCGGCGGTGTCGTCGCGCTGGAACATGGAGCGCAGCGGTTTGGTTTTGCGGAGCAGGTATTCGCCCTCTTCAAACAGGATGCAAAGTCCGGCGATCTTGGCGTCCGAGACGGTCGCCGGGTTCACGAAAGTCCGCGCGCGTTCGAAATCCTGCTTCAAGACCGCTTGCAGAAACGCGTCGGCGACGTCCAGCGAATCCGTGGGGATGGCTTGGGGAAGCGGCTCGTCCGGGCCGGGCGGGAGGGTGATTTTTTCCACGGTCCACTTGCCGTTTTGGCGGCGGAGATCGAGGAAAATGCGGTCGCGGCCGGGGGCTTGGCCGTCGAGTTCGAGCGACCAGCGCGAGCGGGTGTTGAGCTCGATTTCCCCCACCTCGCGGATGCCGTCGGGCTGGCGCAAGCGCAACGGGGCGGCGGAGAGCGCCGCGAGCCGGGCGCGGGTTTCGGAGTCGAGCGCGTCCTTGCCGAGCAAGCGCGTGAGCTTCGCGAGATCGCCGGATTCCAAGGCTTGGGCGACTTGCGCGACGAGCACCGCGGGATCCGCGGCGGCACCGACGGTGGCGGGGGTCTCGCGCGGCGGGGCCGGGTTTTCAGGGACGGCGGGCTCGGGAGGCGTTCCGATTTCCGGCGGCGTCAGCGGATTTTCCGGCAGCGCCGAGACCGCCGCGGGAGGCTTCGATGGCACGCCCGGACGGACGATCAGCATGACGATGGCGGCAGCGGCGATGACCGCTGCGAGACCGAGGAAAAAGTAGGGAAGCTTGGAACGTTGCATGAAGACCACAGTTGAAAGAGAGGAGGACGGAAAAAGCGAATCATTCCTGTCGCGGAAGCGCCGGTAAATTCAAGCGCAGCACCTGGCCGTCGCGGAAGACTTGCAGGCTGGTGTCCTGCACTGCGGCGGAGGCGGCGAGGTGCAGGAAAAACTCGTTGGCTCCGCTGACCCGCGAGTTGTTCACCCCCACGACTAGGTCGCCGACTCTCACTTGCGTGGCGGCCAGCCCGTCTTCCGCGACGGCGGTCACCACCACGCCGCGGTATCCGCGCAGCCGTTCGGGCACCGACAAATCCCGGACTTGGATGCCGAGCGCTTTCAAAACTTCCTCGGGATCGCGGGTGCGGCCTTGGTGGGCGGCGGCGGCCGGCGGCTGCGCGGAGGCCGCGGCACCGCTTTCGGCGATAGTGGCTTTGACCATCAGCGACTGGCCCTTGCGCCAGACATCGAGATTGACCCCGTCACCGACGCGCGCCCGCTGGACGAGCGCGAAAAGCTGGGTGGCGGAGTGGATTTTCTCGCCGTTGAGCGAGCGGACGACGTCCCACGCTTGCAGCCCGGCGGCCTCCGCGGGGGAGCCGGGGGAAACCCCGAGAATCGCCGCGCCCTCGGCTTCCTCGTAGCCGAGCGCGGCGCGGACCGTCGGGTCGAGGTCGCGCATTTGCACGCCGAGGAAGCCGCGGATCGGCCGGCCGCGTTCGAGGATTTGGAACAGCGCCTCCTTCACGTCGTTGGATGGGATCGAGAAGCCCACGCCTTGGAAGCCGGGGTTCTGTTTGTCCTGGGAAAAAATCGCGACGTTGATGCCGATGACTTCTCCGCGCAAATTCACCAGCGGCCCGCCGGAATTTCCCGGATTGATCGCGGCGTCCGTTTGGAAGAGATCGCGCTGGTTGTCGGAGAGCGAGCGTTCCTTGGCGGAGATGATTCCCTGGGTCACTGTCTCGCCGAGGCCGAACGGATTGCCCAGCGCCAACACGATTTGGCCGACCATGGCCTGCGAGGAATCGCCCATTTTCAGCGGCGTGAAAATCTCGTTGGAATCGATTTTCAACACCGCGATGTCCAGCAACGTGTCCTCGCCGATGAGGTGGGCCGTGTAAGACTTGCCGCCGTGCAGCGTCACTTGGATTTTCTGTTGGCCGGCGATCACGTGATGGTTCGTCACCACGTGGCCCTCCTTGGTGACGATCACGCCGGAGCCCTGGCCTTGGGTCGGATAATTCCGGACGCGCGCCTGGCCCCAGATGTCTAGCAGCTGCTCGCTGCGGATGCCCGCCGTGTCGATGCTGACGACCGACGGCACCACCGCTTCGGTGAGCCGCGCGTATTCGTCGTTGAGGCGGGAGAGCAGCTCGACGTCGCCAAGATTCAGCGGAGCCTTGTCCGGCAGCGTGAAGGCTTCCGGCTGGAACTGCCCGGCGCTTTTGGAAAAACCGGGAATCACGCTGCGCAAATCGCCGCCGGACCGCCACGTCCGCAGCGCGGAGACGGCGATGAAAGCGGTGACGAAGACGGCGGCAAGCGCCAACAAACGACGGAATGCGGGATTCATGGGACGGGGTGGGTGACGGGGCCAACCATGCGCGCGAATCGCGAAAATCCAAGCGCGGAAACCACGCCGACCCGCGGGCGGCGGGCGGAAGATATTTATTCTTCTTCCCCCTTGGCCCCGCTCCTGAATTTTGCGATGAACCCGCCGATGCGAGTCCCCGTTGCCTTGGTTTGTGCCGCCCTGAGCCTCAACAGCGCGCGGGCGGAAATCCTCTCCGACGCCGACCGCGAGACGCTGTTGGAGAATCTCGAGAAACTCCGGGAGTCGGCCGATTCCAAGGTGGACGCGAGGTTCCGCATCGCCTTGGCCGCCTTCCGCGAGGCGATCGGCAGCGACGATGCCGCGATCTCGCTTTACCTCAACTGCATGGAAAAGGTGAACTTCGAGGACCAGCAAAAGAAGTCCGCCGATTTCCGCGAATGGAAGCGCAAGGAAGCCGAAAATCTCTCCGATCCCGGCCTCCGCTTCGCCCTCCGCCACCAACTCCGCTGGCTCATCCTCACCCTCCAAGCCGCCTCAGACAAAGCCGATCGCGCCAAACTGGCCATGGATGCCCAGGAAGTCGTCGATTCCATTTTCCGCGATCCTGAGAAACTTAAAAACCAGGAAGCCATCCTCAGCCAAGCGGTGACGACATCCGTTTTCGCCAGAGCTTACGAAATCAACAGCGCCAAGGTGGAGAAGTGGCCGCTCTCGCCCATCCAGCTCGACCAGGTTTACGACGACATCCTGCTGCCGCCCTATCGCAGCCCCGGCCGCGTGGGCGAATTGCGCGCCGTTTGGATCAAGCGCATCCAGCAGGAGGGCGCGAAAATGGAGCACTGGTCGGGAGATGATAAAAACCCGAAGGAGGACAGAAGGATCGGCATGGCGTCCGCGATGCAATCGCCCGCCTACGAGAAATTCCTGGCCGAGGCCCAGCCGAAACTCCAGTGGGAGATGGAGTGCGACCTCTTCCGCAACGGCGACGAGAGCGGTGCCGCGCTGCGGATGTTAGCCCACCTGGAGAAATATCTCGCCCATCCCTCCGCCCGCGATTGGGGGAAACAATTTGAAGCGCTGCTCAAGCCCGCGGCAGCGGCAACCGCCGCGACCCCGGAACCGTGATCTTTGTGCGATGGGACCAGGTTGCATGTATCTCTGCCCGAAACTCCTCGCCAAATCCGCCTGATCTCCACACCCTTCGACGGAACGAATTACAAAGTTAGATAAAATAATGAAAACCCTGTCTCCACTGTTGGCGCTAATCCAAATTCTCCTTGCTACGCATACTCTCGCAGCGGATTACCTCGGCGAATTTGAGCGGTTAAAAGGTTCTGCTAATGAGGTAGAGATTAGGGCCTTCTTGACAAAAAGCGCTGAAACAGAGCAGGGAAACCCCGATTACTACGCAACAGCGGGCAATTATTGGTGGCAGTTATCACAGTCTATGAGCATTACTACCAAGCCGACGGAAGGGAATGATCTTTCGGTGCGTGACCAGAAATCAGGAAAGGAGGTTGGAAGCATAAGCACTTTAGGGCAGATGAAGGGGAAATTTTTCTTTCCGTTAAATTGTTAAAATCTCAGCAGGCTGGCTGATGGACATTCGATAGGAGAATCCGATCTCACCTGCAAGCTCCGAATGCACTCCCGCGCTGGGAAGGGCCGGTGGAGCCGACGAGGAGCGGAGCGAC
>CAMCCX010000024.1 GCA_945873305.1 Akkermansia muciniphila
TGCGGAATGGCCTTCGGCCAGACGGCTTACACCACCCCGGTGGGGTATCTTACTGTGGATGTCCCAGCTAATGCCGACACGACCGTCACTCCAGGCCTTACGAGGTCTCCATTGCACGCGGGGGCTTCCACCGGCATTTCTGGAGACGATGTCAGTGTGACGGGGCTCACTGCGGGATCTTTTGCCAGTCCGAATCCAGCATGCTATCTCAAGGTTACTTCGGGACCGCTTGAGGGGGCGTTTTTTCCAATCACCGCCAACACGAGTTCCACAATTACCGTTGAAGCAGGGAATTCAACGCTTCAAGCTCTTGGCTTTCTCAGTGGCAATAGCATCAAAGTGATCCCTTACTGGACCCTGAACACCCTCTTCCCTGCTGGTGCTGGCGTCGGCGGAACTGCTGATGCTCTCGCTCCGACGTCTTTTGTTTTGGAATCTGATTTTTCAGGAACAGGACCAAACCGAGCCAGTGGTAAATTGTTTTTCTATTGCACAGGTGACACAGAGCTTGATTTGCCAGCCGGATGGTATGACAACGCCGATCCGTTTGCTGGCACCGTTAATGACACTCCGATTGATCCAACCATTCAATATACAATTCGTTCAGTTGCCGCTGCCTCGGTAGTGGTCACCGGAGAAGTGCCAGCCACAGATGCTGTCGCAGAGATTGTAACTGCGGTTACTACTAATGACAATTACATGGCCGCTCCATACCCGATTGATATCAGTCTTCAGGAGTCCGGTCTCCAGTCGGTGATTGCCGCTACGAGCGATGCTTTAGCCCCGACAGAGTTCGTGTTCGTGTATGATGACGCTGTAGCAGGCTTCAACAAGTCTGCCAGTGCGGCATATTTCTATTGCAGCGGCGATACCGAGCTTGACCTTCCCGCTGGCTGGTATGACAACGCCGACCCATTTGCAGGTGTTGTTACGACCAAGATTTTGAAGGCGGGGCGCGCATTTATCGTGCGGAAAGCGCCGGGCACAAGTGGTGTTCTTGATTGGACAGCACCCGTTCCTTACACTCCGTGAAATTGATAATAAACTTCTTGGAAACATCGAATAAATAATTATAATATTAAAAAACATAAAAAACATGAGAACTACAATTAAAACCTTGGCACTTCTTTCCCTCCTCTCAGGCATGGGGCAAGCGGCAATAACAATTTCGGGCACTGTCGGAACTTCCTTCAAGGGTAGTGATGGCACGACCAACATCCCCGTTGGTTCGCTCTTTATGGTCATTGTTGACACGGGCGTTACGGGATTTCTCGAAGGCACACTCGCCAATCCCTATGTTGGCGTCACCCCTGGCTCCGGCGGTCTAACCACTACTGCTGATCCAGATGTTGTTGTAGCACAAGCTTCCATCACCGCTGGCCAAACCTTTGCAGGTGACACGATCCTTGCAACAGGCGCGGTCACTTCTGCAGGAGTGATGCCTACCCTTCTTAGTAGCATCGCAATTGCGGGTTATGAAAGTGCTAAGTTTGCAGTGATTTGGTTTGCTAAATCCTCAGCAACACTGGCAAGCGAAGGCCTCGCCAACCAATATTATGGAGCTATCTCCGGGGCCGACTGGACTTTGCCTGCTTCGGATGCGGGCACATTTACCATGAGCCCAACCGATGCAGCTCCGTCTACTAACTACTACTCGTTCAGCAGTGCCATCTCGGCCGCTCAAGTTGGAGCCAACGGCTTCTTCACTGGCAGCGGCACTGCAGGTGACGCAACTACGGATATTAAGGCTGCGACTTTCCAAGTCATTCCCGAGCCTTCCGCCGCGCTTCTCGGAGCGCTGGGTGCACTCGGTCTCCTCCGCCGTCGCCGGAACTGATCCCCACGTTGAACATCGAACGTCGAACGCTTAACATCGAACTTCGAAGTGAAGGGCTAGGCCTCGCCTAGACGATTCATTCTGGCACTCCGAGTTAGACTTCCTCGTTCACCGTTCAGACCACTCCAAAGAGGCGGGCCCGCAAGGTCCCGCCTCTTCTTTGCGACCATCGAACGAAGAGGAAGAGCCTGCGGCGTCGGGAAGCTGGAGAGGTCTGGGTCTCTTTACTCTGAATGATTCGTCAGATTCGCAAGATTCGCGGTGCCTGAACTCTTTGATCACCGCAGCAACCAAGTTTCGTAATCCAGTGTAGAATGGCACGTAGTTAAGGCCGATTTCGTTGATCCTGGTTCTGGAACATGGAGCGTCGATATTCTATCGACTGTTTCAGGCCGACATTCTGTCGGCCGAAGGCTGGGCGGCGGACAGGATGTCCGCGGCAAACAGCGTTCAGAATGAACGCGCTCCTTGGAGTGTGGTTTCTGCCGGTTCTTTCCCTTGCTTGATTGCCCCGCCCGATTTCGCTCCGGGTTGGCTTGACCTTCCAGAAGGTCCGGTTAGGTTTTCGAGATGCCATTACTGACCGTTGCCGCTCATTATGATGGATCGCACGTTCTTCTCGACGAGGCGGTTCAATTGCGTCCCAACGCCCGCCTGATCGTCACCGTATTGGAGGATTCGGATCGGGAGCGGGATGAGTTCTTGGAGATGGCATCAGGCGCCCTAGGCATTGCCTGTGCGGATGACGAGGTGGAAGACTCGGAAGCCGATCTCGTGCGATGAAAACCGGTGCCATGGAAGAGCCTGCGGCGTCTGAAGGTCTAAAAGTCGAAGGTCTGAAAGTTGAAATTCGAATGACACAGAGGCGACCGGTCAGCCATTGTAGATGTCCCCACGCGGTCCGATGGCGTCCACGTAAAGCACTTCGTCGATTTCCATGAGCGTCAATTGCAGGATGGCGCGGTCCCGAGGCATGCGGCTCAGATAGCGGGCGGCGCGGCGATGGAAGACGATGGCCCGCATCAGATTCCGAGTTCCTTTTCGAGGTCTTCCAGCGCGATGAAGTTCCCGCTCCGGCCCGCTTCGCGGTCGGCTTTGGCTTCGCGGATGGAGTCTTTCTCGTCGTCGGTCAGGTCGAGACCGCAGATCTCGATGAAATCGAGAAACTCTTCGTATGGGATCACGACTTCAAGCGGTTTTCCGCCCCGGTCATACCGGATGCTCTTTTGTAAGAGGACTTGCGCTGTCATGATTGAAGGGTATCGCTTCACCTCGATTTTGCGAGCCTTGGTTTCTAGGCGCTTCGAACATCGAACGCTGAACATCGAACGTCGAACACGGGTAGGTTGCGCCGCCAAACTCTGGCTGGACCCTCTGGAGTTTGCTCACATCGACGGGTTCCCGATGTTCCCGGTCTCCTTCGCCGCCGCCGGATCGCCGCGACCTTCGACTTTAAGACCTTCAGACTTTCAGACGCCGCAGGCTCTTTGAGGAGACGCCGCTGCGGCTGAAGACGCCCTGAAGGGCTTGACTACTTGCGGAGCCGCAGGCGCTTCGAACATCGAACGTCGAAGTGAAGAGCTAGGCCACGCCAGTCCCAGGCGAGCGGGCCGGAGGCTATTTCGAAACCTTGATCCGCGCGGGAACTTCTTTGATCGGGATGCCGGCTTTGGTGAGGGCGTCCCAGACTTTCAGCAGGCGTTCGAGCGGGATGTTCTTGTCCGCCTCGAGTTCGAGTTTGCGGCCTGGATTCTGCTTCTGGTAGGCAGACAGGTAGGATTCCAACAACCCTTCCGGAACGGCGAGCGAATCCAGGGTGACGTTTCCAATGGCGTCCAAGGCGATGGTCGAGCGCGCGTCGGCCACCGTGTCGGAGGGGATTTCGCGGACGGTCGGCAGCTCGATTCTCAGCACGTCCCGCGGCTTTTTGAAGGCGGTGGAGACGATGAAAAAGACGAGCAGGACGAAGAGGATGTCGATCATCGGGATGACCGCCACTTGGCTGCGGGTGGTTTTGGGGCGGTGGAAACGCATGGGCGGGTCAGGCGTTCGGGGTGGGCTTTTCGCAAGCGGACGCCAGATCCGCCAGCAGGGATTCCAGGCGGGCCGTGAGCATTTCGATGCGGCGGATGAAGTAGCCGTGGGCGACCACGCAGGGAACGGCGATGGCCAGTCCGACGATGGTGGTGGTGAGCGCCTCGGAAATCCCGCGGGCGATGGCGAGGTGGTCCGAGTTGTCGCCGAGGCCCTGGAAAATCCGGACCAGTCCGGAGGCGGTGCCGAGCAGGCCCAGCAGCGGCGCGATGGTGATGATGGTGTCCAGCACGGCGATGCCGGCGTGGAGGTGGAAGGTTTCCTCGCGCGCGGCGGATTCCACGGCGTGGGTGATTTCGGCGCGCGGTTTGCCGCGGTGTTTGACGACGATTGCGGAGAGGCGGGCGAGGGTGCTGGCACCTTTTTCAAACTCCTTGAGAACGGGCTCCACCTTGTCCGCGACGATGCGTTGCGGGAACTGCTCCACCTCCCGCGCAAGCGCGCCCGGGACCACCCGGCTGTTTGATAGGGAAAGGAGTTTATACAGGATGGCCATCATGCCCGCGACCGAGGTGATGCCGAGTGGGATCATGAAAACCCCGCCTTTTTGGAGGAATTCCCAGACGATGTGGATGCCGGTGGGATTGGTCGCGGCGAGGATGAGGGTGGAGGATTCGAGCATGGCGGTGAGTTAGAAGTAGAAGTTGAAGATGAGTTCGAGAGGTTCCTTGGCGAAGTCTTTGCGGACCGCGGCGGGCATCGGCGGGATGTCGGCGTCGCGGATGGAATTGAGGGTGAAGCCTTTCTGGACCTCGCCGGTTTCCATGTCGCCGACGAACTGGACCGAGCGCACCCGGCCGTTGGTCTCGACGAAGAAGCGGACGGTGAGGAATCCCGGGGTGATGAAGTCGCGGTGGCGGACGCAGTTGCGCTGCCATTCCTGCTCGACGGCGCGGCTGATGAGTGCCTGATAGCGGCCCAGCGGCGAGTCCGCCACATCGAGAGCGCTGCGGCCGGTGCGGGAAATCGAGCCGACGATGGCGGTCTTGCGCTGGTAACCGCGGAAGCCGGGATCGTGGTTGGTGGCGGCGGCTTCGGCGGGTTTCGGCGAGTCGCTGGCCTTGGGCTCGGGTCGGCCGTCCTTGGGGGATTTCGGCGGAGTGGGCTTGATCGCGTCGCTTGTGGCCGTGTCCTGCGGGACCGCGACATCGACCGGATTCGGTCCTTCCAACAGCGGTGCGCGGGGTGGGGGACTTGACTTGGAATCGTCCTTGCCGGGCATCTCGGTTTTTTCCCCGGAAGGCGCGGTTTCCGCAACTGCGGGATCGGCGGTGGCGGGATCGGCGGGAGACGGCGGTGTTGGTGTGGCGGGCAGTGGCTTTGAAATTGAATCGCTGGCCAATTTGCCGTCCTGGTAATCGCTCTCCGTCGTCTCGAAATCCTCGCGGTCTCTCGGCGCGATTCCCGCCTGCGAAGGCAGCGGCGGCGCGGTGGCGTCAGGGCTCCGATCACTCGTCGCCTGGGTATCGCGCTCGCCGATGAACGCGGGTTTCTCGGGAGCCGGCGCGAGCTGGTCTTCGGAGGTTCTGGCGAACGACGGCTTGCCGGACGCCGCCGAAGCCGCCAATTCGGCGGCCGTGGCATCTGCGGCTTTCGCGGCCGCCTGAATCATCTCCGGGAAAATCGTCACCGTCGTCTCGGTCGCCACGGCTGGCGGAACGGGACGCGCTTTTTGCAGCACCGCCGATTTCAGGGAGATGAAACCGATGGCCAGCAAAATCCCCGCGTTCACCAGCAACGACAAGCCGAGCGCGATCGCCCACAGGCGGGCGTCGCTCCGGGATGCGGTTGAAGCGGCTGATTTCATGGGCGACGCTGCAACCCTTGTCGGGAAACGCGGCGGACGCAATCCGCGAAATTCGCATCTTAGTCGCGGGATTCCGATCCGAGACGGCGCTTTCTCGAAACGGGGGATCGGGTTTTTCATTGTTTTGTCACAAATCGACCATTTTCGCGGGGTGTTTGCGTGCGGATTAGGTGAACTTGTCGGGATTCCTGCAATTTTTGGTTGATCTCGTCGGGTGGATGTCGCAAGTTTCGCCCGCTAACTCCAATTTTCATGAGCAAAAACCAAATGGACGGCGCACAAGCGCTTATCAAGACCCTCGACGACCTCGGGATCGAATACATCTTCGGCTACTCCGGCGGAGCGGCCATCCCGATTTTCGACGCGCTCGAGACGGTCAAAACCAAGATGAAGTTCATCCTCGTCCGCCACGAGCAGGGCGCGGTGCACATGGCAGACGGCTACGCCCGCGCCACCGGCCGCCCGGCCGCCGTGCTGGTGACTTCCGGCCCCGGCGCGGGAAACACCGTCACCGGTTTGATGACCGCAATGATGGATTCCGTCCCGATGCTGGTGATTTGCGGCCAGACGGTGACGTGGATGCTCGGCAAGGACGCGTTCCAGGAAGCCGACATTTTCGGCATCACCATCCCGGTGGTGAAGCACAACTACCTCTGCAAGGACACCAACGCCCTGCCGCGGATCGCCCGCGAGGCCTATCACATCGCCACCACCGGCCGCCCCGGTCCGGTGCTCATCGACGTGCCGAAGGACATTTCCCAAGGCCCGTTCTCCGGTGACATGAACCCGACCTTCGACCTGCCAGGCTACGATCCGACCACGGCGTTCAAGATTTGTCCGCAAGCCATCAAGCAAGCGACCGATCTCATCGCCAAGGCCAAGCGCCCGGTGATTCTCGCCGGCCAAGGCTGCATGATCGCCCGCGCGGACAAGGAACTCATGCACTTGGCGGAAACGCTCAATTGCCCCGTCACCTCGACGCTGCTAGGCAAAGGCGTCTTCCCGGAAGACCACCCGCTCTCGCTCGGCATGCTCGGCATGCACGGCACCGCCTACGCGAACAAGGCGATGGTCGAGTGCGACTTGCTCATCAACATCGGCTCGCGCTTCGACGACCGGATCATCGGTCAGCCCTCGAAATTCTGCGCCACCGCCAACATCATCCACATCGACATCGACCCCGCGGAAATGGGCAAGATGGTCCGCGCGCACGTGGAAATCGTCGGCGACGCCAAGGCCGCGCTCACCGAGATCAACGAGAAAATCGGCCCGCTCGAAACCACCGAGTGGATCGCCAAGCTCGACGGTTATAAGAAGAAATTCCCGCTCACCTATAAGAAACAAGGCGGCCTCCGCATGCAGCAGGTGATCGACGAGCTCTATCAACTCACCGAAGGCAAAGCCATCGTCTCCACCGACGTGGGCCAGCACCAGATGTGGGCGGCGCAGTTCTACAAGAACCACGAGTCCTATCACTGGCTCTCCTCCGGCGGCGCCGGCACCATGGGCTTCGGCTTCCCCGCCGCCATCGGCGCGCAACTCGCCTGCCCGGACAAAATGGTCATTTCCATCTCCGGCGACGGCGGATTCCAGATGACCTTGTTCGAACTCGCCACCGCGGCGATTCACAAGCTGCCGATCAAAATCGTCGTCCTCAACAACCACTATCTCGGCATGGTCCGCCAGTGGCAGGAGCTGTTCTATGACGACCGCACCTCCGGCGTGGACCTCATCGGCAACCCGGATTTCTGCAAACTCGCCGCCGCCTATGGCATCCCGTCCGTGCACATCAAGCGCCCGGCCGATGTCACCAAACAGTTGGAAAAAGCCCTCGCCTACAATGACGGCCCCATCCTCATCCACGCCGAGTGTGTGAAAACCGACAACGTTTTCCCGATGATTCCCGCCGGCGCCGCCCTCGAGGACATGATCACCGAAGCACCGAAAACCAAGATGGCCAAGCCCGTCGGTTCCACGTGATGAAACAAGTGCCGAGTGATCAGTGAGCAGTGATCAGATCATTACTCACGACTGCCCGGTTCCCAATCGCCTCTTTTCTGATCACTGATCACTTCCCACTTAAAACTTCATTTTCCCATGCCTCAATCCATCGTCACCACCGACACGCCCGTTGCCGCCCCGGCGGTCCCTCGCGGCCCGAGCCACACCCTGTCCGTTCTCGTTAGCAACGAGCCCGGCGTCCTGATGCGGATCTGCCAGGTCTTCTCCCGCCGTGGATTCAACATCGACTCACTCGTGGTTTCCGAGGGCCGGAACGTGAACTTCTCCCGCATGACCATCGGCATTTCCGGTGATCCGCAGGGACTCTCACAGATCATCATGCAGGTCGGCAAACTCATCGACGTGATCCATTGCTCGGAGCACACCTTCGACGACTCGGTGACCAAGGAGATGATCCTCATCAAGATCCAGTGCTCGCCGACCGAGCGCTCGCAGGCCTTGCAAATCGCCGAGCATTTCTCCGGGAAAACCGTCGATCTCACGCCCACCTCGATGATCGTGATGCTCAACGGCGACAGCCTGAAGATCGACGCCGCGATCACCATGTTCTCGCAGTTTAACATTATTGAGACCGTCCGCACCGGCAAGGTCGTGATGGCCCGCGGCGAGCAGCCGACCTGACGCCACTCGGCGGTCGCCGCTGGAATTCCACTCCAGGCATCCCCCGGAATCCCGGGCGGATGCCTGGAGTTTTTCCGTTTGGACCCGGCGGCAAATCCCCAACTGTTGGGAAGGTCTCACAATTGTGTTGCCTCCAAGGGGGTTTGTTACTAATGAATCAACTCTTATTGGTCTCAATCTATCAATCCCCCCCATGAACCATTCACTTCTGCCTGTTACCATTGCGTTTATATTAAACGCCGCGAATGCCGATGCTGCCATCGTATCGCTGGTATCGGGCACTTATTCCGAGAACTTCAATCTGATCACCACGACCGCTGCGGCCGGTTGGGATGTCAGGACCGGGGCGACGGCCGCTTCCTTGGGCACCGTCGGCACTTACACGACCTCCACTTGGGCCGATACTGGCGTTGCGTTTAAAAATTTCGCCGCGGCGAGCACGGGAGCTGTGAGCACATCCGCCGTGCAGGCGGCGGCATCAGACCGGGCACTTGGAATCAGGCAGGGCGGTTCATTCGGCGATCCGGGTGCCGCTTTCAATTTCAACTTCTCGTCGTCCGGCCTATCGGTGCAGAGCATCACGATCCATTTGCAGATGCTGAGCGTGCAGACCCGGTCCACGGTGTGGAGTGTTCAATGTGGCATCGGCGCGTCACCCACTTCATTCATTCCGCTAGCCACATTCAACGATCCCGGGGCCTTTGGGTCGACGACCTTGACGATCCAGTCCGCGACTTTGGAAACGGCTCTCGACAATCAGGCGCAAGCTTGGTTCCGCATTGTCGCGCTCTCCCAAACGACCAGTTCTGGCAACCGGGATTCCTTCGCGATTGATAATTTCAGCATCACCGCCGTCCCCGAGCCCGCCGCCGCGGTTCTCGCCGCTCTCGGGCTTTTCCGGATTCTCCGCCGCCGCCGCTAGCTGGGTGGTGCCGCACGGGGGCAACTGAAAGTGGCGGGTACCAAGGAGCGCGCGGTATCCGACCGCCGGGAGCATGGAAAGCCCATGTCTAGCGGCTTCCCTCATCTCATGGTCACCTCATGCGCGTGGGCGGACGGATTCCGCCCTTCCTTGCGACTGACCACACGTTCCGTCGCCCCCGCCTCACGCCTCGCGCCCGCCAAGAATCCGCTGGCCCTGGCGGATGTAGGCGATGCTCGACCAGACCGTGAAAAACGCGGCGACCGCGCACGGATAGGCCGGCGAAATGTCAGTGACCCGCAACATCACCCAGCCGATCGCGAACATCTGCGCGACCGTGGTGATCTTGCCGGTCCAGTGCGGGACGATTTTCACCTCCCGGTGGTTCACATAAAGAATCTTGATGCCGCCGAGGATGATGCAGTCGCGCACCACGACGATGGCCGCAAACCACAACGGCAGCCGCCAGCCCGGCGCGCCCCAATCGACGAGCGAAAGAGTGATCACTCCGGATAGAAGCAGCGCCTTGTCCGCGATGGGATCGATGTAGGCGCCGAATTTCGAGCACTGGTTGAAGCGCCGGGCGACCCAGCCGTCGATCCCGTCGGACGAGGCGGCGAGCACGAAAACCCCGAGCGCCCACCAGCGCAGCGGCTCGGCGGGCTGGCCGGCTTGCACGGTGTGGCCGTAGTAAAACGCCAGCGCGACATACACCGGGACCAGGCAGATCCGGGCGATGGTGATTTTACTGGCGAAGGTCACGAGCTGATAAAATCAGAGTCGCCGCCCTTGCGAAACCTGAAATTTTCCCGGGCGGGCAGTCTAATAGACCGGAGCGCCGGCCGAGTCGTCACTTTGCGTGCCTTGGATTTTGGCCTTGGTCCAGTTGTAACCCTGCACGGTGTCACGGCCGAGCCCGATGCAGGTGTTGCAGGAATTCAGAGCGAGTGCGACTGCCATCACGATGAGCAATTTCATGCCTGTGGCTTAATGGCCGCATTCGGATTCTGAAAGTCCAAAGTAAGGAAAAGTTTACCAACTGGCGGGCCTCGCCGCCCCCCTTCCACGAAAATGCGGATGGCGGGCGAAAAATGGCTTTACAAGGCAAGGCGGCTGGGTAGTTTTCGCCCCCCGGCGGCGCGTGCCACCACTCATTTTTACCTATCTAAAGCCATGAAAGTTCTCTCATCCCTCGCCTCCGCCAAACGCCGTCACGCAGATTGCCAAGTGGTGAAACGCAAAGGAACGGTTTACGTCATTTGCAAATCGAACCCGAAGTTCAAGGCCCGCCAAGGCGCGACGGCTGGCACCCGGCTCTCGAAGAAGGGTCTGTAATCGATCTTTCAATCCCTCTTTTTGAATCAAGCGGCCTTCGGGTCGCTTTTTTCATGCCCGGGCGGCGATCTTGTCCAAGACCCGCCCGGCCGCGATCAGGCCGAAGCTGGCGATGAGATGCGCCGCCGAGCCGAAACCGGACGCGCAGTTGAGCCGCTGCGAGATTTCCTCCGGCTTGTCTTTCGAAACCGTGCCGTCGCACGCGGAATACCACGGCGCTTCATCGGAATAAACCGCGTCGATGCCGAACAAAATCGGCTCCTGACCTCGGGTGTTTTTCGGAAATCCGAAATCATTTCGCAGGCCGCGGCGGAGCTGGAGCAGCAGGGGATCCATGCCGCTGTATGCCAGATCGGTCACGCGGATGCGGGTGGGATCGCGCCGCCCGCCCGCGCCGCCGCAGGTGATGGCGTAGATGCCGCGCTGGTGGCACTCGGCGATGAGCAGCGACTTGTGGCGGGCGTAATCGATGGCGTCGATGACCGCGTCGAAGCCGGCGTCGAGGATTTCCGCGGCGGACTTCTCGTTGAAAAACTTCGGCACGATCTGGATGTCGCAGCCGGGATGGATCGCCAGCGCGCGGTCGGCCATGGCGTCGGTCTTCTGGCGGCCGATCTGCCCGTCCATCGCGTGGAGCTGGCGGTTGACATTGGTGATGCAGATTTCATCCAAGTCCACCAGCGTCAGGTGGCCGATGCCGGAGCGTGCCAGCGATTCCACCGCCCACGAACCGACGCCGCCGACGCCGATCACCGCCACGCGCGACGCGTGGAAACGGTCCAGCGCCGCCTGGCCGTAAAGCCGCGCGATGCCTCCGAAGCGGTGATTCATGGATTCGGTATCGGACACGCGGCGGATTTATGAAGCGGGCGGCGGCGAGTCACGATCCGAATTTCACGCGACTCACTTCCCGCTTGGAATTCCGCGCGTTCCGCTGTTGCTTGGCTGCGGGATGCGCTGCTTTTACTCACAGGAACTCGAACTGGATCTGCCGGCGGAACATCCGTTCCCGATGGAAAAGTTCCGGGTCTCCAAGGACATGCTGCTCGACGGCGGCATCCTCCGGCCGGAGGAAATCATCGAGGTCCGCGCGGCCGACGTCCACCTGCTCCAGCGCGTCCACGAGAAGGACTACATCCGCAGCATCGAGTCCGGCCTGCTCGGGCGGAAGGAACAGCTCCTGCTAGGCCTGCCGCTCACGCCCAAGCTCTATCAACGCAGCGTCACCGAGGTCGAGGCCACCCGCCTCGCCTGCCACGCCGCGCTGGCCGAGGGCGTCGGCGTCTGCCTCGCGGGCGGCACCCACCACGCGTTCCGCGGTCATGGCGAGGGTTATTGCGTTTTCAACGACGTCGCCATCGCCATCCGCGACCTGCAGGACAAGCAGCCTAACATCAAGATCATGGTCGTGGACACCGACGCCCACCAGGGCAACGGCACCGCCGCGCTGCTCGGCGACGACCCGCGCGTTTTCACCTACTCGATCCACGTCGGCCGGAACTATCCGACGAAAAAAGTCACCGGCACGCTCGACATCGAAACGGTCCGCTACGTCGAGGGCGAGATGTATCTGAAGCAGCTCTTCGTCAGCCTCGCCGGCGCGCTTGACGCCTTCGCGCCGGACCTGGTCATCTGGATTTCCGGCGCGGACAACCACCGCAACGACCGCTTCGGGCAAATGCACCTTTCGCTCAAGGACATCCAGCGGCGCGACGAGGTCCTGCTAGGCGCGTTCATCAAGAACCGCATCCCGGTGGCCGTGCTCTACGGCGGCGGCTACAACCGCCAGCCGGAGTTCACCGCGAAACTCCACCGCAACACCATCGCCACCGCCAAGAAACTCGCCACCGAGTTCCGCGGGATTTGAGAGAAGAGGAACCGCGGATGGACGCGGATCAACACGTGGCCACAAAAAACCCTGCAACCTTGTGAGTTGCAGGGTTTTAAGAGTGGTACACCCGAAGGGACTCGAACCCCTAACCTTCTGATTCGTAGTCAGACGCTCTATCCAATTGAGCTACGGGTGCTTTGCGCTAGGCGCGGGGCGGAAAGAAGCCGATTTTTCCAGCTCCTGTCAAGAATTTCGGCACGAATATTTTACGGGTGCCCCGGTGAGCCGTTTGATCTGGCGATGGAGGCGGGTTTCCCGGCTTCAAGAGAGGCGGAACATGCGGAAAACGATCCCACCCGAAAAAGAGAATTGCGGGGGGGCGTGCTTGGATTGCTAGAATCCGAGAGTGGAGCGACAGCACGGGAAATCGGCGGCAGACAAGGGCGGCGGGGCGTGGATGCCTTTGTTGTGGATCATCGGGGCCAGCGCGTTGGCGCATTTATGGTGTCTGAAATCCCAGTTCTTCCTCGATGATTTCCCCCAGATCGCGGATAGCGATGCGGTGAGATCCGGGGATCTCGCTCATACGGGATGGCTTTTCTGGAGCTATCTTTGGTTTCACATCCAATATCGGTGGTTCGGCACTTCGCCGATTGGGTTCCATGCGGTGAACTGGGTTTTACACACCGGGGTGGCGTGCGCGTTGTTCGGCTTCGGGCGGGATTTTCTGCGCGACCGTTGGCCGGCGGGAGGGGCGTTTTTCGGTGCGCTGTTGTTCGCGGTGCATCCGCTGGCGAGCGAAATCCCGAATTACGCGCGGTCTCAGGATCTGGTGTGGGTGACGCTTTTTTCGCTGCTGGCGGCTTGGGCGGTGCTCGGGTTTTTGAGGGACGGCGGTTGGTGGAAATTGGCGGGCTGTGTCGTTTTCATACTCGGCGCGACGTTTTCCAAGGGGCCGGGATTGTTTCACGCGCTGATGCCGGTCGGCGTGGTGGCGGTGGCATTTTTCCAGCCCAAGCATGTCAGTCTGATCCGGAAATATCCGTGGCAGAGTGCTGGAATCCTCCTGGTGGTCCTCGAGTCGCTGTGGGTGGTGGGACGGCTTGACCTGCGGTTGGACACGCTCAACCGCTGGACGGACTCGCGCTTCATCGGGCATGCTTACACGCTTTCGCGGGTGTTCTGGGAATTCGCGTGGCGCAGCGTGATCCCCGTGGGGCTGAGTGCGGACCATCACATCGCGGAGACGCTGGTGCCGCCGGGATCGCCGTTTTGGAACATCCCGGACAAAGGGTCAATGCTGGCGGCGGCGGGTTTTCTGGCGTTAGCGGCCTTCAGCGTGGTGCTCGCGTGGCGGAAATCGACGCGGTTGTTTGGCGTCTGTTTGTTTCTGTATGTCGCAACGATCCTCTTCCGGGTCCTCTATTTCATCCCGGAATTCATGCCGGAATACCGGATCTATCCGGGGCTGCCGTGGTTTTGTCTCGGCGCGGCCATCGGCTTTGCTGCGGCCTGGCGGGCGGCATGCGGGGGGATTTCCCCGCGACTGCCGGCGGCGCTGCTGTTGGGGGTTTTCATGCTGCTCTCGGCGAAGCGGTCGTTTGTGTGGCACGATCTGGACCGGCTGATGGCGGATGTGTTGGAGCAATACCCGACGCAGGCCCGGGCGTTGTGGGAGTTGGACAAGCGGGATATTTCCCGTGAAAACTGGCAGGCGGTGATCGACCGGCAGCGCAATGTATGGCCTGAAGTGGCGGCTAGATTTCATGCGGAAAACCGGCTGCTCGCCCCCGCGCGGGAGCTGCCGACGGGTCATTTCGCGCTGGCGGAGGTCGCGTGCGCCGGGCGCTACGCCATCGCCCTTGCCCATCAGGAAAGTCCGGCCATCGGCCTGCGGGAAATCAACCGCCTGGAAATTTACATGAAGCGCCTCGGCCTGGACCCAACGGCGCACGCGCTCCACTGGAGCTACTTTTCCCGCGACAAGGGGCTCGTCTTGGAGCTCGCCGGGAACTATCAGGCCGCCGCCGAGTGCTTGCGCGTGGAAAACATTTCCGGTCTCCGCAAGCGCGACCTCGAGCGCGTCGAGAAAAAGCTCGCGGCGCTCAAGCCAGGTTCGTGAAAACCGCCTGCACGTCGTCGTCGTCCTCGATCTTGTCCAACAGGTTTTCCACCTCCTCCATCTGTTCTTCGGTTAGCTCGACCGGCTGGGTCGGCAGGCGCTGGAGGCTGCATTTCGTCGGGACGATGCCGGCGGCTTCGACCGCGTGGCTGAGGCTGGCGAAGGCGCTGTATTCGCCGATGACCGAGACGACGCCTTCATCCACCGAGAGTTCTTCGAGTCCGGCGTCGATGAGTTCGAGTTCGAGCTCTTCCAGGTTGCGGCCGGCGGGCACGGGGAACTCGATGACCGACTTGCGGGTGAACATGAAATCGAGCTGGCCGGCATTCACCAGCTGGCCGCCGTTTTTGTTAAAGATGATTTTCAGGTTGCCGACGGTGCGGTTGGAATTGTCGGTGGCGCACTCGACGATGAAGAGCGAGCCGTGCGGGCCCTTGCCCTCGTAGGTGACGGCCGTGATGTCGGCGGCGTCCTTGCCGGCGGCGCGCTTGATGGCGTTCTCGATGTTCTCCTTCGAGAGGTTCTGCGCCTTCGCGTTGTTGATGGCGACTCGCAGCGTCGCGTTGGATTCCGGGTCCGGGCCACCGCTTTTGGCGGCCATGGTGATGGACTTGGCGAGCTTCGGAAAAATCTTGGACATCGTGGCCCAACGCGATTCCTTCGCCCGGCGGCGGCATTCGAAATGTCTTCCCATGGTTTTCGGTCGATTAGAGATTGGCCGGTGAGGCACCGGGGCGGAGATCTAAGCAGGCGGGCGGAGAGATGCAAGTGAAGTGCTCGCCCTGTGTCGCTTGAAACTTGCCAGCCCTCGCCCCTTCTGGGCAAGGTCATCACAGATTCACCATGAAGCGTTTTCCCGTCGGCCTCATCCTCGCCATCTGGCTTTCCGCGATCGGCCGGGCTTCCGCCGGGATGACGGTGATCACTCTCACCGACATCGCCCGCGCGCGGATCGACGCGCTGTCGTTTTTCATTTTTCTCTATCTGGTCATTTCCTGGGTGGTGAAACTCATTTGGAACCAGCTGGCGAAGTCCTTCGTTTCCCTGCCGCGGCTCAAGTATCTCCAGGCGCTGGGCGTGGTTTTCATGACCGGGCTGATGTTCTACGTCGTGCTGACGATGATTTCCGGAGCACGCGAATTGCTCACGCCCGGGGCTTGGGAAAAGCAGGGCGCCGGTTACCGGCTGCGTGAGGATGGCCCGGCACCGCTCGGCAAGGAAGAACGCCGGCAAGCGCTGCGGGAAATCCAGGAAGCCATCTGGGACTATGCGAAAGCCCATGGCGGAAACGCGCCTGCTAGTCCTTTGGTCGAGGGGATTGACCGCGCGCTTTGGAATTTCGAGGGCGGCGGACTTTACTGCCTGATGCCTGGTGTCCGGCCCGCGGTCGGCCGGGAAATTTTGGTTTACGAACCCTCCGCAGCGGGCGGGCGGCGCTTCGTGCTTCTAGCGGACGGCAGCATCGAGGACCGCTCGGAAGGAACTCTCAAGCAGCAGCTCGACGACCAGTTGAATCGATGAGTGAGAAATCCTCCACGCGCACCTGGATCATCCGCGGGGTTTTGTGGACCTTCGTGATCTTCGTCTTTTCGGTTTCGAGCAGTTGCACCGTCCTCGTCGAAACTCCCGTCCACTTCGTTCTCGGCTGGCTTTTCCATGCGGTGAAAGCCCTGCCTCCGGTGTTGGGGAATTGGCGTCCGCTGGTGGCTCCGTTAGGATGCCTCGTCCTGGCAACTTGGTTGATCCACCGCTTTATCCGCTGGTCCCAGGTGGCGAAGGGGAACCCGCCGTCATGGCGAGTCCGGCACACGGTTTCGGCGGTGTCGCTGCTGCTGTTGGGTTGCGGTGCGGCCATCGCCCTGAGCGGCGTCGTGCATCAAAGCGTGTGGCTCATGAGTGATCCTTGGACCGAGAATCGGGGGAAACGGATGGAGCAGACGCTGGCCGTGAACAACGCCAGGCAGTTGGTCATGGGACTGTTTGAGTATCACGAAAAACACGGCCACTATCCGAATTCACTCCGGGAGCTCGAATCCGAGTTGGATGCTCCGGCCCGACTTTTCTCGGTTCCGGTGGGCTACTCGCGGGTCAACGAGCCGTTCGTCCTGCTGCATCCGGGCGGAACCCGCGCCGTGAATCCCGACGAGCCGCTGATTGTCTCGCCGGTGATCCAAAGTGCCGGGAAAATCGTGGTGGGCTATGGCGACGGCTCAGTGACCAGCCTGCTGGCAAAAGACCTGGAACGGGTCATCAAAGGCGAGTCCCGGTTCAAAATCCAACAGCAGCCCTCGCGATGAGCGACCTCGGGGGATTCGATCTTTTGTTAGTGGAGTTGATCGGAGGCTTCTGGTTTTTCCTCCGCGAAAATCTCCCGGCCATCTCATTTGACGCCGGGACATGGGGGCCCGGACTCGGGGCGTTCTTGTTGGCGATGATCTTCGCCCACCGCTTCCTCGCCGCATGGGCTGCCAGGACAAGCCGTCATTGGAGTTTCGCGACCACGTTCTGTCTTGTGCTCACGGTCCCCACGCTGTTTGTGATTTCGTTCATCGTCCCCGGCGTGTTGTTGCAGTGGGAAATGCTGCGGCAAACAATTTGGCTGACTTATTGAGCCAGCGCCTCGAAACCGCAGAACAGTTTGGAGCCCGCCGGCGGCTTGGCGGGGAGCGGCAGGTCGTGGTCGAGGTGGCGGCGGCAGATTTGCTGGAAGTCGTCCGGGGTTTTCATCCGGCGCATGTCGAATTCGAAATCGCCCGCCAGGCCGTGGCTGATGTAGGCGAGCGTTTTTTTCATCCGCTGGACGTGGGCGAGGGGATTGAACTTCGGGGTCTCGCGGGCGATCTCGTCGGAGAGTTCGAGCACGTATTCCCAGAGATCGCGGTGGCTCGGGGCGGGTGGGGACGCGCCGGCGAAGGCGGCCGTTAGCTGTGAGAAAATCCACGGGTTGCGGATCGCGCCGCGGCCGACCATCAGGCCCGCCGCGCCGGTCTGCGCGAGGTAGGAAAGCCCGGTCTCGGGATCGACGACGTTGCCGTTGGCGATCACCGGGCAGGGCATCGCCTCCACCGCGGTGCGCACGCGGTCGGGGTGCACCGGCGTCTGATAGCGCTCCACCACGGTGCGGCCGTGGATGGTGAGGCCGTCGATGGCGTGGCTGCGGAAAATTTCCAACAGCGCGGGAAATTCTTCCGCCGTGGTGTAGCCGACGCGGGTTTTCACGGTGAATTTCCCGGGGATCGCTTCCCGCAGGGTGCCTATCAGGCGGTTCACCGTTTCCGGGTTGCGCAGCAGGCCGCCGCCCGCGTCCTTGCGGCAGACGATCGGCGCGGGGCAACCGAGGTTGAGGTCGATCCCGGCGACGGGCAGTTCCGCCAGCTCCCGCGCGGTGCGGACGAGGCTCGGCAAATCGCGGCCGATCATCTGGGCGAACACCGGCTTGCCGGTTTCGTTCTCAACGATCGAGCGGAGAATATAACGGTTCAGGCAGGAATCCGGGTGGACACGGAAATACTCGGTCACAAACCAATCCGGCGCGCCGCGCCGCGCGATGACCCGCATGAATGGCAGATCGGTCACGTCCTGCATCGGCGCTAACACCAAGGCGGGTCGGTTGACGGGAAGGAAATCGCGCATGAAACAGGGCCGGATGGCACAGCGGCCCGCGCCACGGGTCAAGGAATTCCATTGACTTCCCCTGCTGGAAACGCCTTTTTGGATAGGTTAAATAACACTTCAAACAACGTGGACACGGACTTATTACATACGGAAAAAATCCTCGCGGACCGGAAAACATTCTATCTGGATCTCAAAAAGAACGCGCGCGGCATGGTGGTGAAGATCACCGAGGACGTGGGCGGAAATCGCGACACGATCATGGTGCCGGCCGAAATTCTCGGGGACTTCATCGCGGCGCTGACGGATATCAAGGCCACGGCGGACGAGCCGCAGTGAAGCGGGAGGGGATCCCCGCCCGCTTTGGTCTTGCTGAAGAGTGGGGATTTCGAGAGTTTTCGCGCACAGGATTTTTCATGGCAGCACACCCATCCGTCAACGTCGCGCGTCTCACTTATTTGTTGGTTTGTGAGGCCGCGGGCGTGGCGATCGCCCTGAGCACCAAGGGCACGCTCGACATCTCGATCGTCTTCGGATTGCTCGGCGGGCTCGGCGTGGCGGGCTTTTTCATCTGGGTGGAGTCGCTGATGAAGGGCTTCACCTTGCGCGGGTTTTCCACCGCCAGCTTCGGGCTCGGAGTGGGCCTGTTCTGCGCGTGGCTGCTGACGCGGGTGGAGATTTCAAACCTGCTAGAACTGGCGTTCCGCGACCAGCTCCAGGACGACAAGGGCGTCTCCGCCGTCCAGCTCGACGTGATGGTGAACGCGCTGCGCCTGGCCATCGATGTCACCTTGTTCGCGAGTCTCGGCTTTCTCGGGGCGGTGCTGGCGCTGCGGAGCAACCGCGACGAGTTCGCCTTCATCATCCCCTACGTGCGGTTCCGCCAGGACGCGTCTTCCGGGCAACCGGTGGTGCTGGACGCCGAGGCGGTGATGGATGGAAGGGCGTTAGGCATCCTCCGCTCGGGATTTCTCCATGGCCGGCTGATCGTTCCGCGCTTCGTGCTCGATGAGTTGCAGACGATGGCGGACGCGGGTTCGGGCGCCGACCGCCAACGGGCGCAGCGCGGCTTGAACAGCCTCGAACAAATGCAAAACGCCGCCGACATCCAGATCTCGATTCACGACAGCCTGATGCCCGCCGAGCCGGAGCCGGTGAACACCCGCCTCATCGAAACGACCCGTTTGTTAGGAGCGCGGCTCATGACCTTGGATGAAAACCTCGCCAAGGTGGCCAAGATCCAAGGCCTGGACGTCCTCAACATCCATGATCTCGACGACGCGTTGAAACCCACCGTGGCGGTGGGCGAGAGAACCCGCATCGCGCTCGTCCGCAGCGGCAAGGAAGAGCACCAGGCGGTCGGTTATTTGCCGGATGGCACGATGATCGTGGTCAACCACGCCGCAGCCAAAATCGGTTCCACGGCGGATGTCGTCGTGGTCAGCACCTTGCAAACGGCGAGCGGGACGATGGTGTTCGCCGAGCTCTACAAGGCCGGCTGAGACGATCTAACCGCGCTTGGCGATTTGCTTGCGGAACAGCGGGATGAGCTCGGCGTCCATCCACGCGTTGGCGGCGGCGAGACCGCCTTCCAGATAGAGCTTGCCGATCGACGCCTCGACCCGTGTCGGGTTGCCGAAGGCGCTGAGGAAATCATTGGAAGTCAGGCGGGTGAACCACTCGCCGTCCATGGCGTTGCGCTCGCGCAGGACAAATTGGCGGGCAAAAAGCGCGAGGACGGCGTCACCGACCCAGGCTGCTTCACGTTCTTGGCGGAGTTCTTCGTCTTTGCGGCTCACGCGGGGAGAATGCATGATCTCAGCGCGGCCGCACGATTTTTTGCATCCGCTCGCGCTCCATTTTTTCGCGCAGCCGGGTTTCGGAATCGACGTCCCAGTATCCCGGCTGGAGTTCGAGGAAAACCGACGAGTAAGGCAGCGCGGTGGTGGTGCGGATCACCAGCACGTCGAAGCTGCGGTTGGCGTCCTGCAGCAGCGTGAGCAGCGATTGTTGTTCCAGCTCGGCGGCTTCATGGCCGTGGAGGGAATCCTTGAGGCGCTTGCGAAGCTCGTCGATTCCCGGGGCGAAGTCGTTTTCCACCGAGCGGAGTTCCCGCGGCACGTAGATGTGCGGCCGGACGTTTTCCGTTTGTTCGAGCGCGCTGAGCACGTAATCGAGGGCTTCCGGGACATCCACGGAAGCGGTCACCTGGCGGATTCCGGGCCGGCTTTGAGCTGGAAACGAAGCCTCCGCGATGACGATCCAGTTGCGGTATCCGAGTTGCCCCGCCTGCCGGTCCACCGCCGCGTGCCAAGGCGGGTCTTTCTGAATGCTTGCGCAGCCAAGCGAAAGAAACGCCGCCCCGAGGGCAAGAAAACCGCGACAAGAAACCATGCGTTTTTCCTAGGCCTTTGCCTGCCGACTGTCAACGCGCGGCCTGCGATGCGGGCGGAACAATCTTTCGACGCGTGGCGCTTGGCGTGTTACCGCTTCTCCGCGTGATTTGGAATCCGGCCATTTTCCTGCTGTTCGCGGCCTCACTCGCCGCGGCGGGCAATCCGCGGACCGACTTCGCGCTCGGTGTGTTAGCCGAGTCCCGCGGCGATGCGGCGGAAGCCGCTCTCCGCTTTGAAAACGCCCGCGCGGCCGATCCGCTCGCACGGCCTCTCGTGCAGCGCGCCGTCCGCGTCCGGCTGGCCGAGGGAAACCGCCCGGCCGCCGTGAAACTCTATCGGGACCTCGCCGCCGCGCGGCCGGACGATCTCGAAATCCAACTCGCCTGCGCCGATTTCCTCGAACAACAAGGCGGCGGCGACGCGCTGGCTCTGAAGCTCGCGGACGACGCACTCGAGGCCGCGCTGAGGAAAAATCCCGGCCACCCCGAGGTCATCCGCCGCTTGTTCCCGCGCGCAGATGAGAAGACGAATCTGCTCGATCAACTCGCGCCGGACGATCCGGCGTCGGTGCTGCTCTACGCGTCGCTCTCCCGCAGTCTGTTTGATCCCGCGGACGCCGCCGCCCGGGAAAACGTGGACCGGCGTTTCCTCGACGCCGTCGAGTCTCATCCGGAAAATCCCGGCCTTGCCCGCGCGGCGTCCGAGCATTTCCGCGACACGGAGCGGGCGGACCAAGCCATCGACATTCTCCAACGCCACGTCGAGGCCGTGCCCTCGTCGCTGGATTTGCGGACGCGTCTGGGGATTCTCCATTTCGCCGCCAAGCGCGACGCGGAGGGCGAGGCCGCGCTCAAGCAAGTGCTCGCCATCCATCCCCGCCAGGCGCTGGCCCATCAGTCGCTGGCGAAATTCTATCGACTCCGCGACCAGCCCGGCCCCGCGCGTTTTCATGCCGGCGAGTTGCTGAAAATCCGCGGCGGCTCGCCTGCCGATTTCATCAAGCTCGCGGACGAATGGCTCGCCGCCGATGACCCGCGGCAAGCCCGGATTCTGCTGGAGAAAGCCGTCTTCGATCATCCGCAGAATTTCGAGCTGGCGAACCAACTCGCCATCGCCACCCGCCGCGATCCGGCGACGCGCGATCTCGCCGCGCGGCTGTTCCGCGAGGCCGAAGCGCTCCGTCCCGCTGATAGAAAACCCGAGCCCGCGTTCCTCATCGAGTCCGCCGAAGCCTTGATCGCCCAAGGCCAAGGCCAGGCCGCCGAGGAACGGTTGCGGGCCGCCATCAAATCCTTTCCGCCCGAGGCGAAAAAGGAAACCGCCGCAGCGCTCCGCCGCCTGGCGCTGCTGTGGGAAACCGAAAGCCGCAACGCCGACGCCGCCCGCGCCCTGCGCCAGCGCGCGGACGCGCTGGATCGTTAAGAATTCCGAGGAAATCCCCGACACCAAAAGGCTTGCACAAAACTAGCCCCGGGACTAACTCCCTCTCCCATGACTCCAGAAACAACTCTCATTCTTTTCAAGCCCGACGCGGTCGCCAAAAACATCACCGGCCAGGTGCTCGCCCGTTTCCAAGCACAAGGCTTCAAGATCCGCGGCATCAAAATGATGCTCCTCAGCGACGAAATCCTCGCCGAGCACTACTCGCACATCGCCGACAAGCCGTTCTTCCCATCCGTCCGCGGCTTCATGCAGGAAACCCCGGTCATCGCCCTCGCGCTTGAAGGTGAGGACGTCATCGCCCGCGTCCGCGACCTGCTCGGACCGACCGATTCGATGGCCGCCGCCGCCGGAACCATCCGCGGCGACTTCGGCCACAAGGACGGCGACGCGAAAATGCGCAACGTCTGCCACGCCTCCGATTCCGTCGAAGCCGCCCAGGCCGAACTGAAGCGCTTCTTTGCGGAAGGCGAAATTTTCAACTACTGAAAAATGCAGGTCGAACGCGTCAAGTATGTCATCTGGGCAGCGGATTTGGCGCGGGCGACCCGGTTCTATCAAGAGGTTTTCGGCGCGGAGGTCATCCGCGCCAACAGCCACATTTCCGAGCTGGAAATCGCCGGGACCGTCATCGGCATCCACGGCGGCGGTGAGGGGAAACGCACTTGGACGGGCATCAGCATCCAAGTCGCGGACGTGGTCGCCGGAGCGGCCGAGGTGGTGGCGCACGGCGGCGGATTGGTCCGCGAGCCACAAGAGGAAGATGGCGAAGCGCCGCATCTGGCGATGTGTTTCGACACGGACGGCAATGAGTTCATGCTCATCCGGAAGCGCTGAATCCTAAGGGGCTGGGACGTCTCGTCCCAGCGCATGGACGAGACGTCCATGCCCCCTAGTTCTCCAACCATCATGTCCACTTACAGCCTGTTGCAGGTTTCGCTGGATCAAACCATCGACCGGGAATCGCTGGAAGAAGCGTCGGTCGTGGTTCCATCCATCGCCCGTGCGGATTGCGCCCACCTTCAGCGCGATCTCTTCGGCATCGTGGTTTCCAACCTGCCGCTTGAGGAGGCGAAGGCGTTTCAAGCGGAGTTGAAGCGGCGTGGTTTTCCAACGGACGTGGTGGCGGACGACGAGCTGCCGGTCTTGCACGAGCCGTTTACCATCCAGCGGATAGAAACCGGGGCGGAAGCCCTGGTGTTCACGGACACGATGGGGCGGCAACAAACACGGACTTTGGATGACTTGGTTTTCGTGGCGGGTGGGTTTCTAACTCAGAGTAAATTGAAGCCGGTCATGGTGATGGAATCCGGCAGCCCTGCAAGGTTGCACTCATTCCAAGATCCGGCGCACCTCGAGAGGCGGCATCGCGTCCAAGATTCGCCCGAGTTCCGCCTCGATTTCTTTTTTTGCTCCGCGCCCAACCGGCTGCGAGCCTCGGTCTCGGCGGAGAGCATGATGTTTTTCCAAGGCCGTCCGCTGCGCTTGGGGGACACGGCGCTGCTGCTGGGCGCGATGATGGATTTGCAGGAATTGCTGCCACCGGAGCGAGTCGGCGCGGGCTTGAGGCGCTCCGACACGAAGACTTTCTATCCGTCTCTCAGAAGCTACGAGGAGGAAATACGCTGGCATTTCCACCGGCTGACGCCGCGGGGTTGAGGGCTTGTGACCGGCGGCTTTCGTGGTTAGCTTGCGGCGATGTTTTTCCCTGATTTCGAGTTCAACACGTGGTTGGGACTGACGGCGCTGCTGACGTTCTACGTGGTGGGAATCCTGCATGTGCTTCACGCGTTGATGCATGTGCGGACGTCGCAGGGAACGATCGCGTGGGTGGTTTCGCTGCTGACGGTGCCGTTTCTGGCGATCCCGATGTATTGGCTGCTCGGGCGGACGCGGTTTGCCCGAAACGTCGGCGGGAGGCGGGAAAACGACAGCCGGCTGGGACGGCTGGCGGCGACGATGCGGCAGCGGCTGGGCCATTACGAGGTGGACATCCCGGACGACGACGCCTTCGAGCGGGCGGCGCAGTTTTTGGGCGGTTTGCCATTTACCCGTGGAAACGAGCTGGAGCTGTTGATCGACGGCGAGAAAACCTTCGAGCGGATTTTCGAGGTGATCGCGGCGGCGGAAAATTACTTGTGCGTGAATTTCTTCATCGTGAAAAACGACACGCTCGGCACCCGCTTCCAAGAGGCGCTCATCGAGCGGGCGAAGGCGGGGGTGAAGGTGTATTTCCTGTTCGACGAGATCGGTTCGCACAAGTTGCCGCGGCGCTACTTGAGGGAGCTGAAGGCGGCGGGAGTCGAGTGCCACTTCTTCGGGATCAACCGGTTCTGGTGGTCGCGGTTTCAGCTGAATTTCAGGAACCACCGGAAGATCGTGGTGAGCGACGGCAAGACGGCATTCATCGGCGGCTTCAACGTGGGAGACGAATACATGGGCCGCGACCGGAAGTTCGGCGAGTGGCGGGACACGCATTTGAAGATGCAGGGGCCGGTGGTGCAGGCGGTGCAGCTGGTGTTTTTGGAAGACTGGTTCTGGGCGTCCAACCACGTGCCCGAGCTGCACTGGGACACCCGGCCGGAAGCGGCGGACCAAGTCGCGGCGGTCATCCCCACCGGCCCGGCCGATCCGGCGGATTCGTGGCAGCTGGTGGTGGCGGAAGCGGCGAATTCCGCGCGGAAACGGTTGTGGATCGCCTCGCCGTATTTCGTCCCCGACGAGGGCGTGCTCACCGCCCTGCAAGCCGCCGCGATCCGCGGCGTGGACGTGCGGATTCTCATCCCGGAGCGGGCGGACCACACGCTGGTCTGGCTGTCGGCGTTTTCCTACTACGAGCAATCGATTCCTTTCGGCGTGAAATTGTTCCGCTATCACAAAGGATTTCTCCATCAGAAGGTCATGCTGATCGACGACCGGCTGGCGGCGGTGGGCACGGCGAACCTGGACAACCGGTCGTTCCGGCTGAACTTCGAAATCACGGCGTTTTCGGCGGACCCGAAATTTGTCGGCGAGGTCGGGGCGATGTTGGTTTCCGACTTCATCCACTCGCAGGAAGCGAAGGTGGGCGACTTCACCGGCAAGCCGTTTTTATTCCGCGCGGCCTGCCGGGCGGCGCGCTTGTTCGCGCCCATCCAGTGACAACAAAAAGGCCCGGCCGAATGAACGACCGGGCCTGAGGGAAAATTTCGTGGGAAATTACAGCTTGGCGACGCGGCCGAGATCCGGGCGCTGGCGGACGATGTTTGCGAGCATCTTGCGGCAGTGGTCGTAGCTGGTGCGCTGGCTGAGAAGCTCGGCGCTGCGGGTGAACGAGCCCCATTGGACCACGGTGAGCTCGACATTCCGGCGGCCCCACTGCGCCATGATTTCCTTGGTCGGCTTGTAAATATCGACGGTGCCGGTGCCGAGCAGCGCCGAGCCGTAGTCATCGACCACGTAGAGATAAGGCAGGCCCTTGATCCGGAAAGTGGTGCCTACCGGGTAGAATGACCAGTCGGCGGCGGCGCTGCGGCCCCGGTTGTTGTAGCGGAGGACGGTGCCGGTGGCGTTTTTGCTGCCGTAAATCAAGTGGTCGGACTCGCCGCAGGTGTAGGCGGTGGTGCGGACAATCCGGTTGCGGTCGCTGAACGCGTAAACCGGCATCGAGTGCTTGTCGCGGGGCTTGCCGGCGGCGGCGGCCAGGACGACCGAGGAGGCGGGAGGGAGTGCGAAACTCTCGTTTTTCGAGTAAGTGCCGGAGCCGGAACCAATCGAGGATTTCGAGAGAATGTTAGGGCCCGGGCTGCCGCAGCTGGTGAAAAACGCCGCGATCACCGCGAGCGAGAGAAGGGAAAGGGATCGGTAAATCATGCTTACAAAAAGGGAATGAGCATCCGCTCGGGCTAAACAAAGTCCGCGAGGGATAAGCGACATTGCTGACTTGAGCAAACCGAAAAAGCCAACCTGAGCCAATTTACATTGTATGAGTATTTATAATCAGCGAGTTGCAAAAAATTCCGGTGAATATAATTGGTTCGAAAAGCCTCGGTCTTCGAGGAGTCCAGCGGGTTGTGGCTGGAGTGCGGGAAAGTGACAGGATCGGAAATCGACCGTCGTAAGGTGGTCCCGACACCGCTGAAATTTGATTTATGAAATCCGCAACTCTCACCGCTTTTTTGCGTCTGACGGCTGGCGGGCTGGCGGGCAGGGGGGCAGGGGGGCGACGTTTCATTTTCCACCGAGATCCAGCCGATCCTGTCGAACAAATGTTATTACTGCCACGGGCCGGACGGCTCGAAACGCGAGGCCGGCTTGCCGCTCGGCACCTTCGAAGGCGCGACTGCGGTGATCGAAGAATCCAAGGCCCGCGCCATCGTTCCCGGCGATCCGGCGGCCTCCGAAATGATCCGGCGGACGGACCCGAAGGAAATCATGCCGCCGCCGCAATCCCACCTCACGCTCGGCCCGGACGAGGCGGAGCTGTTGGAGAAATGGATCCGACAAGGCGCGAAATACGAGAAGCACTGGGCCTTCACCCCGCTGCCCGCTTCGATCTCACCGGGCTGCCCCCGACGCCGGAGGAAATTTCCGCTTTCGAGGCGACGAAATTCGAAACCGCCGTGGACCGCCTGCTCGCCTCGCCGCATTTCGGCGAGACGATGGCGCTCGATTGGCTCGACGCCGCGCGCTACGCGGATTCTTACGGCTATCAGTCGGACTTGCTCAGCGGCCAGTGGCCGTGGCGGGACTGGGTGATCCGCGCGTTTAACGAAAATTTACCTTACGACCAATTCACGACCTGGCAGCTCGCCGGCGATCTTTTGCCCAACCCCACCCGCGATCAGAAGCTCGCCACCGCCTTCAACCGCCTGAACTGCATGACCCAGGAAGGCGGCTCGATTCATGAGGAATACCGCGTCGAGGGAGTTTCGGACCGCGTCCATACCTTCGGCACCACCTTCCTCGCTCTGACTCTCGAATGCTGTCGCTGCCACGATCACAAATACGATCCGATCAGCGCGCGGGATTATTATTCCATCGGCAGCTTTTTCAATTCCATCGCCGAGCGCGGCGTTTACTCGGACCAGAAAATCACGCCTGGCCCGGCGCTCATGCTGCCCACGCGAGCCCAGGAAGTGGAAATCCGCGACGCCGAAAACGCCGTTTCAGCCGCACTGCCGCAGACGCCCGCCCCGCCGGATCGCGTCGCCTTGTTTGATTTCGAGCCAGCGGAAAAACCCGAGGTTTCCCCGAACGGTGTCGATGGCCCGGCGAAGGAAGCGAAAATCAACGGCCTGAAAACCACCGCAGTCCCCGGCGGCCGCGCCATGGTGCTCGACGGCGACCAGGGGATTTCCATCCCCGGCCTGCTCACCGCAGACTGGCCGCAGCCGTGGACGGTGGATCTCGTGCTCCGCGACACCGCGGCCAATCCCGAGCCGGTCGTCCTCTGGCAGCGCACTTTCGGCACGGACGCCGGCTACAACGGCTACGACTGCACGCTCGCCGGCGGCCGGGTCGAGGCCCGCATCGCCCGCGACTGGCCGGGCTCGGCGGTGGGCGTCATCACCGCGCCGGTCGTCGGAAAAGACCAATGGCACCGCGTTTCCGTGACTTGGGACGGCTCCGGGCGCGCGGCCGGACTGGCGGTTTATGTGGATGGAAAACCGGTGCCAGTGGAAATCACCACCGACCGCCTCCGCCAATCGGTGATCGACCGGATTTATGGTTCCGGAGATTTCACCCTCGGCGAACGTTTCCGCGACCGTGGCTTCCGCGGCGGTGAAATCGATTCGCTCGGCGTCTTTGATAGCGCGCTCTGCCCCTCGGACATCGCGGAACTCCCACAGCCGGGAAAAACCGAGCTCGCCGTCGTTCCTCCACAAATCCGCGAGGCGCGGGAAAAACTTCGTGCCGCGCGGCAGAGGCTCGTCGAAATCGAAAGCAAGGTGCGGACCGTCGCCGTGATGGACGAAACTCCGGTGCCGCGGCCGACCTGGATTCTGCCGCGCGGAGATTACAGCACGCCGCACACGCCGGAAAACGACGTCGCCCGCGACACTTTTTCCCAGATCCTGCCGCCTTTCCCCGCCGACGCGCCGCGCGACCGGCTCGGCCTCGCCCAATGGCTCACGCAGCCGGACCACCCGCTCGCCTCGCGGGTGTTCGTCAACCGCGTCTGGCAGCGCTTTTTCGGCACCGGACTGGTCCCGACGTCTGATAATTTCGGCTTCCAAGGCACCGCGCCGAGCCATCCGGAACTGCTCGACTGGCTCGCCCGCGATTTCGTTTCGCACGGCTGGGACGTGAAACGCCTGTGCCGCCAGATCGTCCTCTCCGCCACCTACCGGCAGGACTCGCGCCTGCGCCCGGAGCTCCGGGAAAAGGACCCTGCGAATGTTTTGTTCGCCCGCGGACCCGCCCGCCGCCTCGCCGCCGAGCCGGTCCGCGACCTCGCGCTCGCCGCTTCCGGCCAGCTCGTTTCAAAAACCGGCGGACCTCCCGTTTCACCCTATCAGCCGGGGCCGGACCTCTGGCGCGAATCGAACTCGATGTCGCCCGCCTATCAGCAATCCAAGGGCGACGACCTCCGCCGCACACCGCCGGCATCGCCGACGAGCTTTGCATCGTCAAATCGATGTTCACCGAGGCGATCAACCACGATCCGGCGATCACCTTTTTCCAAACCGGCTCCCAACTCGCCGGCCGCCCGTCGATCGGCTCGTGGCTCTCCTACGGTCTCGGCGCCGCCAACTCGAACCTGCCGTCGTTCATCGTCCTCGTCTCCGCCGGCCAAGGTGACCAACCGCTCTACTCGCGCCTGTGGGGTTCCGGTTTCCTCGACTCGAAATACCAAGGCGTCCAGTTCCGCCCCGGCAAGGACCCCGTTCTCTATCTGAGCAATCCCGACGGCATCTGCCAGTCCGGCCGCCGCGCGATGCTCGACCGGATGAACGAACTCAACCGCGTGCAGTTCGAAAAAGAGCTCGATCCGGAAATCGAGTCCCGCATCGCCCAGTATGAAATGGCGTTCCGCATGCAGACCAGTTTGCCGGACATCACCGATCTCGGCAGCGAACCGGAAAGCACCTTCGCGATGTACGGCGAGGACAGTAAGAAACCCGGAACCTTCGCCGCGAACTGCCTGCTAGCCCGCCGCCTCGCCGAGCGCGGCGTGGGCTTCATCCAACTCTATCACCAGGGCTGGGACCAGCACGGCAACCTGCCTTCGTCCATCCGCGGCCAGTGCAAGGAAACCGACCAGGCCTCCGCCGCCCTCGTCCGCGACCTCAAACAACGCGGGCTGTTGGAAGACACGCTCGTCGTCTGGGGCGGTGAGTTCGGCCGCACCGCCTACTCGCAGGGCGCGCTCACGAAGGACAACTACGGCCGCGACCACCATCCGCGCTGTTTCACCATCTGGATGGCCGGCGGCGGCGTGAAACCCGGCATCACCTACGGCCAGACCGACGCCTACGGCTACAACATCGTCGGTGCCGACGGGAATCCCATCTCACCGGACAAGCACCACTACGAACCCGGAGCCGTCCACGTCCATGATTTGCAGGCGACCATGCTGCATTTGTTAGGAATCGACCACACCATGCTCACCGCCACCCACCAGGGCCGGCGCTTCCGGCTGACGGACGTGCACGGGAAAGTGGTGAAAGAACTCCTCGCCTAACGAGTCGCGGCCGGCAGCCAGGCGCGCGCGCCGGTGCTCCGCTCCGCCGCCGCCTTGAAAAACCCTTCCAGGCCCCGCCGCCCGTGCAGGTCCGCCACCGCGTCCACCGTGCGGCCCCAGCGCCAGCGGAACCCGGCGTCACGCAGCCGGACGGAATCCGCCCAGCGGCTTTTCGTGACGAGTTCGGTTTCCGTCCCCATGAAACGCGCGCCGATTTCCAACATCCACTTGGTGGCGGGCAATCCGAGCGGCATGCCCACCGCCTCGCGGAAGGTGCGCATCCACTCGCGGTTCGTCGGGAACTCCGGCGCGGTGACATTGATCGTGCCGTCGAGAAACGGATCGTTGATCGCGAAGTCCACGGCTCTTAAAAAATCCTCCATGTGGATCCAACTGATCCGCTGCTTGCCCCCGCCCATCGCCCCGCCGAGGCCGAGGGCGGTTAGTTTTCTCAGCACGTCGTAAACCGTCGCCTCCTCGTTCGCCAGCACCATGCCGATCCGCAATGCGAGCTTGCGTGTTTCCGCGGGGATCTCCGCGCCGAAAAACGCGTCCTCCCACGCCTGCGCCACCTCGCAGGAAAACCCCTCGCCGGGCTCGCCCAGCCAGTCGTTCTGCGGCTGGTCCTCGGCATGGCGATACCACGTCGCGGTGCTCGCGTTGAGCCAGGTTCTCGGCGGCGTCTTGCAGCCGGCGATGGCCTCGCCGATCACGCGCGTGGAGTCCACCCGCGAACCGATGATTTCCCGGCGGTTCTTTTCCGTGTAGCGGCAGTCCACGCTTTTGCCTGCTAGGTTGATCACCGCTTCCGCGCCTTCCAGCGCCAATGCCCACGGGCCGATGTTTTTGCCGTCCCATTCGAGAAACATCCCGTCGCCGCTCCAGCCCTCGCGGCTGCGGCCGATGGCGACAACCTCCTTGCCATTGCGGGCGCAGTGACGGGTTAGGTAACGGCCAAGAAATCCATTGGCTCCGAAAATCACGATCACAGGGTTCATTGAGGCTTCCGTATTGTTTTTGTTTCCGTCCATCCCGGCTTTTCAGAAAACTCTGAAAACAGGGCTTGAAAAAATTCAACTCATCCGAGCAGTTTGGTGGCGAGTTGCAGGGCGAAGCCGTGCTTCATCGAGGCGATGCGGTCGGACATTTTCGACGCGAAACTCACGAAATCCTCGAGCGCCCGCATCTGGTCGTGGAACGCTTTTCCTTCCGGCGTTTCGATCCCCTCGCTCACCTCGGCGCACTTGTGAAGGAGCGCCAGCGCCGGCTCGATCTCGCGGCGTTTCCGCTCGCGGGCGACGATCGTGAAAATCTGCCAAACGTCCTTCTCCGCCTCGAAAAAGTCGCGGCGCTCGCCCTTTTTCACCACCGGGCGGAGCAGGCCCCAGGCGACCAATTCCTTGAGATTTGAATGGGCGTTGCCGCGGCTGATTTCCAGCTCTTCCATCACCTCGTCCGTCGTCAGCGGTTCCGGCGCGGTCATCAGCAACGCGTGGATCTGGGCCATCGTCCGGTTGATGCCCCACTGCGAGCCGAGCGCGCCCCACTGGGCCACGAACTCGTCGCGGGCTTGTTTGAGTTTTTCGGTTTCGGCGTTCACGGTTTTCAGTAATTACTGAAAATCCAGGAGCGGCAAGCTAAAATTGCACCGCTGCCAAAATCTCTCGCGGCCATCGCCAAAATCAGATACTAGCAAGTAATGGATAGATTTCGGCTTTTTGCCGTTCCATCCAGCCAGCACGACCCCCTAACCACCATGAAACATTGCCACCACTCCGTTCCCGTTATCCGCATTTCCCCCCCTGAACGGCATGCGCGAGCATGGCTCGGCGTCTTGTGCGTCGTGGGAAGTGCCTTCACCCAAGCCGCTCCCGTCGCGATCACCGGAACGGGAAACTACTCCCAGAACTTCGACACGCTGCCTGCCAGCGGGTCCGCCACTTGGGCCGATGACTCGACCGTTCCGGGATGGTATTCCCAACGAAGCGGCGGTTCCGGTAACTCCATCGTCGCGGACGCCGGCTCTGATACGGCGGGAAATCTCTACAGCTACGGCTCCGCCAGCACTGCGGAACGGGCGCTCGGTTCAATCGGTGCGGGCACCCCCACGGCGGGAAATTTCGCCCACGGCGTGCAGCTCCAGAACACCTCCGGCGAGGCCGCGACTCTCAATTCCCTGGCCTACACCGGCGAGCAATGGCGGAAGGGTGGCGAGACCGTGGCGCAGGTCGTCACGCTCTGGTATAAGATCAGCCCGACGCCTATCACTTTGCTGGTGCCCTCGGCCGATGCCGGCTGGACTGCTGTTGCAGCTGGAAATTTCAGCAGCCCGGTGAATACGAGCACTGGAACGTCTCTTGACGGCAACGACTCGGCCAACCGCACGGCGATTTCAATCAATCCGAATATCTTCGTCCCGGCGGGCAATTACCTGATGATCCGTTGGAAAGACCTGAATCATGACGGCGACGATCATGGCCTGGCCATCGACGACGTTTCGCTCGCATGGATCGCCAGTCCGGTCATCAGCCTGAGCCCCGGCGCGATCGCCTTTGTCGGCTTCAGCGCGGATGGCAACGACGACCTCGCCTTCGTCGCGCTGGCTCCCATCGCGGAAAACGCTGTGATCCGGTTTACTGACAACGCGTGGAATGGCTCTCTGGTGGGGGCTGGCGGCGCATTTCCCGCCACAGAAGGCGTCGTCACATGGACGGCACCCGCCGGAGGCGTGGCCGCTGGCGAGGTGATCAGTCTCAACAACCTTTCATCATCGATCCGAAGTGCCAGCGTTGGAACCGTCACCAGCTCCTCCGGGAATCTGAATCTCAATGTCGAAAATGAGACTGTTTACGCCTATCAAGGAGACGTGCTCACGCCCACGGGTTTCCTCGCGATGATCGCCACCCATGACGGCGACTCCACGACGGGCACCGGTTTGAGTCCAACGCACATCATTCGTCTCCCGGACGATAGGGATGTCGCGGCTTACAACGGCTCCCGCTCCAATCAGGCAGATTTCGCGGCCTACCTTTTGCTACTCGGCGACACCGGCAACTGGCTAACCGAAGACGGCACCGGCGACCAAAATGTCAACGGCAACGCGCCGGACGTCCCGTTCTCCGCCACCGCCTTCACCGTGACGGGCGGAAATACCTTTGCTTCCTGGCTCGCCGCCAACGCCCCGAACGAAACCGCGGCGCAGGATCACGACGACGACGGCCTGCCGAACGCGGTCGAGTATTTCATGGGAACCGCGGGAAACGCCTTCACCGCCCATCCGGGAATCGTTGACGGCGCGGTTTCCTGGCCACGCGCCGCCGGCACGACGATCTCCGCGTTCAGGGTGGAAGTCTCGACCAGTTTGGACACATGGGAGGATGCGAACATCAGCTACGCGGCAAACCTGAGCATCGGTAACAGCCAGGTCGTCTTCACCCTGCCGGGCGGTCCGCAGAAAATCTTCGTCCGCCTCAACGTGGCTCCGTGATGTGAATGTGTTCCGGCTGTCTCAGTCGGGAGGCTCCGCTCCCGACTGAGACAGTCGGGACACTTTATTTCAGCTGGCCCGTCGGGCTCCTGATTCCCCACCATCGCGCTGGACTCCGTCGGTTCGCCGACTCAAATTCCGCGCATGAAACCCCGTTTTTCACCGACACACGGCACGCAAAACAAACAGGCCCGCGAAAACCGCCACGTCCAGACGGTGGAAACCGCCGTGCCCTCGCTGGATGAGGACGACGTGTTAGCCATCGTCGCGCAGCAGGCGGTGCCGTTTGTTTTGATCCTCGATTGCGTGCAGGACCCGCACAATCTCGGGGCCATCCTGCGCACGGCGGACGCGGCGGGCGTGCATGTGGTGGTCGCGCCGAAGGACAAGGCCGTCGGCATCACCGAGACCGTGCGCCGCATCTCGGTCGGCGCGGCGGACCACGTGCCGTTCGCCCAAGTGACCAATCTCGCCCGGACGATGGAGAAGCTCAAGACCGCCGGGTTGTGGCTCGTGGGCACCTCGGATCACGCGAAGTCCAAGTCGATTTACGAGCTCGATCTCAAGGGCCCGCTCGCGCTCGTCCTCGGAGCCGAGGAAAAAGGCATGCGCCGCCTGACCGAGGAAAACTGCGATTTCCTCGCCTCCATCCCGATGGCCGGAAAAGTCGAGTGCCTCAACGTCTCGGTGGCCACCGGCGTCTGTTTGTTCGAGGCGGTGCGCCAGCGCCGGGTCGCCGGTGAATGAGCCGGTCCGGATTCTGTCCGACCTCCACCTCGGCCATAAAATCTGCCGGATCGAGCAAGTCGCCGCGCTGCGGCCTTTGATCGCCGGAGCGGGCACGGTCATTTTCAACGGCGATATCTGGCAGGAACTCGCGCGTCCGTTTCTCGAACGCGCGACCGCGATGCTCGTGGATTTGAAAAACCTCTGCCGCGAGGAAGGCGTTGAAGCGGTTTTTCTATCCGGAAATCACGATCCCGGCTGGCCCGGCCCCGGCTGGGTGGAACTGGCCGGCGGGCGGATCGTCGTCACTCACGGCGACGCCTTGTTGTTCGACGGCTCGCCGTGGAAGCGCGAGATCCTCGTCAGCGGCCAGCGGGTGATGGAGCTTTGGGATGAGCACCCGCGCGCCGAGATTGATGTGGAGGAGCGCTTGCGAGTGGCGCGCAAAATCGCCCGCGAACTTTGCTCCGTCGAGTATCCGACAGGCCGGAGATTTCTGCAGCGGGCGTGGGACGCGATCGTGCCGCCAAGGCGCGCGGTCAAAATGATCGAAGCCTGGATGACCCAGGGCCCGATGGGCGCGGAATTTTGCGAACGCTATTTCCCGCGGGCGGAAATGCTCGTCATCGGCCATTTCCACCGCGTCGGCAGCTGGCTGGAAAATGGCCGCCGCGTGATCAATACCGGCTCGTTCACCTCACCGGGGCGCGCCCATTGGGTGGAGTGGAGCGACGGCTGGCTGAGCCGCGGCGTGATCGACGAATCGCCGGGAATGTGCCGCAAGGGCGAGACGCTGGACGTCTGGCGGTTCTGAAAAAAGTGGTACACGAGGACGGGATCGAACCGCCGACCAATCCGGTGTAAGCGGACCGCTCTACCGCTGAGCTACTCGTGCAGGGGCAGGGCGGGAAGCTGCCGGGAGATTTCGCGAAGATCAAGCCCGGAGTGTTGCAGGCTTGCGGGCGCGGCGCGGCGGTGGTTTGTTCCCCGGACGAATGCATTTGCGCCTCTCAGATCAAGAACTCGCCACGTTGGTGGAAATGGTCAGCCTCGCGGCCAACGTCGCGTCATGGAACCAGAAGGAAACGGCGAACGACCAGGTTTCCGCGTTTGAGAATCTGGAAAGCAAGATCCTCGAAAAGGCCGGCCACTCGGGGCTCGGCGACTGGATCGAGTTCGAGGAGGAAACCCAGCGCTTCCGGGTGAAGGCGGAGCGGGAGGAAAACCTGTTCTATCACGAGTGCTACGAGGAATTCCGCAACGAAAGCTTCTGGGACGAGCTCGCCGTGCGGCTCGCGGACCGCGACCTCGCGCGCGCCATCGGTTTCAAAGTGTGGGAAAAACTCAGCGAGGAAGAACGCCGCGCCCGCACCGTGGCCTGGGAAAAGCGCTACTGGGAGGAATTCTCCAAGCGCGGCGTCGAGCGCGTGGTGGTGGTGACGCCGCCCGGCGAGGGCTGAGCCCCGTCTGGCAGGCAAGGTGGCAATCGCAGACAATCCGTTTGCCACTTGGGAGAATGTTTCCCAAACTCGCAGCCATGTTCAAGACACCCTCCCGCATCCTGACCGCCATCGCCGCACTCTCCCTCATCTCCTGCTCGACGGGCGTCGACATGCCCAAGGGCACCAGCAAGGGCTACACCTCCGCCCGCCTCATCCAGCGCGACCCCAGCGGTCCGGCCGTCACCGACGCCACCGAGAAACAGGTCCACGGCACGGCGATCAAGCTAGGGAGAGTCGCGAAAATAGTTTGTATCCCATGACATTTAGGGCTTGTACACCATATCTAGTGGTCGAATCATGCCCGGATGCCTCGCAATCCTAACAAATCCGACTGGTCCGGCGGCCTGCCCGCCTGCATCG